>NZ_JBVAYZ010000001.1:0-403626 GCF_055412865.1 Pseudarthrobacter ribosi | reverse complement strand
TCCTCGGTGACCACCAGGACAGCGTCGTTACCCGCGAGCTTCTTCGCAGACTCGGAGCCGAGGCATTCGTCCTGGGCGAGAACGGGTTCAGCTACGGGCGGCTGCACGCCCTGGAACAGTCCGCCGCGCTCGAGGCAGAGGCCCGCTTCCACCGCGAATGGAAGAAATTCCCCACCATCTCGTTGCAAGCCTGACCTCTCCTACTCGAGGGGGCATGACCTCTGCCCCACTCCGTGCTTGGCAGAAAACCGCCACAGGCCCGTCCGCCCGGACAGGACACCGATAGCGGATACTATGTGGAGCTGGTTGCCTGACGCAACTTTTTTACTCTGGCGCCGGCCCTTTCGCGGGCCCAGGGCAAGGCAAGATGCCGACCCACCAAGTATGTTGCTTGGATCACATTGCGTCTATGGTTGTCCGGGGTGCCACAGCGTCGTGGCGCCCGACTTAGAGCGGAGAACTTTCGTGACAGACAAGCTTCAAGTACTGGTCCGGGTGGACCTCGACTGCGCCAAGGCCCGAGTTGCCGCCCAGGGCCATGTGACTTTCAAAAGCGTCCGCGGCCTGTACGACGTGATGAAGCGCGCCAACTCGCTTACCGCGGGAATGACCCTCGAGCTCGATATGACCAGGGCCCGGATCGAGCCCGACGCGTTGGAAGAACTCCGGACTTGCTCGCGGTCCCACCATCTCCCTGCCCATATCGATCCGCTCCAGTCCGACTACAGGCTGAGCATCCTCACCCCGGACATAGCCGCGCCCCTGGGAGCCGTCACTACCGAGGCTGCCTGACCAAGCAGCGGCACCGATAGTGAAGATTACGTCAACCTAGGTTGACGGAAGGTCCGTTATCGGCATTGAAAATTTGACCGGGGGAGGCTCCCGAGGAGCCAATCCTGGGAGGCCCATCGGGGCGGGCGTACTGTCAGCACGAAGGTTCTCGGTGCGTCAGGCAACCGGACGTTCCCTTGCCGAGGGGGTCTCCCAGCACACCCGCTCATGGTCAAATAGGAGGGTTGCACCGGCTGCCCGAGTCCGACCGCGGCCTCGGCCATATGGAAGGGAAGCACATGACTGATAGGCAGGAACACCCCCCGGTCCCCACCCCCGGCAGCGCCCAGGGTTTGGACAGCAAGATTGAGGGCGGATGCCCGGTGGCGCACGGCAGCGTGACCTCGCACGGCAGCGAAAGTGAGAATCCGGCGATCGACTCGCCGCAGCCAAAGGCGCACCGGCCGCGGACTGTCGCGGACTGGTGGCCCAACCAGCTCGACCTCAGCGTGCTCCACACTGATCACCCAGCAGGCAATCCGCTCGGTCCAGCATTCAGCTACCGCGAGGAGTTCCAGAAGCTCGACGTCGCGGCGCTCAAGCAGGACATCGTCCAGGTCCTAACCACCTCCCAGGACTGGTGGCCCGCGGACTTCGGCCACTACGGCGGCCTGATGATCCGGATGAGCTGGCATGCCGCGGGCACCTATCGCGTCAACGATGGCCGCGGCGGTGCAGGGGACGGCAGCCAGCGGTTTGCGCCGCTCAACAGCTGGCCGGATAACGCCAACCTCGACAAGGCCCGGCGACTGCTATGGCCGGTGAAGCAGAAATACGGCCAAAAGCTCTCCTGGGCCGACCTGCTCGTCCTCGCGGGCAACGTGGCCCTCGAGTCGATGGGCTTCAAGACCTTTGGCTTCGCATTCGGCCGTGAGGACGTGTGGGAGCCCCAGGAAATTTTCTGGGGACCCGAGGACACCTGGCTCGGCGACGAACGCTACATCGGCGAAGGCCAGATGTCGGAGGAGGTCGGCTCCACAGAGATGGGCCTGATCTACGTCAACCCCGAGGGGCCGATGGGCAATCCGGACCCGCTGGCGGCCGCGGCCTTCATCCGCGAGACCTTCAAACGCATGGCCATGAACGATGAGGAGACCGTCGCGCTGATCGCCGGCGGCCACACGTTCGGCAAGACCCACGGCGCCGGTGACGCCGACGCGCACGTCGGGCCGGAGCCGGAGGCCGCCAACCTCGAAACGCAGGGCCTGGGCTGGCTCAGCACCTACGGGACCGGCAACGGGCCGGACACGATCACCTCCGGCCTGGAGGTGACCTGGACAGATCGGCCCACCGAGTGGAGCAACCGCTTCTTCGAGCTCCTGTTTGGGCACGAGTGGGAGCTCGTCAAGAGCCCTGCCGGCGCCCACCAGTGGGTGGCCAAGGACGGGGAAAAAATCATCCCGGACGCCCACGATCCTGAGAAGAAGCACCGGCCGACGATGCTCACTACGGATCTCTCGCTGCGCGTCGACCCGACCTACGAGGAGATCTCGCGGCGTTTCTTGAAGAACCCGGACGAGTTCGCGCTCGCGTTCGCCAAAGCCTGGTACAAGCTGCTGCACCGCGACATGGGCCCCGTCGGTCCCCACATGCTCGGACCGTGGGTCCCCGCTGCCCAGCTCTGGCAGGACCCCATCCCGGCAATGGACCAGGAGCCGATCGGCGAGGAGGACATCGCCTCGCTCAAGGCCAAGCTCCTGAACTCCGGTCTGCCCGTCTCACAGCTCGCCAACACGGCGTGGGCCGCCGCGTCCACCTACCGCAAGACCGACAGGCGCGGCGGCGCCAACGGGGCCCGGATTCGGCTGGAGCCCCAGCGCGGCTGGGAGGTCAACGAGCCCGAACAGCTGTCAACGGCGCTGAAAGCGATCGAGACGGTCCAGCAACAGTTCAACTCCGCCCAGACCGGGGGCAAGAAGGTCTCGCTGGCAGACCTGATCGTCCTCGGCGGCTGCGCGGCGGTGGAGAAGGCCGCGCGGGACGCCGGCTTCGCGGTCACCGTTCCGTTCCGGCCCGGCCGCACCGACGCTGCCCAGGACCAGACCGACGTCGAGTCGTTCCAGTACCTGCAACCGCGGGCGGACGGGTTCCGCAACTACGTGCGTCCCGGCGGGAAGCTCCAGCCGGAGACTCTCCTGCTCGATAAGGCTTACCTGCTGGACCTTTCCGCACCGGAAATGACAGCACTCGTTGGTGGCATGCGTGCCCTCGGCACCAACGTGGGCGGTTCCGCCCACGGCGTCCTCACCGACAGGCCCCAGGTCCTGACGAACGATTTCTTCGTCAACCTGCTCTCCCCGGGCGCCCGGTGGAAGGCCTCGGAGGCGGAGGAGAACGTCTACGAGATCAGCGACGTCGCCACCGGCGAACTGAAGTGGTCCGCCACACCGGTGGACCTGGTCTTCGGCTCTAACTCCCAGCTGCGTGCGTTGGCCGAGGTCTACGCAAGCGACGATGCCGGAGAGAAGTTTGTCAACGATTTCGTAGCGGCCTGGGTCAAGGTCATGGAGCTCGACCGCTTCGACCTGGACTGACCGATGCCTCCGGGCCGGCTGCAGATGCGGCCGGCCCGGAGCATCCCGATGACGGCGTCTGGGGATAGGGGCGGGTGGACCCTCAGATCCCCTTCTCAGTGGTAAGAGAGCCCAAGCTGAAGGTCGCCGCGGCGGAGAGTCCCGCCCGAAGGGTTACAACTTCATTTTGAAAGGCGAGTGAGCAGATCCGGCCACCAGTCCCCCGTAGACCCTTGAGCCCAGCAAAGCCGACTTGTGGTCCATTACCGGAGGCCGATAGCCACGATTACGTCGAGTGGAACCACGACTATTGCATCTGATGCAAGATTGCCCCTCCGGATCCTCCCCGTTCAAACGCTCCGACGCCAGTGGCGCGAGGGCATCCTGTGGGAGATGGCCGACCCTCGGTTGTTCGCCATGACTATGTGGCTCACGCGTTGACACACCCGGCCGAAGAGGTTATTGCGGCTGCGGCGCGGCACTGTCGGGGTCCTTCGGAGGATTGACTCCGGTGGAGTCGCGGGGCGAGGACTCACCTGTCTGCCGGGCGGCCGGCGTCGCGTCCGTTCCGGTCTCGTCCCGTCCGGGCTCCGAGCCCTCTTGCTTGACGACGTCCTCGCCGCGGCGGGTGGTGCTTTCGCCGACCCCTTCGGGCGCCACCGCAGCGTCCTCCGGGGTCTCATCAGATCCTGGCTGCGCGGGCTCCTTGAGCGGAGGCTCGCTACCGAAGGCGCGAGCTGTACCGGGGGCTGTTCCCTCTGCGGGGTCGTGCGCATGGGACGGATTCGTTGGTGACATCGTTTCCTCCTCGTTCTATGGCGGGTGCACCTTTGGTGCCTGGGCGTGTAGGCCTCCCGGTGTCGGCCACGTCGACGTGGGCGGGCATCGAACCAAGAGATGCTCCGGTCCATACGCAATCGGGCTCACCCTTGAAATTACTCACGGCATCAAACCCTGTCCAGAGGATGACTGCCGACGTGCGGTTGCGCAGCGTCGAGCCAAACGGCCGACCGGGGTCAGTGATGGTGCAGGAACCGGCTCCTACCGCACCCGCGGAGCCTTCCAACGGATCGGGGTCGGCCGCCGCGGCATAATTGGCGTGCGTTGCATTTCTGCGGCCAGGCGTGGTCCCGTCCCCGCCATCGGGTTTGTCAGGATTCGAAGGATCGTTCTCCGGAGAGAACTGCTCATGGTTCTTCCGTTCGGTGGGAATAGTTGAAGTCCAGGCTAATGGGGTCAGACCGCCGGATCCGCATATCGTACTGACAAAGGCCGGCTGCGCCGGGGCGACGCCTTTGCCTCCGACCCGGATCCTGCGCTGCTGGCCGGCTCTGCTCTGGACGTGCTGGAAGCCATCCGCGAACTCGGGCTCTTATGACCCTCCGCCTGCAAGAGCCGCTGCTGCAGACACGTGAGCACCCGCGCCAGCCGCCGTGAAATCTGCATCTGCGACACCCCGAACCGCCTGCCCAATTCGGCTTGGCTTTCCTCACAGAAGAAGCGACGGTACAACAGATCCCGGTCTGGACCTGAGAGTTCTTCAATGGCCTGGGTCAGGCAGATGCGCTCATCGAGCCGCTCAAATGAGGGATCCTGGACCGCCAGCCCCTCTGTCCCCGACGGAGCATCGGAGTATGGATCGGCGGCATCGAGTGAATCTGGACGCATGCTGGATGCGGCCGCCGCTGCCTCCTGAACGGCCCGGGCTGGAACACCCAACGCCCCGGCCACTTCCGCCAGACTTGGATTCCGGCCCAGGGCTTGGGCCAGTTCCGGTTCTGCACGCAGGATTTCAGCGCGAAGGTTCTGAACGCCCCGCGGGGGCCGGACGACCCAGCACCGGTCTCGCAGGTAGCGTTTGAGCTCCCCCGTGATAGTGGGGGCGGCAAAGCCCGCAAAGCTGGTTCCCCTGGATTCGTCGAACGCCCGCGCCGCCTTGACGAGGCCCAAGTACGCCACCTGGACCAGATCCTCCCGTTCGCGGCTCCGGCTGGCGAATCGCCATGCCAGCGATTCCGCCAGATCCAAATAGTCGAGGACAAGCCGGTTCTCAAAGGCCTCCCGGATTTGTCCCTTCGGGGTGGAAAATTCCCAGGATTCAACCATGTCAGCATTTCCTTTGACCATGGGTTCCGATAAGCCCGTGGCAGGACTTAGAAGCAGGAAATCATAAGGTTGCTTATAATTCAATACTTCTTCGTTCCCCGTAGGGGCCGCAGGCGCGGCTGGTGATTATGTCCTTGCCACGCGTCGCGTTCGGGGAACTGAGTCTTCGAGGTCGTCCCCGGAGTGCTGAATGGAACCCTCAGCGGAAGCCACCGGCGGCATGCGTAGTTTCGGATCCGCGCCGGAGCAACGCCGCAGGTTTGCAGGCTGTGGACAACGGGCGCGTCGTACCCGGTTCGGGCTCGTCAAGACCGTGATGCCGGGCCGAAAGATTTCACCCGTCAGAGATTAGGAATGTACGAACGGGCAGCGCGTGCGGCGTCGTCCTGACTGTACGGGTGCTGTTTTGACGCAGCGGTGCTGTTTTGACAGGCGCAGAACCCCGCTGTCCTAATCCGCCCCGCTCCCGGGGCGTCGGCGGTCACTCTTCGTGACCCCGATCCCTGCTCATCTGGTCCTCCGCGGACGGGGTTTCCCCAGGAGGCACTCCCCCTCCCGGTTCCAAGCCGGTAACGTTCCCCTCCAGCGGGTCCGGCTTCGAGGACGACGCCGGATCCCCGGCTGCACCGTCGGGGCCTTCCACTCGTCCGTGCTGTCGACGGGGGCTGCCGTCGAGAGCGCCCCGTCCGGACCGTCCGGTCCGCCGCCAGAATGTCGGGCTCTCATCAACTGCAGCCTTCAGTGCTCATTGGCTATGGACTATTGGTAAGCATGCTGCTATTTCTGGTGCTGTCAAGTCCGCACGAGAGCAATGCGAGGACAGCGAAAGAGCGTGAGATGGGAATCGGAGACAACGTGCGCGGAGCGGCCGAGAACGCTCTTAGGGATTTGGCCGGGCTGTCAGAGCCGAATGACGACGCTCATGTGCCGGAGCCCGGCGACCCCTATGACGAAATCAAGGTCCACTCCTCCATCAGCGAAGGATCGAATGCCGGGGAAGCGGAGGCGGAGGCGGTGGCCGATGGAGCGGACCGGACCGACGGGTCCGTGGAGGGGCGAGGTCACGGGAGCGCCGGAACTCTGGACCCGAGCGAGGGCGGCGATGGCTCGGGGGCCTCGGGCGGCGAAGCAGCAGCGGGCGAGGAAAGCGTCGTGCGTCCCGCGCGCGGGGTCCCTGGACCAGGCGGCCTGCCGGAGCCGGACCCGGACGGCCTTCGCGCCGATCCCTCGGAAGGGGACGGGGACCCGACTGCCTCCATGGGCCGCGGCTGAGGGGGCCATCCGCCCTCGACACTTAACGCGGAAGCTGTCCACTGGCGGATAGGTCTGCTGAGCGGGCACTCGTCTCTGATCAAAATTGCACAAATTTGGAGGAGCACAGACATGGGAAACAAAGACCAAAAAATTCAGAAACCGCGGGAGGGTGAACGGGACGAAGTGCCATCCGAGGATGCGTCCGGACGAGACTCCCTTGCTGGTGATGCTGCAAACAAGATCGATCCGGATATGGGCAGTCCCGAAGCGGGCCCCGACCCGGTTGAACCGCAGTCGCAGGATTAGCGGGAACACGAGAGCACGCACGCGGCGGCACCGATGAACAGGCCGGTCGCTGCGAACCAAATTTCGCCGCGATCGTAGGCATCCTGGAACAACTCGAAGGTCAGGGCGGTGCTCAGGGCACCCCGCCGCGAACGACGCACGCCGACGAAGACTCCAGCAGCAAGGCACTGGAAGTCAAGACACCGAAGAGCACCGCCATCCCCACATCGACATATGGATGGCAGCACACGCGGACCTGTTGGGGTGCCGTAGCTTTGGCTAGACTTGAAGCGCCCCGGAGTAGATGCATGAATTCGTCTCGGAAAGGCAGGGATCATGACCGACCGCAGCGACTCTGAATTGCCGGCGGATCAGGCACCCGTAGAACTGAAACCAGACGCCCAGGACGCCACCTCCCAGGCCCGGCGCTCCTCGCCCGGTGCGAACGCCCAGGCCGATGACTCCCGCAGCGGTGCAAATGTGGGAGAGGCGGTTGACGTAGCTGAGTCGGGCACCAAGGCGCAGGGGGATCACTCGCATCCGGAACGGGCCAAGACAGGCGAGGCGCCCGTTGAGCAGGTGTTCAACGACCCCGCCATGACCGAGGGACAACGGACCATGACGGGCTCCGCATCAACAACCGGGGGTGCACCGCCCGGACCTTCACCTGCCGAGGCCGGATCCGGTGGAGCGCAGTCTGTCGTTGGGGCTCGAGAGTCAGACCGTCTCGCGGCGGGCGAGCCGCCGGCCGCAGGCGCGCCCTTCGAGACCGGCGCGGAAGACCGGCAAACAAAGCCGCGCCGCGACTCCTAACGGCGTCCGCGCGCGGCATGAAGCCCTGGCCGGCGTCGAACTGCATGCTTAGTACTGCGGTGCTCTGGCGGGGTCAGCCGGTTTAGTCGCCAACGGCTTCACGGCCGCGGCGCACGATGAGTGGGTCCGGGTCATGCACGATCGAGGTGTCCTTCTCGTCGTAGTCGAACTGGTTGAGGAAGAAGCGCATGGCGTTGATCCGGCCCCGCTTCTTGTCGTTGGACTTGACGGTGATCCATGGCGCATGATCCGTGTCGGTACGTAGGAAAGTCTCTTCCTTGGCGGCCGTGTACTCCTCCCACCGGTCCAGGGAGGCAAGATCCACAGGGGATAGCTTCCAGCGCCGGACCGGGTCGATCTGGCGGATCGCGAAGCGGGTACGCTGCTCGCGGCGGGTGACGGAGAACCAGAACTTGGTCAGGTGGATTCCGGAGGCCACGAGCATGTTCTCGAATAGCGGCGCCTGGACCATGAAGGTGTCGTACTCCTCTTCCGTGCTAAAGCCCATGACCCTCTCGACGTTGGCCCGGTTGTACCAGGAGCGATCGAACATCACGATTTCCCCGGCGGTGGGAAGGTGCTGAATGTAGCGCTGGAAATACCACTGTCCATGCTCCCGGTCCGAGGGTTTGCTCAAAGCCACTGTCCGGGCCGAGCGAGGATCCAGGTGTTCGGTAAAACGCTTGATTGTGCCGCCCTTGCCTGCGGCATCGCGGCCCTCGAAAACGATAACGACTTTAAGACCGTGATCCTGGCCCCAATATTGGAACTTCAGCAGTTCGATCTGCAGGCGGTATTTTTCGAGCTCGTACTCCTCCCGGGACATCCGCTGTTCATACGGGTAGTCATCCCGCCACGTCTGCACCGCGGAGCCTTCGGGATCGATAAGCTCCGGGTCCTCCGCCTGGCCGCCACCGACCGTGTAGCCCATTTCCACCAGGTGGTCGATGGCCTCCCGCAGGTTGTCCCTCACCCACCATTGTTCCTGGGGCTCCCAGGGCCCGTGCCCCTGTGCCATCAGGTCCCCCTTCCGGAACCTCCCGGATTGACCGCATCCAACACGATGATTGTCTCACCGGGAAGCTGTGTGGAAACCACAGAAACGCAGCGGTCCTGCACGGCACACGGAGCCATCCGGCAGGCCGCGGAGACCGAGTGGCGTAGGGCCGGCCCGGTGGACCCGCCGTACACGACCCGAAGCGAAACGGCTGCAACAGCTTGACCACGGCCCCGGGCGATCCTCCTAACATGCTGACCTTTCACGCCGCGTGCCGGACATCCCGTCAAATTGAGTCCGGCTCCGTTCCCTGTCAGAACCAGATCCTGGGCCGTCGTGCAGCGCTGCTGTTGCCCGGTCAGGCGAGTGAGAGCACGAAGGAGAGGATGAAAGCCGTGGCCGTGCTCAGAGCCACGGCGGGGCCGCCGTGTTCAAAGGCTTCAGGCATCAGGGTGTCTGCGAGCGAGGCGATGACGGCGCCCGCGGCGAGGCCAGCGGCAGGGAAATGGTTGCGGGGTCCGTACCCGACAGGGGGCCAGCACCCAGCACCACAGCAGCAACCAGCAGCACGGCGCAGACAGTCCAGAGGCCCATGATGGCCCCAGACGATCGGCCCTGGCTGCCCATGGAAGCAGCCCCCACGAGCGCTTCCGGAAGATTGGAGACGAAGATCGCGGCCAACAGGGCCATTCCGGCGGCACCGCGGGTGGTCACCGGGTTCGGCGCTTTCTCTGCGGCGGCGGCATCGGTGTCACGCTTCGCGCTCCCCGAAACTCGTCAGCGGGGCCGAGTTGGCCCCGGGCTGCGCCCACCGGTCCAGAAGCGCGCTCAAAATCGTGAACACCAGGGCGCCGGCAAGCAGTCCGAGTGCGGCCCGCACGATACCCCACGCTCGCAGGCGTCCTCGAACAGCTCGAACGTCAGGGCGGTCATGAGTGCGCCGGCCGCGAACGCAAGGAGCATCGCGAGGAGCCGCTTGGGCAACTCAAAACGGACTCCCACGAAGGCCCCGACGATCAGGGCGCTGGAAGCTATCACACCGAAAAGCATTGCCGTTGCCACACGGTCAGTTTAGGAGCGTCGGGCTCAGAAAGGAGGGCACCTCCCGCTCTCCCTACGCCGCGATTGACGTTGGCGAGGAGTCCTGAGAGTTCCTTTGCCGCTGGGTGCACGGCCAGCAGGACAGCCATCTCGTATTTTGAACGATTCCTTCTGGATGCCACCGTCCGGGATATACCTACCGCCACCCGGCACCGGGCTGTCTCTATGGCCTGTACACAAGCTGGTGCCTGCTGCACAACATCACCCCCGTGGAGGACATGGCATTCTTGTCCGTTGTGGGGCGCTGCGGGTCAAACTGGGCAGCAGCCGACGGCGGATGACAGGGCCGGCCGCAAAGGACTACAGCCTGGCCAGCGATCCCGCGACTGCCTGACCACGTGCATCGACCGTGGAGAGACCCGACCGCTCCCCTTCAGCCGCGTCGGAGGCGCTCGATTATCCCGCTCACCCAGGTTCGAAGCACCTATGAATTTGCGTTGTCGTCGATGGCGTCCGGATCCTCTTCCGGTTCAAACGTGTTGGCCTCAGTGCCCGCGCCGATCCCTATGCCGTCACCGGAGCTGGGAATACCTTCACCCTGATCAGCTGCTTCAGAACCAGTCAACTTCCGCCCGGGGGCAGAATTGTCTTTCTGGTGTTCACGTTCCGCATCAGCTGCGCTCATATCGGCCTCCTAAGTCCCGTTGTGGGATTTCAACGCTAGCACCCGGGCCGTGGAACCGTAAGCCCGCTTCGAGTTCATGCGGCGGCAGATACGCCAAGGGAATCAGCCCCGCCAGCCCGCGTAGACGAGACGTGAAACGCAGCGGTTCTAGACCGCCGGCGCAGGATGGTGGGACAGGCCGCAAGGGACACGTTCTGGCCAGTCACCCTGAGCCTGCCTGACCATGTTCGCGGGATTCACGGAACCCCAGGGCGGAGGGGACCGGGTTCGCTCCGGGTCCCGTGCCGTGCGGGTCCGCCGGTCCGGCGTGCGGCACGTGGGAGATTTCCTGGCTGGCGCCTTGTTCGGATACCTGGGGGCGCTCCTGTCCCGGTTCCGGCTCTGTCCCTGGCCGGCGGCGCGGCTGTGGTGGGAATTTGAGTGCGTCGACGAATCTGCCGAGCTGCTCCTGGAGGATGTTCCAGTCCTGGGCATCCATTGTCGACGGGAACGCATCGAGTTCCGCCTGCCGGGCTGCGGACAGGGCTGCTTCGCCGGCGGCGGTCAGGTGCACGCGGAGTTGACGCCGGTCTTCGGGGTTCCTGGTCCTGGTGAGGAGACCGGCGGCTTCCAGGCGGGCAAGGACCTTGCCGAGCGTCTGGCTCTGGACATGGACCTTCGCCGCAAGCTGCTCCTGGTTTTGCGGGCCTGGGGCGATGGCTTCGAGGGCGATGACGGCGGCACGGGTCATGTTCAGCGGCGCCAGCGCCTCATTCTGGCGGCGCTGGATCAGTCGGGCCGCTGCCATGACCATGCGGTAGGTGCCCTGAAGATTCGGTTCGATGTCGCGTGTCATTGACGTTGCGCTTCTGTAGTTGCGGATCGCTGCACAAGCGAAAACCGGTGAACGAGGTAGAGAGTCAGGGTCAGGGCCGGAGCGCCGCCCTGACCCTGACTTATCCCTCGCTACCGTCGGGTGTCGTCGATGCCGTCGGTTTCGATCCGTTCTTTGCGGACTTCCTCGTCGACCGTCACTTCATCTGTAACAGTTTCGGTGCCGAGGCGGACCCGCTCTACCGGGACCGTTTCCTTCTCGACGACGGGCCGCTCCTCGTGAAGGATTACCTCATGCTCCTCGTCGCTGAGGTCCGGTCCGGACAAGGCACCCCCGCGGTTGGCGTCCGTGATGGGCTCACGTTCAACCCGCACTTCCTCGCGCCGCACCGGAACAGTCTGGGTGACATTTTCGGTGGTGACGTACTTCCGCAGCCGTACCCGGGCCGCTTCCTGCCGCTCGGTACCGACGTTCAGGCGTTCCTCGGAACGGGTCATGGCGTCATCCGTGGTCGGGCCCGAGGTGTCACGGCCCACGGTGTCTGCGTCCGTGGTCCTATCGGCAGTCCTGTCGGTGGTCGTGTCGGCGTAGGTTCTGCCTCCGCCGCCCAGGCCGTAGTGGTCGTACAGCCGGTCCTCCTCCGAGGGTTCCAGATGGCCGTCAACGTCCACCCTGGGGGCGTCCTTGACCTGGTCCTTGGTGTACGGCACGACGATGTCGTCGCCTTCCACCCGTGCACTTTCGAGCGGAACGAATGACTCGGAGGTGCCAAACAGCCCCGTCTTGACCGTGACCCAGGTGGGCTGGCCGTCCGTGTCATCCGAATAGACCTGGCCAATCGACCCGATCTTCTCACCCTCGGTGGAAAGCACGTTCCCGTTGCGGGTCAGCAGATCAACGATATGTTCCTTGGCAAGCATGGTGTCTCCTTGGTGCGCCTTTTGGGATAGCAACGCCTCGCTGCGGGACATTGCACACATCTACCATAAGCATGCTTAGTAAAGGTTTGGCAAGCATGCTTAGCAGTCCGGCTTCACGGCCGGAGTCCCCTCGCGGCGGTGCGGCCGCAGGGACGAAATGAGATTGCGGCACTTAGCTGCTGGCTCTTGCGCAACAATTACCAAGTGTGCTTACCATTTGGGTGTAAGCATGCCCAGTTGTTGACCGGAGCACCGGTCCATCACCGGCGGATCCCGTTAACCGAAGGAGAGCAGCGATGACCGAGAACCAATGGCCGCAGGGAACAGATCCCTCCCCGGCCGACCCGTACGCCACCACGGCCGCTCCGGCGCCGACTACCGCATCCACTACCGTGGGCGGTTCCACCACCAGGTCCGAAGCTGCCAAGGATGAGGCAGCAAATGTCGCCAGCCAGGCGGCCGGAGCCGCGGAAAATGTGGCCCAGACAGCCAAATCCGAAGCCGCCCATGTTGCTGCGGAAGTGAAATACAATGCCCGTGACCTCATGAACCAGGCGAGGACGGACCTGACCAGCCAGGCCGGAACCCAGCAACAAAAGGCTGCCGAGGGCCTCCGGGCCATCTCCTCCCAGCTGCGTTCCATGGCCGACGCGCCGGACCAGCGGGGCGTCGCATCGGACCTCGTCCGCCAGGTTGCCGAGCGCTCAGACTCCATAGCTTCCTGGCTGGGCAACCGGGACCCGGGATCCGTGCTGAACGAAGCCAAGCACTTTGCCCGCCAGCGCCCCGGCACATTCCTGCTCCTTGCCGCAGGGGCCGGACTCCTCGCCGGGCGCCTGGGCCGCAGTCTGCAGGCCGGACCCCCGGCCTCCGGTACCGCCGCAACGTTGCCGCCGCGACAGTACCAAACTGACAGCACAAACACCGCAGTCTTCCCCGGGGCGTTGGACGACGACACCACGCTCAACGCCTACGGGGAACCGAGGGTTACCGGGACGGGCCCTGCGGCGTACCAGGCGCCGATCGGCGGAACGCCGGCTGGGGATCCATTGCGGGACACGGATGACCCCTATGCCCAGGGTGGAGGCCGTCCGCTATGAGCAGCGAAATACCCGAGCCACCCCCCACGGCCGCGCACGCCAAGGCCGATGACACCTCGCTCGGTGACCTCCTCGGCGATGTCACGCGCGACCTGTCCACCCTGATGCGCCAGGAACTCGAACTCGCCAAGGCCGAACTCAAACAGTCCGCCACCCGGGCCGGTAAGGGCGGCGGCATGCTCGCCGGCGCCGCCGTCGCGGGGCATTTTGTGCTCCTGTTCCTCTCGATTGCCCTCTGGTATGCCCTCGGCGAGTTGATCGGCCTGGGCTGGTCCGCCGTTGTTGTGGCCGTGATCTGGGGCGTCATCGCCGCGATCCTGGCTTCGGTGGGACGCAAGGAACTCAAGGCCATTAAGGGCATGCCCCAGACTGTCGAGACCGTCCAGGAAATCCCGCCCACCCTCAAACCCAACGGAGACCACTGATGAGTGAAAACCCGGACGCCATCCGCGCCGAAGTCGAAGCAACCCGGGCCCGCCTCGGGAAAAACGTGGACGCCGTGGCCGATAAAGTCACCCCGTCCAACATCGTCCACCGCCAAACCGGCAAAGTCAGGGAAGCCGTCTCCGGGGTGAAGGAAAAAATCATGGGATCCGGGGATAACGCCACACACACCGCCGCCTCCAGCGTCCACCACGCCACCGACTCCACCGGGAACGCCCTGGGCAGCGCCGGGCACGCGATCGCCGATGCACCACACCAGGCCGCCGTCAAGATCCAGGGCAACCCTTTGGCCGCCGGCCTGATCGCGTTCGGCGCCGGACTGCTGGTTTCCTCGCTGGTCCCTGCCTCCCGGAAGGAACGCGAAGCGGCCGAAGCCCTCAAGACCGCCGCTGAGCCGGTCACCACCCAACTGACGGAAGCTGCGAAGGACGTCGCGGAAGGCCTCAAGGACACCACGCAGGAAGCCATGGAAAACGTCAAGGCCACCGCCACCGACGCCGCCCAGCACGTCAAAGCCGAAGGCCAAACCGCCGCCAGCGAAGTCAAGGACACCGCGGCGCAGGCCAAGGACAACGTCCAGAATCCCTAGCGCAGTGAGTGCCCCGGGGCGGGGCCACGATTGAAAGGATCGTTCCATGGCTACGAACGAAGCCCCCGAAACCAGCACGGCCAAGGCCTCCACTGCGCCCGCCCCGGACGATTCAAGAAAGCCCGACAGTCCCACCGACGTAAATATGCCGGCGTGGAAGTACATCGCCCGTAAAACCCTGCGGGAATTCACGTCGGACCAGTGCCCTGACCTCGCCGCGGGCCTCACGTATTACGCGGTCCTCTCGCTCTTCCCGGCATTGCTGGCCCTCGTATCACTACTGGGCATATTCGGCGATGCAGAGAAAACGACGGCCGCACTCCTGGACATCGTTCAAGGCATTGCACCGGGGTCCACGGTCGACACGATCCGCGAGCCGATCCAGGAGCTCACCAGCTCTCCTGCAGCCGGCTTCACCCTTGTCATCGGCCTCGTAACTGCTCTCTGGTCCGCTTCCGGCTACGTGACAGCCTTCGGCCGGGCCATGAACCGCATCTATGAAATCGACGAGGGCCGCGGCTTTCTCAAACTCCGGGGCACCATGCTCGCGGTAACGATCATCTCCGTGATCATTGTTGCTCTGCTCGCCGCCATGCTGGTCATCAGCGGCCCGGTAGCCGACGCCGTTGGCCAGGCTCTGGGTGTGGGAGGGGTGGCGCTAACGGTCTGGAACGTCGCGAAGTGGCCCCTCATCATCCTGCTGGTCATCCTCGTGATCGCAATCCTCTACTACGCCACCCCGAATGTCCGCCAGCCCAAGATTCGTTGGATGAGCCTTGGATCCCTGATCGCCCTTGTCATCTTTGTGCTGGCATCGCTGGGGTTCGGATTCTACGTCGCCAACTTTGGCAACTACAACAAGACGTACGGCGCCATCGGCGGGGTCATCATCATGCTCCTGTGGCTCTGGATCCTGAACATGTCACTGCTTTTCGGCGCCGAGTTCGACGCCGAAATGGAACGCGGCCGCCAACTCCAGGCAGGCATCGAAGCAGAGGAAACACTCCAACTCCCGCCCCGCGACACGAAGAAGAGCGACAAGCTCCAGGAAAAAGAAGACAAGGATATCCGGCTGGGACGTGAGCTACGACAGGACCACGCGGACCAACAGGACACCCCAAACGAAGCCCAGGGCCACCGGACCAGCTGAGAAAGCTCCCCGATCAGTCCGAGCCGCCTGACAACCAAAAGGACAGCCGTGCTTAAGAAGGTGCTTATCGTTCTCGCCCCTCTCGTCATCAACCGCGTAATGCGCGCGCGCGAGGAAAAGACAGGCTGTCCTAAGAGCGATCCCGGTCCTATGGTCCCGCCGTCGCCAGGCCGCCGCCACTAGGCCGTGAAGAGCCGCCGCCACCGCTGCTCGACCGGACCCGAATCAACGCTGGGACCTGGCCCGCACCCGGGGAACAGGAGGCTGACTCTTGAAAGATCGCACTACACCGGCGGACACCGGTGTCCTGCCCTCGCGGGCGGCCGGGTTGTTGCTTGGCCTAGGCCTGGGTGGGTTCATCGACGGGATCGTTCTGCACCAGGTCCTGCAGTGGCATCACATGGTCAGCCACGTCGAGGACTTTCCCGTTGGGACCGTAGAGGGTCTCGAAGTCAATACGCTGGCGGACGGGTTCTTTCACCTCGGTACCTGGCTGCTCGTCCTGGCAGGATCGACAGCAGCGATCGCCTCCTGGCGGAAAGGCCGGAGGGCTCCCAGCTGGAGCTTTCATTTCGGGCTAGTCCTGACGGGGTGGGGCCTGTTCAACGTCGTCGAGGGACTGATTAATCATCAGATACTGCAGATCCACCACGTGCGTGATGACCTCGGGGGCCCCTGGATATGGGACGCGGGATTTCTGCTGTTCGGGGTGCTGCTCATCGCAGGCGGCGTGGCCCTTCACCTCATGGACTCCGGCGCACGTCAGGTTAAGAAGAACCCCAACTGAAGTGGCCTCATCAGGCAGGGCTAGTCGCCCTTCGTCTGTGCGGCCGCTCCAGCAATGATGGCGGGTTAGCACGGATCCAGCGGACGAGAGGGTCGCCGCTGGAACCCTCTCTTCTGAAAATCGGGTGGTTCCAGCCGCGTGCGCAGGTCGGGCCACCCATTCGGGTCCTGAACCGGTCCGGTCAGGCAGGGGTTGCTGCTAGTTCGGCATCGGTGGCGCTGGACTAGCATTCACACTCCATGCAGTACGGGAGGCCGTTCTTTTCGCGTGCGAGCCGGGAGCTTGGCGGTTCAGGTAGGTGTGCCGGTCCGGTGGAAGCGTTCGTTCTTGCCCTGGGTGGTGGGTTTGTAGGGTTTGCCGGTGATCGGCACGACGCCGAGGGTTTTGAGGTACTCCACCAGGGCCCCGGGGCGGCCCCTCCGTGTTGGATGACGTCGGCAGAACCGTGTGACCGCACCCCTCTCAGCATCCTCAGTCCATGTCGCCACCAAGTGCCGGATCTTGATATCGGGGTGCATTTTGCTCATGATCCGAGCAAAACCGGTCCGAGTGTCCACGATGTCCTGAGACACACTGTCCACGATGTCTTGAGACAGAAATGTGCATTAAGTCATGAGACTCAACAGCTGCCAACAGCGGCTCTTAAGGACCAAAAATGATAGGGCATCGGGGCCTCCGGCCTACGCTGTAGGGCTGCGGGCAGCGCGTTGGCCAGCCTCTCATCGATGATCGGCAAGCGTTATGCTGGATTCCTCGGCTGAAGCCACCCGGCCATTGGATCGCATACCCTACGGAGCTGCCATCATGACCGAGTCCATCGTCCCTGCCGTCCCCCGCGACGCTGTCCTCAGTCCGGATTCGGACGCGGGGCTGCGCCAGGTCGCGGCCGAGACGTTCGGGCTCTCCCAGCTGCGCGCCGGCCAGCTCGCCGGCATGAAGGCCCTCGCCGCAGGCCGGGACGTCC
The DNA here is from genome assembly GCF_055412865.1 of Pseudarthrobacter ribosi. Taxonomy (NCBI): domain Bacteria; kingdom Bacillati; phylum Actinomycetota; class Actinomycetes; order Micrococcales; family Micrococcaceae; genus Pseudarthrobacter; species Pseudarthrobacter ribosi. Next base: position 386,333 of record NZ_JBVAYZ010000001.1, on the reverse strand, counting down.
TCGCCGTGATGCCGACCGGCTAGGGCAAGTCGGCTATTTACCAGGTGGCCGCGTTGCATTTGCACCGGCACCAAGCGAAACGAGCCCGGAACCCAGCCGAGCCAGGCAGCGCACGGCGCGGTCCCGGCGTCGTGGTTTCCCCGCTGATCGCACTGCAGGAGGACCAGTTGGACGGCCTGCTGGAAACGCTGGGCGGGAATGCCGCCGTCGCCATCGACTCCGGTCGCAACGATGCCGAGGTGAACGACGCCTGGGACGCGGCCGAGCGCGGCGACGCTGTCTTCATCTTCCTGGCCCCCGAGCAGCTGGCCAAGACCGAAACCGTGGAGCGGCTCGCGGCCCTGGACGTCTCGCTGTTCGTGGTGGACGAGGCGCACTGCGTCTCCTCCTGGGGCCACGACTTCCGGCCCGACTACCTGCGTCTCGGCGAGGTCCGCGGGCAGTTGGGCAACCCGCCCGTCGTCGGCCTCACCGCCACCGCCTCTCCCCCGGTGCGCGACGAAATCCAGCAGCGCCTGCGCATGCAGAACCCGCTGGTGCTGGTGCACGGCTTTGACCGGCCCAGCATCAGCCTGGACGTGGTCCGCCACCTCACTGACAGGGACAAACGCCGCGCCGTGACGGAGCAGGTGTCCGTGCTCCAGGGCCCCGGCCTGGTGTACGCCGCCACCCGCAAGGACACCGAGGCCTACGCCGCAGAGCTCACTGAACGCGGCCTGCGCGCCGCGGCCTACCACTCCGGCCGGAAGCAAAGCGAGCGGGACCTTGTCCACGAGCAGTTCCTGGACGACCAGCTCGACGTGGTGGTGGCCACCACGGCCTTCGGGATGGGCATCGACAAACCCAACGTCCGCTTCGTGGTCCACGCCGACATCCCCGAGGCGCTGGACAGCTACTACCAGGAGATCGGCCGCTCCGGGCGCGACGGCGGACCCGCCTCCGCTGTTTTGCACTACCGGCCCGAGGACCTTGGCCTGCGCAAATTCTTCGGCAGGCACGCCCCGGACTGCGAAGCGCTCATGGCCGTCCTCCAGGCGCTGCGCGCCGCCGACGGGCCGTTGGCGCAGAAGGCCCTCGCCGCACAGACCGGCTTCTCCCCGCGGAAGCTCACCGGCCTGCTGAACCAGCTGCAGGAAACCCGTGCCGTCAAGGCCGGGAAGCGCGGCATCCGGCTGGAGGCGGGCGCGAAGCTGCCCGCGGTGGTGGAACGCGCCGTCGAACATGCCGAGGCCCGCCAGCGCGTGGACCGCTCGCGAATCGAGATGATGCGCGGCTACGCCGAGACTGACGGTTGCCGGCGCCAGTTCCTGCTGGGCTACTTCGGCGAGGACCTCCCCGAGCCCTGCGGCAACTGCGACACGTGCGCCGACGGCTCCGCCTACGAGGAGGACTACGACGCCGCCGCAGCCGCAGCAGGCGGGGAACCGTTCCCGCTCCAGGCCGCCGTCATCCACAAGGAATGGGGGCCGGGCTTGGTGATGCGGCACGAGGAGGATGTGATCACGGTGCTGTTCGAGCAGGAGGGCTACAAAACGCTGTCCCGCCAGGCCGTGACGGAAGGCAAGCTGCTGACGCTGGCGACCTGACAGCGGTTGCGAGCGCGGCCCGCTTCCGTCTGCGTCCGCCGAATGCCAGAGTTGTAGGATGAACGAGGAAACCGCCGGGCTGGTCTTGAACCTGGAATGCACGCTCGATGCTCCCCCGGAGGAAGTCTTCAGGACGCTGGCGGAATCCGCCGAACGCGCCCGTCGATGACGGGCAATCTGCGGACCTGGTGATCCTGCATGGTACTGATGGCAGCTAGCCCCCTGCAAGGGACGATGCCGCCTCACGCCGGCGCACGATAGGGGCTTCTGACCGTGTTTTTCAGGCCCGGACGCAGAACCCTCCCACGGAGGACGTGGCCGCTGATCCGAGCATCCTCTCTCCCGGTCGGATCGCGCCCGGCGAAGTGTCAGTCAAGATCGGCTGGGGGACCGTCGTGAGAGCAGAACGACCAGTGAAGTGTGAGGCACCGGGTTCCCGGCCGGGCCATCAGGATCGGCGGGTGGGGTCCTCGGTTGGGGGTCCCGGATCCGGCACCGGACCTGGGCCGGGCCGTACGGGGGACGTCGGGTCCGGAGAATCAGGATGCGGCTCCGGACCCGGTGGCGGTGCAGGGGGCGAAGTCGGATCGGGGGGACCCGGGGCAGGAACAGGCTCAGGGGGAAACGGGGCTGGTTCACGTTGCGGCGGAATGGTCATGATGTTCCCCTTCAGCTTCTGGCCTACTCGGATAGTGGCTTCAGGTTACGTCTCAGCTTTCCGGAAGAACAGACCAACAGAAGTGCGGATCGCAGCGATAGGCGGCGTCATTCTCGCACCGCAAAATGTCACTCATGGTGCTCGTCGGATAGATGCGTACCACGGCCTGTCCCCCCATGCGCAAGGGTCCGAGGTCCCGTAGGCTGCGTCCCTCCCGGCGGGTAGGTTGAGGAAGGCGGACGACGTCGTCCGCAGCGGCCGGGCGCGTTGCGTCCGACCGAACAGACAGCAAAGGGCGAAGAAAAGCACATGGCAACTGGCACAGTGAAATGGTTCAACTCCGAAAAGGGCTTCGGATTCCTCAGCAACGACGACGGCTCCGCGGATGTCTTCGCCCATTACTCCGCCATCGCCAGTAGCGGCTACCGCTCTCTGGAGGAGAACCAAAAAGTCCAGTTCGACGTGATCCAGGGCCCGAAAGGTCCTCAGACGGACAACATTCACCCGCTCTAGATCCACCGCCCGGCGAGAACCAGCGCAGCCGCGATCTGCTCTCCGCCCTCTGACACAAGCCATGACGCACCGGCGGATTAACAGCGCACCCATACTCCTGCGGGGCTTGAAGACTCTTCCGTTGGGGGGCGAGCTCACGAACCACCGTCGCCTCGCTGACATCGATGGTCTTCGCGATGTCGCGAAACGTCCGCTTTTCGCCACGCATTCGGTGGGCGGTGGCTGCCTTGTCCGGGGTCATCTTGGTTGGCCGGCCGCCAACGCGTCCCCTCGACCGGGCGGCCAGGGTGCGCTCCCGCAGCCGGTTCCGTTCGTACTCGGCGATGGCCGAGAAGAAGTGGAACATCAGCACGCCCTGGGACGTCGTGGTGTCCAGCCACGTCTCAGTCAGCGATCGAAGTCCGACGTGCCGATCGGCAAGCGTCTTCACAATGCCGGCTAGATCGGCAGTGTTCCTCCCAAGCGTGCTTGAGGTACCGGCCAGCCTGGGTGCCGCTGCCTTTGAGCCATTCCAGCCACCCCATCAGGGTCAGCATCGGTGCGCGCTGGCCTGCCGGGACTGCCTTCATCAGCTCGAACGCAATGGCCTGGGCTCGGTCCACCCGGTTCCAGTCCGGTCGTCCGGTGAAGGTCCCGAGGATGACGTCCGCGAAGTTGCCGTTCTGGGTGGTGATGGTCTCGCGGAACAGGAAGTCCCGGACCATTGTGTGCTGGAACGCTCCGGCAATGCTCCGGGCCGTTTCACGGTCCGGGGTCCCGATACTGTCCAGCACGGTCGCCCACGCGGTGCATGCAGCCTCAGTGTCCGCTTCGGTGCCCTCGGGTGCTTGTACCGGCATGGCCCAGGTGCCCAGCAGGGCGGGGTTGTAGACGTCGATGTCCGTGGCGCTGCCGAAGAAGGTAAACGTCGCGTTGGCGTGGCTGTCGGTGATCTGCTCCAACGGGTGCTCCTCGTCCGTGCCGAACTCCGTCCAGTGAGTGGAGGTCACGAGCCGGACGTTCCGCACGGGCATCCGGGCGGCGGGCAGCTCGGACACCAGCGCGGCGACGTGCGCGGCGTAGGGGTAGCTGTCCTGGTTCTCGTCGGTGTAGACGACGAGGTAGGACGCCGTTGCCTTCTCATCGTTGGCGGCGTGGCTGGTGAGCGTCTGCGCGTAGTTGCCCGGCTCGACGTCGTCGGGTGCGTCCACGCGCAGCGTTGCGCCGAGGGCGCCGGCCTGGGCGGTGAAGACCACGAACGATTCCGAGGGCGTGATCCCCAGCAGGTGCGGGATGGTCGCCAGCAGGTCAGCGGGACCAGTGAGGTTCAGTTTTTCAATCATGGTGTTGCTCCTTTTGCAGAGGATTCCGGTGGGGCGGCTTAGGTGACCGGCCAGCTTCCCCTCTCCCCCCGACGCTTCTATGTCTGTCAAGCGGCTGGAATCGGGTGCTGGCGCGGACCATAGCGGGGCGGCTTTGGTGACCGGCCAGCCTCCCCTCTCCCCCGTTGTTTTGGCTGCTGGCGAAGCTTGCGGAGCTGTGGCCGACGGAGGCCTGTCTACCCGCAGGGCAAGGGGCGGGAAATTACCGGAGGAAATCAGCGACGAAGGAGCGCCGCAGGGACATTTCCTGCACCGCAGGCCCCGACGAAGGAGGGGCTAGACCGGCCGGAGCGGACACTTACAATCCGACAGGACAGCAGCAAAAACACAAAAAAGCGCTTCTACAGCCCGAGCGAAGCGAGGCCCGTGCAGCAGGCCTGGGCGCTTGCTGGGCGAGGCCGGAACCCAGAGTCTTCAGGCAGCACGTCGTTCCGGGCTACGTTGTAGTGCTCTCGCGTACAGCACGGGCTTGCTGGTGCCCTAGGGCGCTGCGCGGCTCCAACCTGTGAATCGCGGCGCTAAATGGTGTTCTTTTTGCAGCGCTTAGTGCACTCATAGCGGGCGGCACCGCATCGGTTTACAGATGGCTCGCCTTGAAGCTCGCGGTACACAGTCGTCCGTGACACCCCGAACAGTTCGGCCAGTTCGGCCTGCGTGTGCCCACCGGCATCATGGAGTGTCAGGAGGTGCTTCCGCTGGGTCTTGGACAGTTTTGGTTGCTTGCCTTTCAGCCGCCCCATGGCCTTTGCGACTGCCATGCCCTCGCGGGTGCGCGCCCGGATCAGATCCGCCTCGAACTCGGCCACCATTCCCAGGATGTTGAACAGCAGCCGGCCTACCGCGTCGGTCGGGTCGTGACTGTTGCCGCCGAGACTAAGCACGACCCCTTTGGTCGTGAGCTCGTCGGCGATGTCCCTGGCATCTGAAAGGGAGCGGGCCAGTCGGTCGAGATTGGTCACCACGAGGGTATCGCCGGCTCGGCATGCCGCCATCGCTTCACGGAGTCCAGGGCGGAGGCGGTTAGCTCCTGTAAGTCCGTGATCGACAAAGATCTGCTTCTCTTCAACACTCAGGGCAAGGAGGGCGTTTCGTTGAGCGGTCAGATCCTGGTCGTTCGTTGAGACGCGGGCATAGCCGATTCCAGTCATGAGGAATACGGTTGCAGTAATCCCCCCGTCACCGTGCATATCACCGTGCGGGTCTTACGTACATGGACTGAGCCAGCACCTGCACGGGACGTAGCGGCGCGTTTTCTGGGCACGGTGATCGACCGTCTTACGGGCGCGACTCGACAACGGACACCGGTCCCTTTGTCCTGGCATCGAGTTGTTCGTTGTCTTGTGCGCCAAGATGGCAGCATGCCTCTTCACGATCTGCTCGCCAGCCTCCAGAAAGTTCCTCAGTCAGGATCGCAAGACGCCTATTTACGCTTCGTGACCTTTGCCGGGGACGCGGCGTTGCGGCGCGATGGCGGCCCGGAGCATGTCACAGGGTCCTGCTTCGTCTTTTCGCCTGCATTCGACCGTGTTCTCCTGTGCTTCCATCTCAAGGGGCAGTTCTGGGTGCAGTTCGGCGGTCACATCGAGTCGAAGGACGCATCGGTGGCGGAAGCCGCACAAAGGGAGGCCCGCGAGGAGTCCGGAATTGGCGACCTTGTCCTGCTATCTACCGCGATCGTGGATCTTGACCGGCACGACCTGCACGCAGGGTTCTCATGCACCGCCCATTGGGATGTTAAATTTGCTGCAACTATCGACCCTGATGGCGAGATCGCCGTGAGCGATGAAAGCGAGGACGTCCGATGGTTCCCAATCGACGAATTGCCCGATCAGGTGCCGGCAGGCTTCGGTGCGCGCCTGGAATACGTCCGGCGCAGGGCAATGTCACTAACTGGCTGACGCATCGGCTGCGAACAGCCGTCGCCCTCTGGGATTCTTTAACTGTCAGACGATACCGTCGACATCGTGCTCCTTAGACTTTGAGTGTCCCGGTCATCCAATCCTCGAGGTAGCGCATGACGGTCGGCGCGACCCACACCCGGCTGTCATCCACGTGGTTCCAGACGTAGACCTCGTGATTTCCACTGAGAGAGACCTCGAACTGGTCACCGTTGCCGGCGTCAGCAAAGAAGACGAGTCCTGCGAAGGGCATATAGAGCCGCCGGAAGTCTGAGTCATTGCGGAAATAGGCGTTGTCCTCAGCGATTCGGTGCGCGGTCCAAAGCAGGCCCAGCCCGTACTCACCCTCGATGCCATTCGTCTCTGCCAGGAGTTGTCGAAGTTGGTCGGGGAGCTTGCGCCCAAGTTGGGCTTCGCACGCTCGGACAGCGTCCACCGATGCTGGGACACCGAAAGTTGCCTTACCCCAGTGCTGAATCTGTTCCACGAGCATGCCACCATCATGCCGCACCGGCTTCCGGGCCGCGTAAAGGATAGTCAGCGGCCGACATGCTCTCTGCTTTCAGGCGGTGACGCGGTTCTCGGTGTCGCGGGCCGACGCTTTCCATGCGGGCGAAGAGTTCCTTTTCGGCTCGTTCGTACCGCTGCTCCATGGGCGTCCGTTCGGACCCTGTGAAGCCTCCCTCTGCCAAGAGTTTGGCTTCGTGCATGTCCTTGGCGGCTTGGACGCATGCAGGATCCATGAAGTGTGAATCTCCGGCGTCGTTGACGAAGTATGCCTATGGCGCCGGACTGCACGTCAACTGATCAACTTACAATCTGGCCGTTGCGGGCGTCATTTTCGCCGTAACCGATGGCAAAGTATTGGATATTATGCAGAGCGGAACGAGGCGCGAGGTACTTAACCTCGAACGGTTCATCGTCGAGCGCAACCCTGGCCCCTTGAACTTGGAACGTGGGGCAGGAGATTTTCGGGGTGATGTGCCGTGACTGAATCAATTCCCGACCGGCCCAAAGCACTCTCCGTCGGAGTCATTGTCGGCGGATTTACTGCCCAGAGTAAGGTCTGGCGGGAGGCGCTCATGCGATTGTCCAGGGGCGTGTCAGGCATACGGGATCAACTTGAGTCAGATTTCAACATTAACGTCGAGTTCCAAATCCCTGGAGACATTGTCAGTCCTGACTTCCAAGGAGTTCGCACCGGCGCGTTCCGCAAGGCCGACCGCCTCCTAAAGATTCAGGTAGCCGTACCCCTTGATCCACCCGATGATCCATATGCGTATGGAGTGCAAGCCATGCGAGATGCCGTAGACACAGCAGAAGCATGGTCCGTGCGTCGGCGTGTCGAATTCGACGCCGCGCCGTTCCGGTCCCTGCTCGCCTTATTGAACGAAATTCCTCCCCGATAGCCACCCGGCACGGGGACCTCTTCGCGGGCAGAATCCGGAGCACAGGAACAAGGATCGGTGCAACGTTTGGTACTTTCCGACGAAGAACGCACCAGCATCACCAACGTCATCGACGCACTTGTGATGAAAACCCAAACTCGGGCTCATCACCGGCTGAACCGGCTCAGCCGAATACAGAAGCGCTCGGCACGACGTTCTCGACCCTGAGTTCATCGAACGGGTCTAGCCACGGTTCCAGGCCGAGGGCGGCCCGCAACGCCCGTTCGAGCCGCACCGGCGCAACGATCTTTCGATTCGGCAATGACGCTGCCTCCGACAAAGTCGCCGGCCGCCTGCGCGCTCCCGAGAAGTCGACAACCTCGACGTGCGTGGTCGAGCCCACCGCCTCCTTGTAGGCCGGCAGCGGGATGGCTGGATTGACGGGCGCTTGAGCCACCACAGTCCAGTGGCCAGCGTAAAGCTTGGCGTCCATCGACAGGGCGAGAAACAGCACTGGCGCCGAGAGACCCTCAACGGCTCGCTCGGCCACCTCGTCCAGAGGCAGCACAAAGTCGAAGATCGCGAAGAGGTATGCGTCTTTGCCGTAGGTCGCGACCACTTGCCCGACTCCGGCCCGGCCGTCCCCCGTGGGCACGACGAAGACGTCCCCAAGCTTTGGGTCTCTCACCACGGGTCTCCTCCAGCTCCCTCATATCGGGAGTTGCTCTGTTCACTAGTCTTCCCGGCAACCCTACCGGGCAACTGCTTAGCGAGCGGGGCCGCTTTTGGCCCGTTCCGCGCCTACTGACCCTGTGCGGGTCTTCTTGGCCTTTGCTGCGCTCTTGCCCATGGTGACGGCCGCACGGGGGTGTGTGCCCTCGCTGCGTTCCGCAGCGGCGCCCCCGGACTTGGGTTTCGTTCGCTCCGGTTATTGCCAGGGATGTGGCGAAAGCTTCCTGGCGTTCCGCTGAGCCATCGGCTTACGGCGTAGCAGGGGGCTGAAGCTTCGTGCGGTCTGCCAGCCCCATCACCCGTTCAAGGGTCCAGGGAGGCTGCGATTTAGGTCGGAAAGTCTAGGTGGGTCCTCATCCCAGAGATCGAACAGGCCTTCCAAGCCGTGTTCCTTCACGCGCTGGGCTTCTTCGCCGAAGACTGGTGTGGCGTCCAGGAAGACTACGTGGTGCCCGTTGTCGAGGTGCAGCGGCGGAATGAAGTCGTCGGTTCTTTCAAGTATCAGCCAAGACCTGAAGGGCAGACCTAGAAGGATGCGTTCATTGCTTGGAGTCACTAAGTGGCCGGGCTCCAGGAAGATCCCGTCTGAGATCAGATCATTGGCATCATGCCGAAGGCAGCTCTGAATGTCTCACTCCCAGCAGACACGCACGTATACAGTTCGAACCCGTGCCCGTGGTTCAAGGGAGCTGGCACCAGCGCGTGAAGTCCAAGCGTGGCATACAGGTGAAGTCGGTGACGGGATGTCCCATCCGGCCATTCGAGCAAGCCAATCGTGCCTGGCCTGTTGTCGAACTTCCAATATTCAGGCTCTCCGCCAAAATGCGTCTCGTAGTGAGCATCCACCGCTTTTACGCTGCCCAAGTCCGTTACCCCCCTGTGCGCTGGTCATCTACAGCCTATGGCTTCTCGTCGCAGAGCGTTTCAAGTGGATCCTTTCTCGTGGTTCAGATGGCCGGGACCGTTGGTTGTTGGTGCGGTGTCCCGTCGCGGAGCATGGCCCAGAGGACGTTGAGGCGGCATCTGGCTTACAGATGACCGTTTCAAACGCCCGAACAGGCATCGGGGGCGTCCGGTATAGAATCCCGAAACGAACACTTCGGCTCCGTTCTGTCTGCGGGCGGTGCTAGCTAGACTCGCTTGTACTAACGAGGTTGGGGGAACCGAAATGAGTACGCCTATGGTGCCGTCTCGCACATCAACTGGCCGACTGAACAAACTGTCCATTGCGGCCATCATTCTCGCCGTCATGGCTGCAGCAGGATTCTGGGTATTCGGCGTCGCGGTTCTCGCTGTCTTTGCAGTGGGGGCCGGACACGTTGCCCTCAATCAGATCCCTCTGGGAGGCGAACGAGGCCGCGGGCTAGCCATTGCTGCCCTGGTCGTTGGGTATGGCATAGCCACGCTGGCATTGATCAACGCTCTGGGGTTCATACCGAGCGCGGTCCAGCAGATCTCAATGGAGTACTGAGGCTGACGAGCCTAGCCTCCAGCCTTGACGCTTCTTCCTCGGGACTACGGCGAGGACCGTCCCGAAAAGGGATCCCCAAAAGGAATAGGTCAGGGCCTGTGCAAGGCTCGGCCCATGCCGGCATTGATTGGACGGAGAGCAGTGGGAAGCGTTGAATTGCCGTATGGCTGGGGGTGTTGGGGTGCTTGTGCTTAAGCAGTTGCGGGTGGATGGCCGGCAGGTGCCGTGGAGTCTCACCCTCAGTCTGTTATGCTGGCTCATTCCCGGTGTGCGGTCCGGCCTCGGCACGCTGATCGCACTATTGTTCGTGCCGCCCGAGTTAAGAGACACCGGTTGGTTCGGGTCTTGGACCCTTGCCGTTTTGGCCGGATACACAGTGGTCGTGATCGGCGTTCCCATTCTGATGCTTTACAGGTCTCGACTGGCCAGAGGCCTCCTCACCCTTGTGGCCGCATGGTTTGCCGTCGCTGTCATCGCAGCCCCTTCCCTAGAACCTATGTGGGCCTTTATCCCCGTCGTAATCGGGACGGTACTGATGTGGCTTCCACCGACCAATCAGTACCTCCGAAAACGCATCGTCCTAGGAAACGGCGCTGCTCTATGAACGCTTACTGCGAGCTCGGCAACTAACTGTCCGTTCAGGGTTCCTCTAACGGACCGGCTTACGGGACTCGTGGCAGTCGGAGAGGCGGCAGGTGAGTCGCTGCCCGTAGTCGTGGAGCGCCTGTTTGCTTTCACCAGGTTCTGCACGGAGGCGTTGTCAGCTTGCCGGCGGGGCGGTACGCCGATGGGTTTGCGGTTGCTTTCAGTCATGATGCGTTCCTTTCCTCGGCTGCTTCCAGGCGGGCAACGAGTTCGTGGGTGATCTGGTAAAGGTCTTCAGCGACATTGGCTGCCGACCGAGGCTGGCTCTGTGCGGCTTCGGCTGTGCCCTTCAGCACCTCGTACCATTTGGGGGCGGCCTTGACTTGTTCTTCAAGCTCATGGACCGGCACTCCCCTATCGCGGGCTGCCTGGGCCGGGGCCTCCGCGTGCCGCACCATTCCGTTGAAAAGAACGGCATCCGTGCCAAAGGTCTCCGCGATGGCTTCCCGCGTTGTCCGGTGAACGTTCCCCTTGTGGGCACGGCCGGCGTGCAGACGACTTTGAACAATCCGTGCAGCTGAGTTCGAAAAGCGACATGAGAGGTGTCGTTTGCCGAAGTCGTCTGCACACGCACAATGGGTCCCTTTTGACTGGGCGTCTGTTCGGACGCATAGGCGGAGCGAGACCGACGCGGCACCCGCTTCCGATGCATCTAGGGTGGAACCATGGGGGCAACAACGAGCGAGCGAATTTCCAGTTGGACACCGGGCAGCCGCAGGAGGAATGTCCTCGCTTGGGCGGCCGTGGCAGCGATCCTGGCCCTTGGTTGGGGCGCCTACGCCGGCACGCTTCTATCGGTAGCCGGACTCGACGGCTGGTGCGGGATTGCTTGCGATGGCGAATACCGCCCGGCGTCCTGCGCCTCGACGTCGGGGTGGCGGCAGTTTGAAATGACTATCACCCTCGCTCAGCTTGTCGCCCTGCCCATCTTGGTCTTCAAAGGGATCAGATCGGCTTCGGGGGGCTGGTTCGACCGCGGCTGGATGCTTTGGCTCTCCGCGGTCCTGCTGATCTGTATCGCAGTGGCACCCCTGAACAACTCACAGCTCAGCTACCTCCCGTAGCCTCTGCCGAAAATCGGTCGTTGTTGACTGACTCGTATAGGCCACCTTCACCGGTGCAGGTGGCGCTACTTCTCCTACGCCTTCCGCTAGGGTGTCGAATATGGGGCCGACAGCCGTGCGAAATGTAAAGACAGTAGCGTCGCCTCTCCTGGTCCGGGCCGTTTCCACCGGTGCCCTGCTGGGTGCGTGTATCAGCTCCGGCATCTCAGCGATTTCGACCATTCAGGCAGCCCTGTATCCGGAGCAGTTTGGGCTCTGGGGCATGAATGGCGGCCAGATATTCTTCATCGCCATACTTGGGCTCGTTATCGGAGCCGTTGCCGGGCTGGCAACGGGTGCCGGTTCGGTAGCGGCGCTTTGGATTGACGCCAATACGTCCTTATCAGTTGTACTGCCACGCGCGCTCACCGCTGGGTTCGGAGCAGCCGCGGTGACGGCCGTTTACACCGTCATCGCCTTCCACACACTGGGAGCAACTGGGTGGGCGCTGGCAGGATTCGGAGCCGGGTTCGCCACAGTCTCCGGGTTGCTGGCGGCCTTTCATACTCGACGGCTTATCCGCCGATACCATTCCACCGGCCAAAATCAGGCCCACTGAACGTTCCGCTTAGGACACACATCGCATTGCAGACGACTTCTGATATTCAGTGCAGCCGACTTCTGAAAATGACAGCCGGCCCTCCAGCGGCATCTGCTAGAACTAGTGAATGTTTGAAACCTTCGCTAGACGGTTCACGGCCACGTCCCAGGGTCCGACGCGGTCATCTGAGACGGCAGAAACGCAGCCAGTTCTCCAAAGGCTTTTCGACAAGTATGGTGGGACCACTTTCAACGAGGGTCTTTACAGGGTCCATGATGCTGTCTCGTCTGGTGAAGCCACCAGGGACGCCGCTGTTGTGTATCCGGCGCTGAAGTTTCCATGGGTATGTTTTGGATACGACTGGCTGGGGCGTCAATTTGCCCTCGACTACCACCGTGGCACAGCTGACAACCCTGAAGTGGTGATGCTCGAGCCCGGAACGGGTGAGGTCTTTGAGGTGCCCGTTACTTTCGAGGATTTCCACGACTACGCCCTCTTGGAGTATCAGGATGCCTGTCTCGCACCAGAATTTTTCGCGGAATGGCAGGCTCACGGAGGTGATACCCCCAGGATTTACCAGTGCATCGGGTATAAAACTCCGTTGTTTCTTGGCGGACTCGATGATGTCTCCAATCTGGAACTCTCAGACCTCGATGTCTATTGGTCGATTACGGGCCAACTCATAACGTCAACCCGCCATCTTCCATCGGGCACTCATGTATCAGGCTTGGGACTTATTAACTGACTGAAACCTGATGCCGTCAGAATCTGCACCCGTAGCCGTTCCTGCCGAAGCCCCTGGTGTAATCGCAGCGCCAGGTAAGCGATCCCCTTACGAACAACCAGGCGTCTCCTAATCCGCTAGTCCGACGTAGACCAGAAGCACGTACCTTATGTGGCTCAACCCTTCTGGTCATATTCTCTCTAGCCCAGTGCCCGTTACCCCTAGATAACGTGGCCGAGGGAATCATGCGCCGTCGTAGTCAGAACGGTGCAGCTGAAAAGCCACCGGTTCGGGTCATCTTCGGGAAGGGACGGGTCCGGCCAGAACTCATACAGCCCGGCGAAGGCAAGGACATTCTCCTTTTCGGAGTAGAGGTAATTCGGGATCTTCTTCCCGTCCTCGGTCTTCTGCCACTCGTAATAGCCCTCCGCCGGGATCAGGGCACGGCGTTTGACGGCGGCCCTGCGGAACGAGGGCTTGTCCAGGATCGATTCGCTGCGGGCGTTGATCAGCTTCGAACCGATCTTGATGTCCTTGGCCCAGGACGGAACCAGACCCTACCGGGCGATCAACAGCCGCCGGTCCACGGAGCCTTCGTCCAGGCGCTCCGCGATGATGGGCACGTCCTGGGTCGGGGCGACGTTCCAGCTGGGCGGCGGCGGGCTGCCCTCGATCTCCTGAGCCTCGAAATGGCTGAGAAGGTCCACGGTGGCCTTGGACGTCACGTATCTGCCGCACGTGGATTCATTGTGCCCCACGCCGCATTCACCGGAAGGCGAATCCGGGTGCGGGCAAGACACGCCGCACTGCGGTTGGACGATCCGCGGATCAGCTATTACAGTCTTGCGGTATCGAATGCAGGCAAACGGACACGACGTCCGGGAAAGGGGGCGCACATCACCGCCGACCAACACCACCAACCCACTGGTTCATTCGCGAAAGCCCCTCTCCCGAGGGGCTTTCCTATTGAATAACGTGGTGTAGGCGCCCACGACTTCTACGGCGGAAACCGTCAGGGGTCGAGGGGCAGGACCTGGCGGCGGCCGGGCCGGTTGCGCCGGTCATTCAGGGTCTTCCCCGGACAGCAAGACCAGTGGGACGATGCTCTTATGAGCAGTAAGTACGACGGGGCAGCGTCGGATCACGGGCCCCACCAGCACGCCCATACAGCGCCGACGACACAGCAGATACGCACTGTCGGGCAGCGTCGGCGCGAAGCGGAGGAAAAGCTGGAACATCACCTCGCTGAAGCGCGCGGCAAAGACGGACACCCCAGCCCCCTCCGGGAAAGTGCAACGGGGCCCGCCGGCGTCGGCCGCGTGGACGGCGGGGACGTTGCCGCCATCCAGAACGATGACCGGCTAACCGCCGCGGACCGGGTCGACCTGATCGCCAATCAGGCTCTCTCCGCACCGGACGAGAACCGGGCCCCGGATACGACCAGCGGAGGGCAGTAGTGGGCGCGGACCGGGCAGAGGGAAGCGGCAACCCAAACGGAGGGGGCAGTGTCAGCTCCGTGCTGGCAAGTCAGCTCAGCGACCTCGCACGGGAGTTGCAGAAGGAAGAGGACGTCCATGCCGTCCTGTCCGCTATCATCGATGCCGCCCTGGACCTGATCCCGGGCACGGCGCATGCTTCCATCAGCCTCGTCACCGGCCGGAAGAAGGTCGACTCGCAAGTCGCCTCGGGAGACTTGCCGCGCCAGGTCGATGCCCTGCAGAACTCCACCGGGCAAGGACCCTGCCTGGACGCCGCTTACAAGGAACGGGTGGTTCGAGTCCCGGACCTCAGCCGGGAAGACCGCTGGCCGAAATTCTCCCTGGGCGCCGTGGAACTCGGGGCACGGAGCATGCTGTCGTTCCAATTGTTCGTCGAGGGTGACCGGCTCGGTGCGCTGAACCTCTACGGCGACGGCCCGGACGCGTTCAACAGCGAGTCCGAGCAGGTCGGACTTCTTGTCGCCGCGCACGCCGCCGTGGCTTTCGCGGACTCCCAGAAGATCAGCCAGCTCGACGAAGCCCTGATATCCCGGCAACTGATCGGCCAAGCAGAAGGCATCCTCATGGAGCGATACAAGATCACCGCCCAGCAGGCCTTCATCCTCCTCAGCCGCACCAGCTCCCGATCGAACATCAAGCTCCGCGACATCGCCGAACATCTCGCCAACAGCGGGGAAGTCATCACCCCGAGGGCCCCCGCAACCGAGAGCTGAAGTTCGCGACCTGCTCAGCAACGACACTCCGATTCGTTCGACCACAGCACACCCCTTGAGGCTTCCAATGGAAGGACCGATCCCGGATAAGGGTCAGACCGAGCTCTTCCTTCTATCTAAGGGCGTTGGAAGGAAGGGATGAAAATGGCGGCTTGGTTCCGCAGCGGAACTGGTTCACGAGTAGTAGCTACCTGATCGGACTGTGCATGGCGACCCGCCGCGACGTCCGCCGGCGCCGCACCCTGAGTCTCCTCGGGGTTCCGGTCCCATGCCTCCGCCCGAAAGCATCCACACTCTTACGTGGGGCTCTCAACCCTGCCCGGCGTTCAGAGCGAGCGAGACGGGCAAGCATGCCGCAAATAAAAGCCATCCAGAGAACCGCCACAAGGAGGACGATACAAATCAGGGCCGGAGGAGCCGCATCCAATGCAGGTGTATGCGGCATCCACCAGTCCGGTTCGCGGTGGTTGGAGCACCTGGATCGACTCGATGACCAGATGCTCGTCTGTGGCACATCCCATACACCATGGTCTCCGCCCGCGGACACGGGCCGCCTTGCCGTGGTGCGGGACAGTCGACATCCTCAAACTCCTTTGCCCGGAGCGCCCCGTCCGGGATCTTCCGGCCGTGGCACAACACCCTCATGCCTCGCCGGCATCAGAGTAGTACTTCACCGGAATGCTGACAATGACCAGCCAACCGCCGACCTGACCTGACGGTCGTCCTTACATTCCTGGCACACCGACGGAACCGGATGTAAGCCCATACGGCCCAGGCGCCGTGCGGCTCCTCACGCCTAGTCTGGGGTGATGGACAGTGTCTTCCAGATGCAGCGCCTCGTTGGCTGGTTCGACCTTCGGCTCGGCCCGGCAAGACTGTCTCCCTTGGTTCCCGACGCCGGGGGGCAGATATCCGACGTATATCGCTATGTCGACGTCGTTCTTGACAACGCATCGGCAGCCGTCCGGTCCGGGTGCCTGCGCGTTTCAAGGTGCGCAGCGGGGACGCCCAGGTTCCACAGCATGGTGCCCGGACCTGCAGGCAGGCTCTCTTTGTTACCAGGCCAGTAATTTACGGCCGGCGGGTGATTTAGCGCGGGCTGCCGTCCCGGAGCCAGCACGCCGGGGTTTTCCTGTCCTGAGCTGATGCCCGTGCCGCAGGTACGGCTCGGGTCCCCGGGCGGACCCTGTCCTTGAGGACCGGGTGTAGGTGCGCCAGATCAAGGCGACGGCCACAGCGCCGGCAACACCGGATGCAGCGAGGATCAGCTGTTTACGCTGCCCTTCGTCCCGGGGTACGTGCTCTGATGCTCTGCGAGAGATTTCTGCGCCTGAGGAAATCCAGAAGGATATCGAGAATACTCCGTGACGCTCTGCATCCCTACGCCGACGACATCGTCATCGCAACGAAAGTCGGCCAGACCCGCCAGGGCCCCGAACGGTGGACCCCGACCGGCGTCCCTTCCAACCTGCGCCAGCAGGTCGAAATGGAACTGCGACACCTCGGGATTGATCGCATCGACCTCCTCCAGCTGCACCGCATCGACACAGAAGTCCCCTTCGAGGATCAGATCGGCGAACTCTAGGCTCTTCAGGACGAAGGCAAGATCCGTCATATCGGCCTCAGCGAGGTCACCGTCGCCGAAGCTGAAGGACACCGACCGAGGTGGCATTGCACCGTTTGGGAGTCAACATGGGTCATGCCTGTTCGTTCCACTTTTCCGCACATCTCATAGGCAACGGGTACGTAGCGGCATGACCGACACTCACTGGACGCCCTTGCAGAAGTGGGGCACCCAGGCTCTGCTTGCGCCGTTGCTTAGGGGTCCGTTGCCGCAGCGAGTGGTCGGTGGGGTTTATCCAAATCTGCTTGCAGCCCACCCTCCTTTCTCATCGCGGGCGTATTCCGAACTCCGCGCTGACCACTCGCGCACCAAAAATCGGAAGCGGACGACGCCGGGACCTCCCGCCGTCGTCCGTTTCTGTCAGGTGCCAACATGTGTCATGCCCACGCCACAACAAGCCGGGCAGCCTGCTCCGGGACTGTGAGGTCAATTCCGGTTAGCTCCTGAAACCGGTTGAGCCTGTTGAGGACCGTGTTCCGGTGGCAAAATAGCTTTTCCGCGGTGAGCGTCACGCTGCCCGTTTGAAGAAAGTGCCGCGCCGCCTCCGTGAGTCTTTCCCGTTCCACGCCACGGCATGGGTCAAGCGCAGCGTCAAGCTCTTCCACAAGGTCCAGCCCGGCTTCCGCGAGTTGCCGCTTGGCAAGCCTGGGCCACGCATGGTTGGCCGACAGTGGTCCGGTATCCGCGGGCTGCAGGAGGGCCGCCAAACTTGAAGCAGTCCGCGCGGTTTTGGGCAGTGCGCGCAGGCCGTTCGCTTCGGCTACGCCGCAAGGGATGTCTGCAAATACCTGGGGCACCGTTGAGATAACTGCCCTTACTTCTCCCGTTCGTGGCGCTGCCACGGGCCAGAAGACATAGGCCATGTCGCCCGATTCCCGGAGAAAAAGTCTTAGATTGCGCTTGGCCGCGGCCTTTACCTGGGCCGCCCGCAGTTGGGCGGCGGCGCTCCCACTGGCTGCGACGAGCCCAAAACGAGCATCGACTGAGACCCCCAACGCGTCTGCGACCTGGCCGGCGGTCTCCGCAGAGGGACTCACGACACTGAAGAGTCTGGCAATGAACTCGTTCTGGATGCTGGACTCCTCCTGAGCCATCCGCACCCGTTCATTGAGGTAACTCGTATGCGTGCGGACGGCGAACTCGTCGACAACCCGCCACACTTGATCCACCCGGGCGGTCAACAGGGGCGCATCTTCTGGAGTGGCAATAGCCAGCAGTTCTGCCCAAAGGATGGTGAAGTCCAGGCGGACGGCAGAGACCAGCGCTTCGGCTGGAATCCCGGCCCTTGCGCGTTTGGCGCCCAGAGACGCAGAAATGTCGCCGTCATAGTCCGCCCCGGGCTCAGCGCTGCCACCGTTCCTAAGGCCGTTCACCAGCCTGTGGAAGGTTTCCCGGGCCGTCTGCATGATCTCTTCGGTCTCAACCGTTGACTCGCCATATTCCGGGATCTCCCGGACCTGGCTGATGAATTTTTTTGCCAACGTGTCGACCCGGTCGTGAAGCAGTTCCACGAGCTCGGACCATCTCCGGGAGACTGCAGAATTATCAAGATTGTGCATTTACACACCATACAGATCGATTTCGGTTGCCGCTAGCTAACCAGTTTGAGCAAATCTACTGAGACAATTGAGTCAGGTGAGACCCGTCACACCGCTTCCGGCCTCGGCCGCCGGGAGCAATCCGCACTAGCATCCGTCATTGGAGTGAGCATGGCAACCAGCAGCCCCGCAACAGGTCTCGGACCACCAGTACTCCGCGTTGTAGACGAGCGCGTGACGAAAAAAGTGGCCCTGGCAGCCCTGGTGGGCACCGCCCTGGAATGGTACGACTTCTTCCTCTTCACCACGGCTGCCGCCCTGGTGTTCAACGCCCAGTACTTTGTTTCGGCGGATCCGTTCGTCGCGGCCATGAGTTCCTTCGCCACCCTTGCCGTGGGCTTCGTGGCCCGCCCCATCGGTGGGTTCATCTTCGGAGCCCTGGGCGACAAGGTGGGACGCAAGAAGATCCTGATGATCACTATCGTCGGGATCGGCGTTGTAACTGGCCTGATCGGTCTGCTGCCGAACTATGCGACCATCGGCGTCGCGGCCCCCATCATCCTGGTGGCGCTGCGGATCCTGCAGGGACTCGCCGTGGGCGGCGAGTGGAGTGGTGCGGTGATTATCGCCGTCGAGAATGCCCCGGTGGAGAAGCGTGCCCGCTACGCCGCCCTGCCCCAGATCGGTTCCCCGATCGGCACCATCCTGTCCTCGGGCGGCTTTTTTGGCATGCTCTACCTCGTTGGGCAGACCAACTTCGATGCCTGGGGCTGGCGCATCCCGTTTATCGCGGCCATCCCCCTGCTGGCCATCTCGATGTGGATCCGCAGCAAGCTCAGCGAATCCCCTGAATTCGAAGCCTTGATGGAGTCCGGCGAGACGGAACACGCACCCATCCGAGGTGTCCTGACGAATAGTTGGCGCCAGATCCTGGTCGGCGGGTGCTCTGCACTCCTCGGCATCGGGGGCTTCTACCTCATCACCAGCTTTGTGGTCTTCTACGGCACCAAGGTCCTCAAGATGCAGTACGAAACCCTCCTCATGGGCGCGCTCCTCGCCGCGGTCTTCGAGATCTTCGTCATCATCTGGGCCGGACGGATGGGTGAGAAGTACGGCGCCAGCAAGGTCATCCTCTGGGGCGGCATCGCCTCGGCCGTCGTCGCTGTACCCGTCTTCCTCGCCATCGACACAGCCAACCCGGTCCTGGTGATCCTGGCCATGATAGTCGGCGTGTGCACACTGTCTATCCCTTACGCCGTCTCCGGCACCGCGCTGACCTCGCTCTTCGCCACCAAGGTCCGTTACACCGGGGTAGCTATCACCTCCAACGGCGCTGGCGTGATTTCCGGCTTCGTGCCGCTGATTGCCACCGCACTGGTTGCCGCCAACGGCAACTCATTCTGGCCTGGCGCGATCATACTCCTGGTGGTTTCCATCATGACCGCATTGTCCGGCATCTTCCTGCCGGCACTCAGCATCGAAGAAGAAGGAATGAAGCATTGAGCACCCAAACCACCGCTGGACACCTGATCGTTGCGCAACTCGAAAAGGCCGGCATCAAGAGGGTCTACGGTGTCCCCGGCGAAAGCTTCCTGGATGTCCTGGACGGCCTGCACGGCTCCTCCGTTGAAACCGTGGTGACCCGGCATGAAGGCGGCGCGGGTTTCATGGCCCTCACCGAGGGCCGGCTCACTGAGCTGCCCGGCGTGGCGATGGTGACCCGTGGCCCTGGCGCCGCGAACGCGTTCATCGCTGTCCACACCGCACACCAGGACGCCACCCCATTGATCCTCTTTGTGGGCCTGATCCCGGTTGCGGACCGCGGCCGGGAGTCCTTCCAGGAGTTCGACATCAATGCGTGGTTCGGCAGCACCGCCAAGAAAGTGGTGACGCTCGACGACGCCGCTTCCGCCGCGCGCGTGGTTGACGACGCCATCTTCACTGCCTTGAGCGGCCGCCCCGGGCCGGTGGTCATCGGACTCCCCGAGGACATCCTGGTCCACGCCATCGACTCCGGGACTGTGGAGCCCAGGGCGGTGGCCCGGTCCGAGCCGACCGCGGCGGATCTGGCTGCGATGGAACAGCGCCTAACAGCATCGAACAATCCGCTTGTTGTGGTCGGCGGCGAGGGTTGGGATCAGTCGTCTTCCGAGGCGCTGGCTGGCTGGGCAGAACGCCACGGCGTTCCTATCCTGGCTGATTTCCGCGCCTACGACGCCGTTCCGCACCATAGCGGTGCCTACGCTGGGTACTTGGGCTACGCCCGCAGTGACGCCAACGCGGCACGGTTGGACGAGGCCGATCTCCTGGTCTTCGTCGGCTGCGTCCGCGCCGATGTGCTCTCCGACGGCTACCGGCGTGGTCTCGATGCGGTAACCGTCGTCGTCAACGCCGACGCCGACCTGCTGGGTCATTTCGGCCGGTTGGATCAGCACATCCCCGCCCACGTCGCGTCCTTCGCAACGGTCCTCGCCGGGACCGCCTCCGAGGTGAAGCCGGCCGCTGGCTGGCTGGCCGAAGCCCGCGCCGACTACGAAAAGTTCTCCACCGCCCAGCCGGACGGAGGCACGGGCGTGGACCTCGCCGTCGTGATGGAAATCCTGAAACAGGAAATGGACGACGACGCCGTCATCACGTACGGGGCAGGGAACCACTCGCTCTGGCCGGCCCGCTACCTCAAGCACAACTCCGCGAACTCACTGGCTGCACCCCGCAACGGCGCCATGGGCATGGGAATCCCCGCAGCCGTGGCCGCGTCCCTGGCGTACCCGGGCCGCCAGGTCATCTCCGTGGCAGGCGACGGCTGTTTCATGATGAACGGGCAGGAGATCGCCACGGCAATGGGCCACGGAGCACGGTTTATCGCCCTCGTGGTGGATAACGGAATCTTCGCCACCATCCGGGAGCACCAGGAAAACCACTACCCCGGCCGCCCTTCCGGTACGCACATGACCAATCCTGACTTCGCCGCCTTGGCCCGCTCCTACGGCGGTTACGGCGAACGGGTGGATCGGGCAGAAGACTTCGCTGCCGCGTTCCGGCGGGCAGCCGATTCCGGGCTTCCCGCCGTCTTGCACCTGCCGCAGGACCCAGCCACCCGCTCGCCCCAGACCGCCAGCAACTGACCGGAGTATTCCATGATCACCCTGAACAACATCATTAATGGCCAGTCCGTTCCGGCAGCGGCCTCCTTGCCTTTCTTCGATCCGGCCACCGGTGCCCAGCTCGGCAGCGCACCCGACAGCGACTCAGCCACCGTGGACAGTGCCTTCCAGGCCGCGCACACGGCGTTCACGGGCTACAAGCGGACCACCCCGGCCGAACGCCAGGCGATGATGCTCAAACTGGCTGACCTGATCGAGGCCAACGCCGACCGGCTGTTGGAGGCGGAAGTCGCCTGTACCGGAAAGCCCCGGCAGATCACCAGGGAGATCGAAATCCTAAGGGGCGCGGACCAGCTCCGCTTCTTCGCCGGTGCGTGCCGGGTGGTATCCGGTACGGCACAGACCGAATACGTGAGGGGATTCTCCTCGACGGTCCGCCGGGAACCACTGGGAGTGGTCGCCCAGATTACTCCCTGGAATTACCCGTTCATGATGGCCATCTGGAAGATCGGGCCGGCCCTGGCTGCGGGCAACACGCTGGTGCTCAAGCCGGCCGATACCACGCCCTGGTCCACAGTGATCCTGGGTGAGCTGGCACAGGAGGCCTACCCTGCAGGGGTGGTGAACATCCTCTGCGGCGGCCGCGCAACCGGCGCGGCCATGGTGGACCACGAGATCCCGGAAATGGTGTCCATCACCGGTTCGACCCGCGCCGGGGCGCAGGTCATGTCCGCGGCCTCGAAAACGCTCAAGGACGTCCATCTGGAACTCGGCGGCAAGGCCCCGGCGATAGTTTTCGCCGACATCGACATCGCGCTGACCGCCAAGGAGATCGCGCTCAGTGCGTTCTTCAACGCCGGGCAGGACTGCACCGCCGTGACCCGCGTACTGGTGCACGAAACCATCCACACCGAGTTCGCAGCCGCCCTCGCCGACGCCGCTACCGCGCTTCAGGTGGGCGGTGACAGTGCCGACCTCGGACCGCTTAACAGTGCCGCCCAGCTGGATCAGGTGGAGGGCTTTATGTCGCGGCTGCCGGCCAACGCCAAGGTCCTCGCCGGCGGCAAGCGCACGGGTACCGGTTACCACTTCGCCCCGACGGTAATCGATGGCGTCTTCCAAAACGACGAGGTGGTGTGCGATGAGATCTTCGGCCCCGTCGTCACCGTCCAACCCTTCCGCACCGAGGAAGAAGCACTGGAGCTGGCCAATGGCACCAAGTACGCCCTGGCGTCCAGCGTCTGGTCCAACAACCACGGAGTGGTCACCCGGGTCTCCAATGAGCTGGACTTTGGCACCGTCTGGATCAACTGCCACCAGGTGATTCCGGCCGAGGCCCCGCACGGCGGATTCAAGCACTCCGGCACCGGCAAGGACCTTTCCGTCTTCGGGCTCGAAGACTACACACGCATCAAGTCCGTCACCACCTCCCACCGCTGAACCCACGCTAGGTAAACCATGAAACTCGATCTGCTGCTGTGCAATGCGGACATCATCACCATGGACGAGCGGCGCCCGCACGCCACCTCGTTGGGCATCTGGCAGGGCCGCGTCGTCGGGCTCGACGAAGACCTGTACGGGCTGGACGCCGTTAAGGTCCTGGACCTCCACGGCGCTACGGTGACTCCCGGCTTCATCGACGCCCACTGCCACACCACCTGGTTCGGCCTGGGGCTGGCAGAAGTGGACGTTGCTGACGCCCGCGGCCTGGACCAGCTGTATGCCCTGCTGGAGGCTGACATGGCTACGGTTGGCGCCACCGGCGAGGAGAAGACGCCGGATCAGCAGTCAGGATGGCTCATGGCCACCGGTTTCAGCCAGACACAGCACGGAGGCAAGTTTCCGGACATCGCCGTGCTGGATCAGATCACCGGGAACCGGCCATTGTTTATCCGCCACAACTCGGGGCACATGGCCGTGGTCAACACCGCGGCGCTGCGGCTGGCAGGTGCCGAGTCACCGTCGTTCGCCAACCCCGACGGCGGGGTGATAGTCCGGGACGCCGCCGGTCTGCCCACGGGGCTGGTTCAGGAGACGGCGCAGCAGCTGATCCAACAGCTGATCCTGCCCTATACGGTGGATGGCATCGAAGCCGCGCTGGACCGTGGAACCCGGTACTACGCGTCGGAAGGAATCACCAGCTTCACCGAAGCCGGAATCGGCGGCGGGTGGATCGGACACAGCCCCGTGGAACTGGCCGCCTACCAGCGCGCTATGGCAAACGGCCGGCTCCACGCACGTGCACAGCTCATGCCGGTCCTGGATGCCCTCCACCCACTGGATGGGCATGGCGCAGATTCGGCTGGCGCGGCAGGCCTTGATTTGGGCATATACAGCGGGTTTGGCAACGAATTCCTGTCCCTTGGGCCGGCCAAAGTTTTTCTGGACGGCTCGCTGTTGGGCGAAACGGCCGCCGTCAGCGAGGCCTACTGCAGCCACGGACACACCGACAACAGCAGCAACACCGGGTATTTCCAGGCCGATCCGGGAGCGTTGCGGAACCGGATCGAAGCCGCCTACGCGGCGGGCTGGTCCGTGGCCGCCCATGCCATCGGGGACCGGGCTGTGGATCTGGCGATTGACATCATCACGGAGTGCGCGGAAAAATACGGGCCGCGGACCGTGCCCAACCGGATCGAGCACGCGTCCATCACCAGGCCTGAACAGGTGGCCCGGATCGCGGAGGCAGGAATCGCCGTCACCCCGCAGGCCAGCTTCTTCGCCGACGGCGGCGACGGCATGACAGCCTCGCTGGGCCAGGAACGGCTGGGCTGGGCCTACCGGGCGGCATCCTTTCTGGAGGCCGGAGTGACCGTTGCCGGCAGCTCGGACCGTCCGGTGGCAGACGGCAACGTACTCCGCGGGATGCAGGCATTCGTGGACCGGCGCACCTCTACCGGAAAGGTCTTCGGGAATCCGGATGAGCGGCTGACGCCGATCCAAGCACTCGCGGCCTATACCACCGGAGCCGCCGCGGCCACTGGCACGTCCCACATCAAGGGCGCACTGACCGCCGGGAAACTGGCAGACTTCGCTGTGCTGTCCGGCTCTCCGCTCGCCGTCGACGATATCTCCGGGCTCCAAGTGCTCGCCACTTCCGTCGGCGGCACGTTCACTCATCTAACACCTGGCCTGCAATGGACCGACGGTACGCCAAAGGTTCTGCAGCACAGCCCATCAGAGAATTCATAGGGGTATACCTTGACCACCACAACAGCTTTCAGCACCGGGGATGCCGCGTTCATCCGGGACTTCCGGACCATGAGCCAGTTTGGCTCAACCGAGAACGGTGGTGTGGACCGACAGGCGGCAAGCGCGCCGGACGGCGAGCAGCGCCGCTGGCTTGCGGGTCTCCTCGAGAGCCGCGGCTTCACCGTACGGTTTGATCGCGCCGGAAACCAGTGGGGCCTCTACGACGTAGTTCCGGGCGCACCGTACGTGGTGGTGGGTTCGCACATGGATTCACAGCCGACGGCGGGGCGTTACGACGGCGCATACGGCGTCCTCGCAGCTGCCTACGCGGCGTTCCGCCTCAAGGCGAAATGGGGCTCCGCCGGGCCTGGCAGCCAGCCCCGGTTCAACATCGCAGTAGTCAACTGGTTCAACGAAGAAGGCTCCCGCTTCAAGCCGTCCATGATGGGCTCGTCCGTCTACACCGGCAAGCTTGACCTGGAAACAGCCCTGGCCACGAAGGATGCCGGCGGAGTGAGCGTTCGTGAGGCCCTGGACGCCATCGGCTGCCGCGGAGAGTATGAGGGCCCCGAGGCTGCGTTCTGCGCAGAGATCCACATCGAGCAGGGCCGCAGCATGGAACGGGAAGGCATCACGATCGGGCTGGTGCATTCCAACTGGGCGGCCAACAAGTACGAGTTTGTGGTGCACGGTGAGCAGGCGCACACCGGATCCACCGTCATCGCGGACCGCAAGGATGCTCTCCTGGGCGGCTCCATGATGGTGGTCGCAGCCCGCCAACTGGCAGATAAGTTCCCTGGCGTTTTGCATACCTCAGTGGGCCAACTCACCGTTTACCCGAACTCCCCTGTGGTGGTGCCATCCCGCGTCAGCCTGTTGCTGGATCTGCGCAGCGCTGACGAGTCTGTCCTGTCAGAGGCCGACGCCCTCCTGCATCAGCGGATCACCGAGATCGAACGGCTGGCAAACGTCACTGTGGAACGCCACCACTCCCACTCCTGGCCGGTCACGCCTTACCAGCCCGAGGGCGTGGAGCTGGCGGGCAAGGTGGCGGCCGACCTCGGGCTGTCCAACAAACAGGTGATGACCCTGGCCGGGCACGACTCCACGAATATGAAGGACATCGTCCCCACCGTGATGCTGTTTGTGCCCAGCGTGGACGGAATCTCCCATAATGAGCACGAATACACCACAGATGAGGATATCGTCGCAGGTCTGACGATGCTGACGGAGGTGGCCAGCAGGCTCTGCAACGGAGACCTGGAGCCTGTTTCCGCCGAGGGGAACCTCAGGCCGTGACCGCGACGGAGCCGGACGTACTGTCCGTCCGCCCGCGCCACACGGAGCTGTGGGCGCGGCGGTCGGCGAACACCCCATCCCTGGCGGTGCGGAACATTTTTGCTGTCGCCGCGCGGCCAGGGATTATTTCGCTGGCTGGCGGCAATCCGGACGTCGGTTCACTGCCTCTGACTGCCCTTGGCGAGACGGCGGCTGCCATTATCGCCGACCTGGGTTCCCAGGCGCTACAGTACGGAGCCGGGCAGGGAACCGAGGAACTGCGATCGCAGATCTGCTCGATCATGTCCCTTGAAGGCATCACGGACGCCGACCCCGACGACGTTTCCGTGACCATCGGATCCCAGTCCGGCCTTGACACTGTGACGAAGATTCTTTGCGATCCGGGGGACACGGTGTTGACGGATGACGCCACGTATATGGGGGCCCTGGGCACGTTTTCCGTGTACGAAGTTGACGTCCAGCCGGTCCTAACGGACTCCGACGGACTGATCCCGGAGGCTCTGCAGGAACGCATCCATGCGTTGCGCGGAGTGGGGAAGCGCATCAAGTTCCTCTACACGATTCCCAACTTCAACAATCCAACAGGTGTGACGCTCAGCGTGGAGCGGCGGCAGCAGGTAGTGGACATCTGCCGGGACGCCAACATCCTCGTGGTGGAGGACAACCCCTATGGACTGCTCCGGTACCGCGGGGATGCCCTGCCCGCACTGCGCGCGGCTAATCCGCAGGATGTCATCTATCTGAGTTCCTTCTCTAAGATCTTCGCTCCCGGCCTCAGGCTTGGCTGGGCGCTGGTTCCGCCCCACCTGAAGCAACGCTTCCTCGTCAGCGGGGAATCGAGCACGCTGTGCCCACCGGCGTTCAACCAGATGCTCACCTCCGCCTATCTCCGTGACTACGACTGGCAAGGCCAGCTCGATGTCGCCCGTGCTGCCTATCGGCTCCGCAGCGACGCGGCCCTTTCGGCCCTCTCGGAGACCATGCCCGACGGCGTGACCTGGACCAGGCCGGAAGGCGGCTTCTTCACCTGGCTCACGTTGCCTGGCTCGGTGGATACCGAGGCGCTCATCACGACGGCTGTGGACGCCGGTGTGGTGTTCTTCCCGGGCGCCGCGTTTTCGCCGAGCACCGCACCGTCGCATCAGCTGCGCCTGGCGTTCAGCGCGCTCAGCCCCGGCCTCATCACCGAGGGCATCCACCGGCTCGCCCCAGTGCTTGCACGGCTCTAAAGCCGCTTCGCTGTTCCCCTACCGCTCTCGGCCCGGGCATGCCGATGAGGGCCAAGTAGACGCCGGACGCTGGCGCAAGACGCTTGCGCTCGAGGGGTAGCCGGCAACGTATGACATGGTCAGGCCGTCTGCGGGATCGCGTCCGGGGCGTTCCACCCCAGCTCGTCTAGCGTCCCAACGAACTGCGGGCCGAAACGGAACGTGAAGCCCTCGACCTGACCTACCCCCTCGCCGCCGTGCACGGCACCGAAGCAGGGGCAGCTGAAATCGTCGGAGATCGGGGAGATGCTGCGCGAGACGGACACCTGCGGTTCCATCCACAACCGAACTCGGCCCACTCGGTCCGGAAGGCTTCAATGTACTCGAACTGCAGCTGCCCCGCCCTGATGGAGTACCTGCCGACGCTCATCGACCCGCAACGTCGCCGCGGCGCGGGCATAGGCCGCTTCGAGCCGGGATCCTGCTGATGCTTCCGCGCGAACCGGACCGAATGCTCCCCTTGCCCTATCTCAGCCTCGCAACCTTCGGCTCGCCTCCGGAGCCAGATCTTCGACCACGTCCTCAACGGCCGCGCCGCGGACCTCGCCGACCCTGCTCCGGCCGATCGTCGACACCATGAAGGCCCAGGCACCACGGAGTTAGGGGCTGGTTCGGCGCCCTGAGCGACGCCATCGTTCATCGCGGAATTGCCACCATTGAGCGCTGGAGATCACGACGAAGCGCCCGACTGGATTTACCGGTCGGGCGCTTCGCGTTTCAGCGCGATGTTCCTGGGGCTTATTCCGTGCCGCCGGGAAGAACCGCGTCGATGGCCTCTCCCGAACGCAGACGTCTCAGAATGTCCGGCTCAGCACGGTCCGTTGCCAGGGCTAGGTCAACAATGGCAGCGGCGTCCTCCGGCGAGAGCACCAGGACACCGTTGTCGTCGGCCATCACCACGTCGCCGGGGTTCACAGTCACCCCGCCGCACAGCACAGGAACATTCACCGCACTGTTGGCATCGAGTTTGCGCTTAGCCGTGAGGACACTGGTTCCGCGGGCGAAAACCGGAAGCCCTGCGCTCCGGAGTTCCACGATGTCGGTCACCACTCCGTCCACAACAATGCCTGCGGCACCGGCGCATTGGGCCGCACACGCGGTGACAGCACCCACCGGTGCATGAGTGGTGTCATGCCCTGTTTCGATGACAAGAACATCGCCAGGTTCCAGAAGCGCCAGCGCCCGGTTCGTGGCGAAGGCATCGGCATTGGTAATGCGAACGGTCACTGCTCGGCCAACTAGGTGAACGTTCGCGAGCATCGAACGGACGCCCGAATCGAGGAAGCCTTCCTCGAGGAAATGCCCGATCGTGGGAAAGCTTACGGACTGGAGCCGGTTTACCAGCTCAGCATCCAGAGCCTCGGTCAGACGAACTGTTCCGTTCATGAGCTGCCGCCCTCCTTCATCACAGCTATGCACTGAATCTCGAAGGAGAAATCCCAGATCCCCACACAGATCGAGGTGAGTGCGGGTGCGCGGGAACCGAAAACATCAGCGTAGATGCGGCGATACTCCTCGTCGTGATTCTGGTCGGATATGTAAACGGTCGCGTTGACGACGTGGTCAAGGCTTGAGCCTGCCCCTTCAAGAACGGTTCGGAGATTCGTCAGGACCTGACGGACTTTCCCTTCATAGTCCGCTGGCCGATCGTCCGTCCCAGCGATCAGTGGAATCTGGCCTGTGGTGAAGACAAATCCACGTGCAATCACCGCTTGGGAGAACGGTCCCACCGAGGCCGCCATACCTGGAAATGTAGCCAGCCGCTTTAGCATGTCTGTACCGCTTCCCGGATATCGGAGCCGATTCTTGGCTCTTGCGAAATTGGGTCCTCCGGCGGTCCGTCCACTACCAACGCGATGCACTCGATCTCCAGCGCAATGTCCCAAATGCCGACGCAGCATGAAGTACGTGCTGGCAGCGTTGACCCGAAAACCTCGGCGTACACCCCGTTGTATTCAGCCAACTGTTCCGGGTCCGTCAAGTAGGTGGTGACCTTCGCGACGTGGGCAAGATCAGAGCCCGCCTCGTGGAGGATGGCTTCCAGATTAGTCAGGGTCTGGCGGACTTGTCCGGCGAAGTCCTCCGGCTGGTCCTGCATGCTGGTTCGCGCCGGGATCTGGCCTGATGTGAAGACCATTCCGTTTGCGACGACAGCCTGGGAATAGGGTCCCAAGACCGGAGCCATCCCGGGCGCGTTGGCGATGCGGCGAATTAGCTGTGGCTTTTGGCCGTCCACCACCGCCGCTATGCAATGGATTTCGATGCTGTATTTGCTTTCGGACACCATAACGGTCGTTCTGGCCGGAAGGTTATCGCCGAATACGTCCGCGTAGATCTCGTTGTATTCGGCCAGCCGTGGATCCGTGAGGAACGTAGTGATTTTCAGTGCGTGATTCAGGCTGGATCCCGACGCTTCGAGAGTTGCCGAGAGGTTTGCGAGCACCAGTCGTACGTCGTCGGCGAAGTTCCGATACTCCTCGTCCGGGCCGGTGCGCAGCGGTACCTGTCCTGAGGTAAACACCAGGCCATTGGCCACGACGGCTTGGGGGGATGGACTGGGCAGGGCGTTGACGCCGTCTAATGTTCCGATACGCCGGATCATGCTCGGGTAGCAAGTTCGTCGCGGTCGGCAGCTTCAGAAGGCGCTTCGTGGATTGCGTCGATATTGGAACGCAAGGTTTCAGTGAGCAGGAGCAGGGCAACGAGGGAAACGGCAGCCGAGCCGATCATGAACCATGCCACAGAGGATCCTTGGCCGGTGGCGTTCAACAAGGCCGTTGTCGCGACTGGTGTAATGGCGCTTCCAAGGAGACCGGCGAGCATGTATGCGACAGAGAGGCCGGAGTATCGGACCCGCGAGCCGAAGAGTTCGGCCAGGAATGTGGCGATCGGGCCGTAGTTTGCACAAAATGCCGTCATCATCAGGATGTATCCGAAGACCACGCCGGCGAGGGAACGGGTGTCCATTAGCCAGAACAGCGGGAATGCGAAGACGATTTCGGCTACTATCCCGCCGACGATAATGGGCTTGCGGCCAAACCTGTCTGACAATTTGCCGAAAATCGGGAGCATGATGATTCCCACTGCGCAAGCCGCCAGGACTGCAATAAGCATGTCATTCGTGGAAAAGCCCAGTTTTGTCTTGCCATAGGTCAGCCCGAACGCAACCAGAATATTGAACGCGGTCCCGGTAGAAATTGTCGCCAGCGCACCGAGAAGGACCTGCTTCCAGTACTTTTGCAGCAGTTCGGCCAGCGGCATTTTTGCTTTGGCTCCCGCGTCCTTGACGGCCTGGAATGAGGGAGTCTCTTCGAGCGTGAGCCGAATGTAGAGTCCCACAGCAACCAGGATGACACTGGCGAGGAAAGGAATCCGCCAGCCCCATGCAAGCAGGGCTTCCTCAGGCATGATTCCGGCGATGATCAGAAACACGAGGTTGGCGATCAGCGTTCCACCGGGGACACCGACCTGGACCAAGGAACCGTAGAATCCACGCTTCTCCTTCGGAGAATGCTCCACCACCATCAGGACTGCCCCGCCCCACTCCCCGCCCAGAGCAAGTCCTTGAACGACTCGAAGCACGAGCAGAAGGATCGGCGCTGCGATGCCAATCGTTGCGTAGTCCGGCAGGAGGCCAATAGCAAACGTTGCGGCACCCATCGTCAGCAGTGATGTCAGGAGCATAGATTTGCGCCCCATCCGGTCACCGAAGTGGCCGAAGAGTGCCGCACCCGCCATTCTGGCGACATAGGCAGCAGCGAAGGTGCCGAACGCCAACATTGTTCCGACCAACGCATCAAAGCTGGGGAAGAATATCTTGTTGAATACGAGGGCAGAAGCGGTGGCAAAGAGGAACAGGTCGTACCACTCAACGGTGGTTCCTATAACACTGGCCACTGCGATCTTGCGCATCTTGTCTATCTTGGGGCCGGATGTTGTTGCGGGTGGTGCAATGGATGATGTGGACATGGTTCTTCTCCAACGTGAAACGCAGCTGATGTGAAATGGACTGATCGTGCACTCAACTCTCGTGTGCGCCAGATCACAATTCAATAGACTTCTTCCCCCGGTTACCCCCTCAAAAGAGGGCATTTGCCCAAAATGCGAGATGGGTTGCCGCGCTGTATCACTCATAGCTTTCGGGCGCTCTCGCGCAACTGCCGACCTCCCTACCCACCCCGGGGGATGTGGTCAGTGCGCCTTCAGACCGAGGGAGCGGTGCCCCCAGAAGACAAGGCTTGGCCGTAGCAGCCTTACGCTGCACCAAGACTGTGTCCGGTGGTGAGCATTACTGTGTGGGAAATGGAACCCAATCTCAGCCCCTCAGCCGGCTGCTGCGCAAGGTGTCAGTGACGGGAACGTGACTATCTCGCTCGAGACAGCGGTCGAAGCATGAAGTATGACAGCCGCCTCTGGCACCGAGTGGATGAAACTTGGTTGACCATCGAACTAGATCCCGGTGCTGATATTGGTCGTTACGTCAGCCCCGTACCCTTTGGGCATTCTGGCCCGTTCGCTATTGCCGCAGGACGACCTGGGCTATGCTCCTGCCATGTACGGACTGGATCGCTGCTGAGGCACCCATGAGGATAGTAGAGACTGACACAGTCGCAGGACTGCCCGCACCGGCCGCCAGAGATTTTCCTGCGCCGGGTCAGAGTCACAATCTTTGATGAAGAATGGGCGCTATCCCTTGTGGAAACACTCGGTGCCACAGACCCAAGATCCACCCTGGACACTTTCGAAGGCGCCCGGTACATCGAACGGGCAGACCGTTCCCCCGACCGGTGCCTCTGGTGGGCGACGACAACCCTGGGCAATGCCCTCAGCCATGGCCAGCTTCGGGAAACCAATCACCCGAAAAACAGCGGATCGGCTGGTTGCTCAAATGCTGGACCGTGCAGGCGCCGAAATCGAACGGCAGTGGAGGTTACGCTGGTACCAGCGCCACAGTCGGGGAAGGACTCCAGCAATCATGGGACTATCCAGAGCAGACCGCCAGGCCGCCGCCTGGATCATTGTTGGCTGAGATATGCCCAATATTTCCGGCCAAGGTGCCATCGTCCGGGCCCGGGCGGCCGGTAAAGCAGCCCGGCAAACCATGCCACGCCGTGAACATGCAGAGTTCAACGTGCAGGAACGGGATCCTGTCCGGCTCCTCGAGGAACAGCACGCCACCCGGGTGCCTGACCTGGTTTCGGTGCGCATCGGCCGGATGCTGGAAACGCCATTCTCCTTCTACCGCGGCTCCGCCGCCGTGATGGCGCATGACCTGTCCGCGCAGCCGGTATCCGGGCATCGGGTGGTGGCGTGCGGGGACGCACATCTGGCCAACTTCGGCCTGTTTGCCTCGCCGGAGCGCCGGCTGGTCTTTGACCTGAACGACTTCGACGAAGCCTTCCCCGGCCCTTGGGAATGGGACGTCAAACGGCTCGCGGCCAGCATCTGGCTGAGCGGGCGCAACAACGGCCATTCCGAGGAACAGTGCCGCACCGCCACGGAGGCTGCGGTGCGGTCCTACCGCAGTACGCTGCGACGGCTCTACGAATTGACCGCGGCGGAACGTTTTTACTACCAGGTGGAAACCGATGCCCTCGTCGCGGCGAAGACCACGGCACCGGCCAGGCTAAGTACGGAAGTCAGGAAGGCCCGCCAACGCACCTCCGAGCAGGTGCTGTCCAATCTGGGAGTCACGACGGCGACTGGTGAGCCGCGGATCGCGGACCAGCCGCCGATTGTCCGCCATTCAGAGGTCAAGGTCATGGCCCGGATGAACGAACTATTCGGGACATACCGCAGGACCCTCCGCGCGGACACCGCACTGCTGCTGAGCCAATTCAGAATGGTCGACTACGCGCTGCGGATCGTGGGCGTTGGCAGCGTCGGCACGCGCTGCTGGGTGTTCATGCTCCAGGGCCCGGGCGGGGAAGCCCTCTTCCTCCAGGGCAAGGAAGCCGGCCGGTCCGTGCTCGAGACCCACGGGGGCATCACCGACCCGCCCGGTTCGGTGGCCCACGCCCTGACCACCCATGGCCAGGGCTACCGGGTGGTCGGCGCCCAGCGGATCCTGCAAGCACAGTCGGACCCGTTCCTCGGCTGGATTTCGAATGTCACGGGCAATGACGGCCAGACCAGAGACTATTACATCCGCCAGTTCCGGGACATGAAGGGATCCTTCAAGCTGGAGGAACTCAACCCGAGCCAGGAAGTCTGGTACGGCGCGCTTTGCGGCCGACTGCTGGCCCGTGCGCATTCCCAGAGCCCCGGCAGCGCGTTCATCGCCGGGTACCTGGGCAAAGGAAACGCCTTCGACCAGGCGGTCACCAACTGGGCTGGCCGCTATGCCGACCAGGCGGAACGGGACCACGGGACTCTGGAGAAGGCCGTGCGAGCCGGGCGCCTGCACGCCGAATTCGGCGTGTAGGACAGGCTGTGACCCGGCGGCGCTGACCGCGGGAGGCCCTCCAGAAACGTGCCCAGAAGCCGCAGGTCACGTTGAGTTGGGCTTCACCCTGCAAGATCCCTCATTCCCAGAGACCTGGTCTCTACGAGGTCAGCTGACATTGGACGCCGGAGAAGAATTGACGCAAGCCAGCGAAGCGATGAAAGGGTTGCTCACGTAGTGCAAAATCCGTCAGTGTCCCATTAGGGCATCCCTCACCGCGACAACGATTTCTGTAAGGAACGCGCCACGAAAAGGGAACGGGGTGGCGTTTCCTATGCGTCTCGCATGGCTTTGAACGTGAAGTAGGTCACTTCTCCGGCGGCGTTCTCAACGCCGAAGATGAATTGCCCGGACGGCGTCGGGCGGAGGTCGATGACGGTGCCGACCGACCGAGGTGTGACGACCTTGTCGCCGGCTTGAAAGATGTTTTGGCCATGGCATGATCCTACAATGCAATCAACTAGGGCTGATGGTGTCGAGGCCCGACAGCCTGCCTAGGTGGCCATTTTCTCAGAGTACTCAATCAATGTCCGTATCGACCTGCACCGAGTTCAGGCGGTCTAGGTGGTTCGTAGAAGGTCACGCCCCATATTGCATGGGAACTGAAATTGGCGCCCGCCTCGGTTCCTCTTCTTATCCCGTTAGCCGGTCCTCAACCGGGCAGACAACATCGGGACGCCCGTGGCGGGAACGCCCCAGTACTCGGGGCTGAATTAGAGTGGCCGGCCGTAAGGGTAGTCCACCCATGCTCCGGTACCTTCGTCCGGGCACGCATGGTCTGCGCCGTATATCGTGCGCCAGTAGTCCGCGGGGAAGCGGGCTCCCTGGAGAACGGCGTTCAAGTCGACGCCGCGCTCCTCCCGCCCGTCGGCGAATCGCGCGTCATATCGAATGCTGCGATAACGACTCCCCCGGTCAGGACCGCAAGACACAGAGCTACAAACATCAGCGCCCAGGCGGCTTGCTTGAGAGTCACGCCAACCGTCGACCCGCAAGCCCCCAACAGTTGGTTAATTGGACCGGCTTGCAAAAGTATCCCCCGAGGCTTCATCTTGCGAGCCTAACTCAGCTTCGTCGGCGCTCATCCCGTATCCAAGCGATTGCTGACGGCGTCCACTCTGGTCTTCATATTTTGACGAAGTAAGCACGGTCTGCACGGCAATTGCTTGTCCGCCAGGGGATCCCTTACCGCCCACCCTCGGGTCACAACGACTGCAGGAACGCCATGATGTCACCAGCGAGGAGCACGGGTTCTTCGTGGGAGCGACCACGATAAGCCGTCCCTCGTCATTCCGGTAGGGCCGGAAGGGTCCCCTGATCCCTTACCGCAGCCGCCCAAAGATATCGGAGGATGTCCTCGATTGTATGTCGGGTGTTTAACCGTCCGAGGCACGGGAGTTGGCTAATTTCGGCGAGCTGTTCTACTCATTTGGACGAGTTCTGCTGTGGGCCGCCATCCTCGGCTTCGCCGATGTGCTGGGTCTCATGGTCGCTTCGGTTTGGCTAGGTCACCGGCGGCTGCAGCGCAAGAAACAGCAGGGAACAACAACGACGGGACAACGAGGACTGGGCCAAGCGCCGTCAGGGCGGTGTGTCGCCAAGTACGACAGCTTCCCGCTCCGTGCACACCCGGGGACCTCTAACCGTTCCGCACAGAAATTCCACAGGCGATCCATACGGAGGACACAGTCGGCGAGCCCACCATTGTTCCAACCGGAGTAGCCGCGAACGCGACGGCGACCGCGACTTACCGGAGCGTCGGTGGCGAGCGGCGAGACCTTTAGCCGAAAGAGGACCGGCACTTATACCGACTAAAGATGTGAGGCTCAATGATCACTTTGCGCAAGCACCTACTCCCCCCAGTCCCCCAGACAGGCTGCTGTCGACGCAAGCCTGTACCTCTGAAACCGCGGCCTCCACGTCCGGCGGCGTGACCAGTAGATCCGCCGGTTCAAGCCCCGAACAGTGAGGTGCCCCCGATGTCACCAAAACGCGAACCACGCTTCTGGAACCGTGAACACGCTCCCTTAATCATGCTCGGGGTCGGACTCGTCCTGGTGATGATCGCCGCCGGGATAGTCCAACTGGATGTGGAATGACCAAATGCGACACGAGAGAGCGCCGGACGATGAAATGTTCCATCGCTCACAATTCACGAAGTACCTGCAAGAGAGGAACAATGGAAATGAATACTTCGAATCAGTGTCCCGTTGCTGGCTGCGGTGAGACAGGCGTGAAGTTATCGCCTCATCACGACCCGTTTGGACTAATTACCTTTGACCGGCTAGCGGCTCGACCGATGGAACTTGCCTGTCCGCTTCATAGTGAAATCCTGTGGGAGCGATATAGGAAGGAAGTAACTGCAGCCATGATGAGTGCGTCCCGACGTGGAACTGCTGCTGCGCCTACTGATTCCGTGGCAAGGGTTTCCTGGCGTCTGAACTCCCACAATGACCCCACATCAAAAGCAATCGCGTCCCTACTGGCACTGGGAGAGAGCGATGAATGCTCGTCACCCCTGGAGCGGTGAAACTGAGACAGACGCCCGGCGGAGAAGTGTGGGGAAAACCGAAATCCAAGGGTCCCGGTGTAGACCAAGCTGGACACATCGCCAGCCTTTAGTCGCCGGGATAATGCAAACAGGGCAGCGGAGGTCTGGCCCGGCCGCCTCGGCAAGGTCACCGGGCATCTCCCGGCATCGGCCTGCGCAGACCGATTCCATGAAGGACCTGATTGGCCATGAGCAAGAACCTTATCCCCGCGTCGATCGGCCCAACCCCTACCCTCCGAACCGGGCTACGACCCCCGCTCATCCGGACCCAGATTGACACTTGCCGATAGATTCATAACTGTTAGCGTATTGACACTACCCGTTAGACACGGAACCATTAGCGTATGGATGTAATGCGCGACATGACAGTGGCCGAGGCTGCCGACCGGCTCGGCCGCAGCACGATGTCGATCCACCGTCTGATCCAATCAGGCCAGCTGACAACCACCGGGACGGTGGGTAAAGCCCTGTTGATAGGCCGGTCATCCGTTGAGCGTCTGGCCGCCACCGGTACCCGGCCCGGCCGGGCGTGGACGGCGAAGACAGCGTGGGCCGCCATGGCCCTCCTCTCCGGCCAGAACCCCACCTGGATCTCCTCCTCCGAAAAGTCCCGCCTGAAGGGCAGGCTCCGCGAGCTTGACGCCGACGCCGTCTGTGTCCTGGCCCGGAACAAGGACAAGACCATCCGCTTCCGCGCTACCCAGGACGGACTGGCCGCGCTGAACAGCCACTTGATCGCCAGCGGCGCCTCCGCCATGCGGGACGAAACCACCGCTGACACCTTCGGCATGTCCGGCGGCGGCGGGATCGCCGAAGGTTACGTCATGGCCGGCGACGCGGCCGCGCTGGCCGCTGCCTTCGGCCTGATCGAAGACCCCGACGGCAACGCCATCATCCACGAGGTCGAGCTTGCCGAGCCTTTCACCGAAGGCCGGGCACCGGTCGCCGCGGTCGCGGTGGACCTGATGGGATCCCTGGCCACCCGCGAACGCAGCGCAGGCCGACGCGTCATCGATGAGCTCCTCCATGTCTGAGCCGGCCATGGCCGAGGTGGCCACCGCCGGCGGCCGCGAAATCTGGGACGTCCCGGTGCCCCCGGGCGGCTGGGGAACCCCGTGGCCGTAGTGCGTCGAACTGCCCAGAGCGCTGCCCTCAAACCAGTGGACACTGGTCGGCGGCCTTATGGTGCAGCTGCATGCGGCCGCGGCCGGCCTGGCCGTTTCCCGGCCATCGGCTGACGTGGACATCGTGCTGCACATCGAAACAGGGGCGGCCACGACGTCAGCCGTGATGGCAGTCCTGTCCGGGCTGGGCTACACCTTGAAAAGTCCATCTCGGCTGACGCCCCGGCCCACCGGTTCGTCCGCGGCAAGCAGCAGATCGACGTTATGATCGCCGACCACCTTACCCCGGCCAAGGTCCCGGGGATCGGGGGACGCAAGCCGTTCCAGGTCGCCGGCGGTACTCAGGCCCTGCAGCGGACCGTGACCTGCCGGATGACAGCCGACGATGACGGGCCGGCGCTCATCAGCATCCCGAATGCCCTCGGCGCGCTGGTCCTCAAGGGGGCCGCCTACCGCGAAGACTCCCGCGACAAGGACCGGCACCTCGATGAGGCCGTCGTCCTGTGTGCCACCATCAAGTTCCCGCTGGCCGCTGCGGCCCTGATGAAGGGCAGCGACAAGTCACGCATCCTGACCCTGCACAAGGAGCTCGTTGATCCCGGGCACCGGTCCTGGCAACTGCTGGATTCAGCGGACCGGACTACCGCGATGGATGCGCTCCGGATTCTGGTCGCCAACCACAGCCTCCCGCCGGCCAACCGGCTCAAGCTCGGCTGAGAGACGCCGTCGCGGCGGTGGCGGCCGCGGCCGGTCTGTGGCAGGTCCTGTCGGAGTGCCGGCCGTCTCCCGCGGGCTGCGCAGGACAACCAGCCGGCGCCGGACCGCACAATCATGACCTGCCGCGTCGCCATGTCCGAACCAGTCAAGCCCTCAACACTCGCGCTCCCCGCGGCACCGAACGGGACGGCCTCAGGTTTTGCGACTCGGCGTCGCAACTCTTCGCGCGGGGCAGAGGCGGCGAAGCGACCCCTGCTACGTTCCAGCGCACGAGATCCGGGCGGTTGGTACTGCTAACGGACGTCGCGGCTTCTAAACTCTTCGTCGAGCTCATAGTGCCGGAACTCGGTCTCCGGGTTCGTTTCTCCCTCAGAAATGACCTCGAAGTCGAGCTGGCGCTGGATTTGGCTGTCCAGGACCTGCAGCTGTCGATCTTCGACCTCGGCGAGGTTTTGGGGAAAATTCTCCGCAGGGGTGAGATGCAGTTTCTCGGTCATCGGGTCCCGTCCTAACGCCATTCCGGTTCAAATCCGGACTCCTACAACGTCAAAATTCTAAGGGGCAACAAGTTGCGATGTCGCCCGTGCACCCGCGGACGACAACGCTTTTCTCTCGTGGCGAAACGAAACCGCCGACGGAAGACCAGACCAGGCCAGGAGACGATTCACTGGATCCACTATCGGCAAAGGTCCGGGCAGCGCCGGCAGGGAGTCCGACCGTCTCAGTAATGGATCATATTTAAGGTGGAAAGTGTCATCTTCCCACTAGAAGCCTTCTGCACTAACCACTAGACGGGCCGTTCCCATACCTAAGCCAAACCCTCGCTAGTCGTGCCCCCGCGTACCGCAGCGGCATGAGCTGTGTGGCGTTGAAGGTCATGGATGAACGCAGTGAGCACGGCCGCTTTGCGGGCGTCTTCGGCGAGGCCGACAAGCTGAGAGGCGATGGCGGCCAGTTTTTTGTTGGTGTGATTGCTGTGGACACGGAGCAGAGCGAAAGCTGCATCGGCACCGATGCTGAGCCGTCCCATAAGAATGCCCACGGCTCTTTCGATGACGGCGCGGGCGTGGACGGCTCCGGCGACGGCATCCCTGGTGGCCCGTTCAGTTTCGGCGCGGACAGTTGAGGTCAAGTCGACCATTATTCCCGTGATGGAGAAGAGCCTGCCGTTCGCGTCGAGGACGGCCTCCCCGGTAGTCAGTACCCTGTGTTCGCGCCGGCGGGAGTCAATCAGGCGGTGGTAGCTGGAGAAGTACCCCCCGACCTCGGCCAGGTCTGTGTGCAATTCCCGTATTCTTGCCCTGTCGCCTGGGTGCTTGTGCGCCAGGACGAGCTCAACGGTGGGCACGACCTCTCCGCGCTGGTATCCGTGGATCCGGTAGAGCACATCGGACCAAACCATCACCCCGGTCACAGCATCGACGAGAAACGCCCCCGCGGTGCAATCACCGGCCTCCAGCGCGCTTGAGTACGTGAACATGCTGTCAAAAGTACTCATACCGTTCGCACCAGTCCTTCGTGGGAATCCCCCGGCATGGGGCAAGTATCGGTGATATAACCCATTCCGGCACACTCCCGGACAACACGGATACCCTCGACAGCCGACACCTTGTCCGGGAACGGACCGGACACCGCCACAACCGTCCCATCGGGAGCCTCCAATTTAAACCCGAAAGACAGGTTCCCGTCGTGAAAAAGCTCGAACGCTCCAGCCACAGTTACCCCTCTGCACGCCCGGCGGAAAACCCAGCGACCTCATCAAATCCGAAGGCAACGCTGTGCCCCGGCTGGCCCGGTAACGGGAGAGGGCGTACCCAATGCGACCCCAGCCACACCCACCTCTACGGTACGGACGAACCCGCGTACGAGCGAGTAGGCGGCTGCCAGCCAGGAAGACCGGCGGACGGATTCGGACAACTCGTCCAGGTTCCTCCGATGCCCACGAAGTCCGGCTGTGGGCCTGTCACAGGTACAACTTTCGGTGCGGTTCAGGCACCGCCTGGCCGACGCCGCTGACGGCGCCCAGAAGATCCTCGACCGCCAGCTTCTGCGCAGACTCGGCGCCAAGGCCTTCACCCTGGGGGAGAACGGGTTCAGCTACGGAGGGCTGCACGCGCTGGAACAAACCGCTGCACTCGAGAACCGCTTCCACCGCGAATGGAAGAAATTCCCCGCAATCCCGCTCTGAGCATGTGGTGGGTATGTTGACCGCCCCTTCCCGGGGTCGCGTGTGGGAACCCGGATGTTGTCACACCCGGATCACCTGCCGCGTCCGGCGCTCTCGCATGGCGTCCAGGCAAGGGCCATCTCAACCTGTCATAGTCAGGCAAGGGTCATAGTCGGGCACAAAGCCCCTCGTGAACCAGGCTGAGTGCGAATAACTTTAGTAATGTCCGGCCCGGGGCACCGCGGAAGCGAGCCCGGTCGATCATTGAAAGGCAGGATGCCTTATGGTCAGCGCAAGCGGTCCTGACGATGCGCGCGGACTCGACGCAGACCGTGACGGCACTCCGGAACCCCTGAATCAAACGGAAAACCGCGCTTCTGACCACAGTGCTGACGACCGCCGCTACCAAGAGACTGACGGTGTTCTCCCCTACGGCGAGAACGACGGTTACTTCGATGACACAGACGGCCCGGTCGACGATATTTTGCCCGGAGACCAGACCGCCGCTAACCGTGAAACCGTGGTTGCCCGCGAAGAGGAGCGGTTCGGCGGCATCAAGATCGGCTCGGCATTCTTCGGCTGGCTGGTCTCGACCGCAATGACTGTTTTGCTGGTTGCTCTGGTGACGACGGCCGCCAGTGCCGGCATTCTGCCCGGCACGGACCCGCTCCCCCGAGCTGGCCAGGAATCATCAGGGGGCACGACCGGCATGATCGTGCTCCTGTCACTCCAGCTCCTCGCCTATTTTTCGGGTGGCTACGTGGCAGGGCGGATGGCGCGTTTCAACGGCGTCGGCCAGGGACTCATGGTGTGGCTGTGGGGCGTCATCGGAGCCGCAGCGATGGCACTGCTCGCGATCAATGGGCAACACAACGTCCTGACCACCCTCAACACTTTCCTTC
Source organism: Pseudarthrobacter ribosi (assembly GCF_055412865.1). Taxonomy (NCBI): domain Bacteria; kingdom Bacillati; phylum Actinomycetota; class Actinomycetes; order Micrococcales; family Micrococcaceae; genus Pseudarthrobacter; species Pseudarthrobacter ribosi. Next base: position 345,570 of record NZ_JBVAYZ010000001.1, on the reverse strand, counting down.
GCCTTCCACTGCTCGATGGGCAACTGAGTATAAGCGGCATCATTGCGGCCATCGCGGTGGCCACCACAGCCCTGATAGGCGCCGTGCTGGGCGGGCTCACCGGAGTTCACTACCACCGGAAAGTGGACCGTGCGGGCTTCACTCCGACAGAGGAGTACTACCAGCCCTAGGCCTAAATGAGGTACCGGTAGACGGTGGCGCGGGAGACTCCGAGCATCTTGCCGATGTTGGAGGCACTGATTCCCTTGCCGCCCTGGCGGGCCCTCCCGGGGGGAAGGCGAACCGCCGCGAGCATGGTTCGAATCCGGGGACGGGTTCAGCGAACACATCTCAGGTTGCGCTGACCCTTGGCCGAAGACAGTTCTAATCCACTGCGCACTTTGACCACGTCCCGGTCGCGCAGAAAAACCTGCAGGCCCTGCTCGATCAGGAGATCGCGTGGGGCGTGCTGAAGGTCCTGCGCTGGCCGCGCCCGAGTGACGTGAGGGCGGCCCGGGCGCGTTCCAAAGCCACGCCCGGGCCGCCTAACCCCGGCTCATCCGCCTCATCGCGTCAATATACCGCCGGGGTACGACTAGACCTATCCTCAATCGAGGGCAACGGTAAGGGTCGCAGGGCCCGCTGCGACACCCCACCCGGAAGGGCTGTGCCGTGACAGGCTTTGCGGCCGCAACTGGTGCTGCCGGGCCGGCTACTTCATTTGTTTACAGGCGTACGCGGAGCGTCGGTCGGAAGATCGGGTGACCATCCCGGGTCGTAGTCCGGGTGCCCCCGATGGGCGCCGGTGAGAATAGTGAGCACGGCGCGGCGAGCGATAGCGACTGTGCCTTCAGCGTCCGCGGGGTCTTAGATGCCTTCAGCGTGTGCAGCGTCCTTCCAGCTGGCCGCGATGGCTCGCTTCTGCGCGCACTCTCCCATCATCAGTTCACTCAGCGAAGCCTTGTCGTCGATTCGGTGGGTAGCGACTTCGGAAGGATCCAGCGCTAACGTACCCTCCCGGATGGCCGCTTCCTCCTCCGTGATTCGCGCTTCCAAGAACTCAACAATGTCCATCGGGCCATCATGGCATGCGCCAATCCTGCCTCCGGGGAGGTTTAGAAGGGGGCGCCCGTGTGGCCGGAAGCCGGGCCGGGTGCCCACTAGGCTAAGGGAATGGATGAATTGCTTCCGGAGCCTGTTGCGTCCGTGGCTGGTAAGACTGTGGGCCGCTCAATATTGGCTTGCGCGGCAGATCAGGGAGCTGTGATTGCGGGGAGCGCCGCAATCCGAATGTACGAAGAGCGCACGTATTCTCGGATCATCGTGGAACAACTCAACCCCAGCGCGCCGTGAATTCCGGGGTACGCCAAAACGGCTCGGTCCCCGAGGAGCCCGACCACTCCCGTGCCAGCGACGTTACAGAGCGGCGCCAGAGCAGGTGGGCCACCGTCCTGGCGGTCCTGCAGCGACTGCTCTATCTGGTGGTGACAATCGCCGTGGGCTGGGCCGTCTACTACTTCCTGCTCGCCCGGCTTTCACGCGGACCCGAGCAGGCGTGGGTGTTCCTGCCGGTTTGGCTAATCCTTGCCTACGCGCTACTGCCGCGCATTCACAAGATCCTCAGCAGCCTGTACATCCCGGACTACTTCATCGGCCGGACCCGGACGGGCGACGGCGTACTCGGCGATCCAGTAAACCTCGCCGTGGTGGGACCCAAAGAGGAGTTGCGGCACGCCATGTTGACTGCCGGCTGGGTGGAGGCGGACCCAATTTCCCCGGCCACAGCCTGGCGCACGCTTACGTCCACCGTTGTGGGGCGCAGCTACCCCGCAGCGCCGGTGAGCTCGCTCTACGTATTCGGCAACAGGCAGGACCTCGCGTTCCAACGTGAGATCGACGGGAACCCGCGCAAACGACACCACGTCCGGTTCTGGAAATGCCCGGACGGGTGGATGCTGCCTGGTGGCCTGGCAGTGGATTGGGTGGGCGCCGGCACCTACGACCGGAGCGTAGGGCTGTCCCTGTTCACCTTCCAAATCACCCACAAAATTGCGGACCGTACGGATGAGGAGCGCAACTTCATCATCGAGACATTGCGTGCGGCGAACGCCGTAGAGTCGGTGCACGTCATCCTGCACTACTCCAGCGGCTACCACCACCGCAACGGCGGTGGCGACGCCATCCGCACTGACGGGCACCTGCCAATCATTGACCTGCACCCACCGGACCGGCTCCTGCGCTCCCCTCCCCCGGAGGAGTGATTCAGCATTTAGGGACCGGTGCCTCGGGTCCGGCCCGCCAAGGCATTGCCGGGGCTGAAATAGATTGCCGCAGAGTCCGACACGCCATGAACATCCATGTGTACCGCTTCCCGGTGGTCCGTCCCTCGATGTGCTTCAAGACTCTTGCCAACACCGGGCTGGACCACTGCAAGCTCCTTATCGTCGATGATCAGATCGGGATTCGCGGGCGGCCACAACATCAGCGCCTTAGTGCGACCACAGCAGGTCAAGCACAACGGGAAGGCTTGTCACCCCGTCTTTGGCCATGAAGTGTCCCGCTCCTGGCTGAACCTGTAACTGTGCGTCGAGTCGCTCGGCGAGCTCATCCGATGCTGCTGGCGGCACGAAAGGATCCGCATCCGAGCGGATTACTGCTCGGATGCGGATACTCCTTGATACGCGTTCAACGTCCACGTCAGTTGCAAGGAAGCCATCCAATTCCGGCAATGCTTCCAGCGGTCTAGTGAAGCCGGCCACCAACACAAGAACGCCTAGCTCCCATGGCTCCGGCAGCGCCGCGAGTACCCTCAGTGCAGTAACCGCACCGAGGGAATGTGCCACAACCACTGTATTCATATCGGGCACCCCAAGGGCCACACCGACAGCGCTCCCCCACGCTGCCGCGTCAGGAGCGTCCGGGGCGGGCAGAGGAACGACAGTGACGCCAATGCCTTTAGCTCGGAGTGTGCCTTCAAGCCAAGGAAACCAGTTTGCATCCGGCGCCGCTTCGTACCCGTGGACAATAATGACGCGCTGGACTTTGCTCATAGGCAATGAGCCTAAGGGGCCCCCGGCAGTCCGGGGGCAAATTAGGGCAGATGGAAACCCGGTCGAACCCGGCGAGTCCAGCCGCAGTTGACCCACCAGTCCGGACTCATGAGATAGCTGCCGTCATTGCCCAACGTTGTAGAGGCAAGGTGTTTGACCCGTCATGGGAGCAGGAATTCGCACCATAGCGGGTAGTGGTCCGAAATGCGCCAGAAGAGCTCGTTTCGGCTCAGGCCGCGGAAGACGTGCGGGATGAAGTCGAAGGAGCCGGCCCGCTGCCCGTGGGTCAGCCCCTGCAACAGTGAGGTGCCGCCGGACTTGGTGAACCGGGCGATCTGGTCGTACCCGACCCTGCGGCTAGGGAACACCACAACGCGACGGCCATAGCGCCGTTACCGGGCATAACGGCCGGGTTCAAAAACGGCACCGAAACGGTTAATAAGGCCGACAAATAGGCCCCGGATTTACTGGCGCGTGACCCGGATGCGGTGTTCGTTACGGTTCCGCCCCGAAGCGGCAACAGCCCTCGTTTTGAGGGCTTGGCTTCCTTAATCTTGAGCTATCCACCGCACCACCTCTCTGAATGGCACCCTAATGAAAAAACTCCTACTCTGGCTCACCGCGCTCCTCGCGGCCGTTGGGCTGGGCATCCTGGCGCCGGGGCCCGCGTCGGCAGCCACTTCGTATTGCGGTCTCGAATGGGGATCTCAGCATAAGGCCGCGCCCGAGATGAGCTCAGCATCCGTCACCAACGTGCGGACGGGGCAGCAGTACTGCTTCGACCGGATGGTGGTTGACCTCAATGGCCCCGTCAAGGGCTACACGGTCGGGTACGTCCCGGAGATCATCCAGGACGGCTCCGGCTTCACGATCCCGGTGTACGGCAAGGCACGCCTGCAGGTCACCGTGAATGCACCCTCCTATGACAGCGTTGGCAACGTCACCTACAACCCGGCCGCCAAGGCTGAGCTGTCCAACGTGGCCAGCTACCAGACCTTCCGGCAAGTGGTTTACGCCGGAAGCTTCGAGGGTTCCACCAGCATCGGCCTGGGCGTTCGCGCCCGACTGCCCTTCCGGGTCTTCACCCTCGAGGGGCCAGGATCCGGTTCCCGGCTGATAGTGGACGTTGCCCACTTCTGGTGACGGAATCCAGAAGGTGCCGCACGCCCCTGATCCGGCGTGCGGCACCATTTCTGTCCGGCCCGGCTGTCCAGGGGCTATTGACCACCACTCACCACGCAAAGTCGTTGCCTCCGCGGACTCTCCTGAGAACAGGCTCGCTGAAGCCGACCCTAACTAGGTGCAGGGGTGGGCCAGACTTGGTCAAAGGTGGAGCGAAAAACTCGATCATGACCAAGTCGATCGGTGGGTTGAGCTTGGTCTTATGAAGAGGTGACTGCCCTCCGACCAGTTCTCCAACGGGTATCGCTCCTCATACCACTGCGGGGACACGAAGCTCGGTGGGACGTTTGCTGGGATTATTGCTTCGCCGGGGATTTCATCGGCAGCCCAGGTGACCGTCGCTGAGGCGTAAAACCGATTCTCCTCCTGACTGGGGAAATCCGCATCGAAGATACTCACTGAGGAACCGTCTGGAAGATGTACGACAGGAGAACGAGCCCAAATTCTCAAGGGCCGAAGATCTTGAGCCGGGCCAGGGAATCTCGAGAATCGGGTTCTCTTCGTTCCACAGGTGCGCTGCTGTTTTCATAAGGCTGAACGCCTCCCGCCATGCCTGGTCCAGTTCTTGGAGGGCCAAAGCCGGGCGTCGCACGAGGAGGGAACACCCCTGCAGCCGCGTGGAGCGCCTGAACCTTCAGGCCACGGTTCTCGTGGCCTTGTCCCGTCGCTGAAGGTGGCCCTGGCCCGGGCCGTGGCGAGGATGCCACGAGCTGGTGCGTTGCCCGGGAGTCTGTCCTATGAGCCCAAATGGGACGGTTACCGCTGCGTCGCGATCCACGACGATCACGGGGTGACCCTGTGGTCCCGGCAGGGCAAGGAGCTCACCGGGTACTTCCCCGAGCTCACTGCATCCCTCGCATCAGAGCTCCCGCCCGGGTGCGTGGTCGACGGCGAAGCCGTGATCTGGGCCGGGGGCAGGCTGGATTTCTCCGGTTTGCAGCAACGCCTGGGCGCCGGCCCCAGGACCCTGCCCGGGCTGGTTCGGCAGACTCCGGCCAGTTACGTCGGCTTCGATGTTCTGGCCGTGGCCGGACATGATGCGAGGGCACTGCCCTTCAGTGAACGGCGGAGGCTCCTGGAAGAACTGGCCCGTGGGTGGGCGCCTCCGCTCTCCCTGTCCCCCGTCACCACGAATCCGGATGAGGCGGCCAGGTGGTTTGAAGACCTGCCCCACACCGGGATTGAGGGACTGGTCATCAAAGGCACGGACCAGCCCTACACCCCGGGTGCCCGTTCCTGGCTGAAACTCAAGCACCGCGAAACCGTGGAAATCATCTGCGGAGCAGTCATCGGGCCAATCACCGAACCCCGGGAGGTCGTGGCCGGGCTGGTCCTGGACGGGGAGCTGCGGATCGTCGGTAGATCCACACCGCTGAAGACGGAAGCTGCGCGGGAACTGGCGCGGTGGCTGCAACCTCCCCGCGGCGCCCATCCCTGGCCCGAGAGTGTGAAAGGCACCACCCTGGACCGGTTCAACCGCGACAAGGAACCCGTCGTGCTGACGTTGGTCGAACCTGTGGCGGTGGAAGTCTCCGCCGATACGGCCTGGTCCGGCAGGTCCTTCCGCCACCCGCTCCGCGTCCTCCGCGCCAGGCCGGAACTGTCCCCCGCGGACATCACCCTGCCCGACATGCTGCATCGACTTGGCCGGGCGCCGGCGAACACAGTAGAGCAGTGATCAGGGATCCGGCTCAATGAGTTCCGGGCCGTTGTTGCGCACGCTGTTGACCCGGTCGGTGACCACCCGGGGCGTAGGACCGGTTCAGGGATGGCATCGAGCATCTCCTGGACCTTCCCCTTGTCCGTCGTGTCCGGGTCCAGCCACTGGGTACATGCTCGGCGGAATGATGACCGGAGCCCTGTCATGGACATGGCCGAGAGAATCATGCGCCGTCGTGGTCAGAACGGTGCAGCTGAGCAGCCACCGGTTCGGGTCATCCTCGGGAAGGGACGGGTCCGGCCAGAACTCATACAGCCCGGCGAAGGCAAGGACATTCTCCTTTTCGGAGTAGAGGTAATTCGGGATCTTCTTCCCGTCCTCGGTCTTCTGCCACTCGTAATATCCCTCCGCCGGTACCGGCGCCCGGCGTTTGACGGCAGCCCTGCGGAACGAGGGCTTGTCCAGGATCGACTCGCTGCGGGCGTTGATCAGCTTCGAACCGATCTTGAGGTCCTTGGCCCAGGACGGAACCAGACCCTACCGGGCAATCAACAGCCGCCGGTCCACCGAGCCCTCGTCCAGGCGCTCCGCGATGATGGGCACGTCCTGGGTCGGAGCGACGTTCCAGCTTGGCGGGGGCGGGCTGCCCTGGACCTCCTGAGCCTCGAAATGGCTGAGAAGGTCCCCCGTGGCCTTGGACATCACGTATCTGCCGCACATGGATTCATTGTGCCCCACGTCGCATTCCCCGGAAGGCGAATCCGGGTGCGGGCAAGACACGCCGCACTGCGGTTGGACGATCCGCGGATCAGCTATTACAGTCTTGCGGTATCAACTGCAGGCAAACGGACACGACGTCCGGGAAAGGGAGCGCACATCACCGCCGACCAACACCACCAACCCACTACTTCATTCGCGAAAGCCCCTCTCCCGAGGGGCTTTCCTATGTGCCGGCAGGAGTGGCTCTGTGCGGACCCGGGCACCCACGCTCTGCGGCGGAGACCGTCAGGGGTCGGCGTCGCCTGACGCGCCTCGGCAGCCTACTAGGCTGAGGGAATGGACGAATTGCTCCCTGTACGGCCGTCGCCCGGAAGACTGTGGGCCGGTCGATACTGGCATTCGCGGCAGTTCAGGGGGCGGTTATTGCTGGGCTCGTCCTTTTGGACATGGCTAAAAAGCGACATCGGAGCAAGCGCAAGGGGTTCCCGCGCCCGGGCACTTTTGACAGCACCGTCTCCGGCTCGCAGGTCACGACCTACACCTATGGGGCCGATCTTTACCGTGACATGATCCGGGCGATCGGCGAAGCAAAAGACCGGATCTTTATTGAGACGTTCATCTGGAAGGATGACGACACCGGCCGGCAGTTCAAGAACGCACTCAATGAAGCGGCCGGCCGCGGGGTCGAGGTCTTTGTCATTTACGACGGGTTCGCCAACCTGGTCGTGCCACGCTCGTTTTTCCGGTTCCACCGGGACATCCACGTTTACCGCTTCCCGGTGGTCCGTCCCTCTTCAGGGTCCCCGGCCGAGATACCGCACACGACCCCGACCGTGTGGGAACCGAGGATCCGTGCCGTAAACAACATTCCGGCGAATCTTGTCTATCCGATCCGCGGGATATACCTGGACGCAATCAACCGTGCCAAGGACCACATTTTCGTCACCATGGCCTACTTCCTACCGGATCAGCAGATCCTCAGAGCGTTGCTCGCCGCCAGCAGGCGGGGTGTCGATGTTCGGCTGATCCTCCCCGAAGATTCAAACCACATCCTCTCGGACTGGCTCTCGCGCGGCTTCTACCGGTCCCTGCTCGAAGATGGCGTAACCATCCTGCTCTACCGCAACGCGATGATCCAGGCCAAGACAGCCACGATCGACGGCAGCTGGTCAACCGTGGGCAGCGCCAATATCGACAGGCTGAGTCTGACCGGCAACTACGAAATCAACCTCGAAATCCATGACGAGAATTTCGCCTCGGACATGCAGAAAATATTCCACGTGGACAGCGGGAACAGCCGGGTATTGACCCTGGAGGAATGGCAGGACCGGCACCCGCTCGCCCGGTTCAGCAAGCCGTCCCCGTCCCGCTCCGGCCGTTACTCTGAACCAAAGGCCTGACGTTATTGCTGGATGAGTGAAAGTATTTCGGCGGCCAACGGCCCCGCTGCACCGTGCTGGACGATGTGCGGTTTGCCAGGAACCTCGAGAAAGCGCGCGTTCGGCGCGACGGCGGTCAGCCTGAGGCACCAGGAGCGCGCGGCAACCGGATCACGTGAGCCCCGGACCACCAGTACGGGATGGACGACTTTAGCCAACCCTGCCTCCAAGTCGTACGACATCATCACCGGGAGTTCGGTCAAGTACCAGCGCAGACCACAGCGCACATAGTCCGTGAACACGATGGCATTGCCGGAAGGGCTTTCCCTCAACGAGTCAAGCCCCAGCGCGAGGGACTGCCGAAGGACACTCGGGCGCGCCGGATCCACCACCGGCCCGATCAGCACAACGTGCGACACAAGATCCGGGCGTTGGACGGCCAGTTCGGTGGCGAACTGGGCGCCCATCGAATGCCCGACGACGACAACGGGCCCGGTGCCCAGCGTTTCGAGCGTGCTGGCGATAACGGAGGCGTATTCCGCCACTGACATTTGCCGGTCCGGTTTGGCCGCTGCGCCGAATCCTGGCAGGTCGAAGGAGTGCGTGTCGCCGTGTCCGGCCAGCAAGGTCTGAAGCCGGCGGTAATAGCGGTGAGACATTCCGATGCCGTGCAGCAGCACGAAGACCGGGCCCGCCGATGAAATCCCTGTACCAGCCAAAGAATAGACATGCGAAGCAAACGGGCCGGTCAGGACAACCTTGGCCACCATCACCGGATGATCACCATTCCGGAGTCTTCCCTTCGCTCCCGGCTTTCCACCCTTAAACTCGACGTCGCGGCTTCTGCCATGCATTATTCCACCCTACGCCGATGGTCGAACCGCCTCAGTAGTCCGCTCAGCACCGTGGGCGCCAGATCGTCAGGTTCCATGATTCGGGGTGTGTCCGGCTGGCACACGTCCTACCCCAGTATGGGCAGGGCGGCCGGGGCGCATTCAACTTTGACCAGGGTGTTCGCGTCCACGGACTTCACTTCCCCGTCGATCTGGTAGGGCAGGGGCTTGAGTGTGGTGAATTCGTAGGTGCTCACGCTTGGCTGGTCGCCCAGTCCCTGCGTGGTGGCGCGCAGGGCCGTCAGCAGTACCCGCCACTTGGGCATATGCGGGAAAAGGACCACTTCGAATTTGCCGTCAGAAGGATGATTGTCCGCGTCGCTTAGGGTGGCGTACTTCGCCATCTCGGGGATGTTGGCGAGGACGAGGCTGTCGAACTTCCGGCGCTTTCCGTCGGTCTGGCGTATTTCGAACGGCCTGAACTTCGCGAAGGTCCGGATCACGGTGAACATTTCCTTGATGGCGCCCTTGCTGCCCTTTTCGATATCGATCGCCATCACCGGTGTCAGACCAAATCCGATGTAGGAGTGCGCGTATGTCGCCGGCGCGTCCGTGCCCTGGCCGGTCTGGATCCGCAGCAGGTCGATGTGCCGCACGTGGCCCTCGGCGATGGCTTCTTCCAGCGGCTTGGTGCCGGTGGTCCGCCGGTGGTCATTGGCGTTCCCGGCCGCCATGACGGCGCAGACCGCGTCCGGGTTGCCGCTTTCCTTCACACCGTTGACGACTTCGTTGTAGCCCCCGTCGCCGCTGACGGACACGACAAGGACGTCCCCGCCGCTGCCGGCGGCCTCGCGGGCCAACTCAACGGCGTGCCCGGCATGACTGGTCGGTTGCAGCTTCAGATCCGCCGTATAGGTAAGGAGCTCGGTCAGCCGGTCACGGAGCTTTTCGGCGAGCTTGGGGCGCATCCCCGGTGCTGTTGGGATTGAAGATAATGACGATTGATTCAAAGGTCCGTACAGAGTTCATGACGTGCTCCCGGGTTCATGACTGGCGGCTGCCTGAATGGTGCCCGGTTCGGGGGAACCCTCGGAGGAAATCCTAGCTGTTGCAGCCCGGTTGCCCGAATAGTTTGGCTGTTCTGCTGTTTCCGGCGTAAACGAGGCTGTCGGGGTCTCATCGACGCCGTCCAGCCCTCCATAGTGCTTGCGTCAGAGCAGGCTGGTTTGGCTGGTGAGGATGTAGTCAGCCGCGGCTGGCCCTGTCATGCGCAGGCCCGGGCGGATGACTCGTCTGGCGATCCTGCACCGGTCGGGGATTCCCCCCTCGCGCATGGCGGCCCAGAAGGCTGGTTGGGGTGCGGGGAGTTCCCGGCGGAGCAGGCACCAGCTGGTGTATACCCCGTACAATTCGTCGTCGGTCAGGCCATTGCCGAGTTCGGCAGGGGCGATGGAATCGGCAAGAAAGAGTGAATAGGGTGAAGCCGTCATGGTCGACCTTCCGGCCCGGGGCATGCCAGGGGAATAGGGGGATAACAGATCTCGACCTCCGCGGGGCCCAAGCGGGTGCGTCCCCTATCGGGTCCACCGAACGTTCGACGCGGCCGCCGCGGATGGTTGCGGGGACCTAAATGCAGCCGGTAGCGTGTCCGCTCCGGTGCCGGGCACACATTATTTGCTCACCCGGAATCTGGCTGGTCGCATCCTGGCGGCCGCGGGTTCACTGGCCGATAGTTGAGGGAGTCGACGGCGTCCAGTACTTCCAACGCGGTCATTTGGGCTGCGGTGGAGACGTCACTGATCGGTATGCCGTGCGTAACGGCCCACGCCACGGCGGTCTGCAACTCCGGAGCGACATGTTCATGTTCAAAATCCGAGGGTGTGTTTCTAGCTGCGGCCTCTTCTACCGCCCTGATAGCGTCGCTAGTGATCGCCATTAGCTTCCCTCCGCCATGGCGAGGGCTGGCGTCCTGGAGCGGCCCGCCGGTGCCATCGGTGATTTCCCCGTTCCGGGCAGCGCGGGGCCTATTTCCCCACGTAGGCCTGGTGAACGGAGAGACCCCCGGGACGTGGCAGGTCGCCGCTGGGGACGTACTGCGCGCAAGCTTGCGAGAACGCCCGGCCCTCGGACGTGCCAAGATGCGGCATTGCCGCACGGCACTGGTGTTTGGGTGCCTTCGATGTGAGTTCCTCCCTGGAAAACTGCGCCGAAACGAAGGGCGCTGCCAGGGTCCGGGGCAACAATCACAGCGTAGAGGAAGAGTTGCGGGTTGAAAAGGTCCCGACGACTCGCGTCCTGCCAGGAACAGTAGGACGACCATACTGACGCGACTTCGGTCGGGGATCTGTTCAGCGAACGCCCGGCTTAGGGGCTAAGCGGGTTCGCCGACCGGGCGATGCTGGGAAAGGATGACTACGGCGCCCCGTGAATCATTCATAGTTTGCAACGCCATCACCGCCGGATCTTGCCCCGGGCGTCACGGGCGAAACGGGGGGCGGACGAACCAGGTCACGGGTCGGCCGACGCCGGGCTACAGGGTGAGTGTACGGTTGACTATTTGTTGGGCCGTGTCATGCAGACTCTGGTTGTTCGCGCGGGCAAAGTCGCGTAGGCGTCGGAAGGCCTCTTCCATGTCCACTCCCGCTGTGTGGGCGATGACGCCCTTGGCTTGTTCGATGAGGACCCTGCTGTTCAAGGCGCGTTGTAATTGGTCGTTGACCAGGGCCGATTCCCGGGAGGTGCGTTCCTGCAGGATGCTGATCGTCGCGACGTCGGCCAGGGCCTGGCCGATGGCGGAGTCCTCCCGGGTTAGTGCGCCGGGGTTCTCGCCGAAGAGGCCCATGGCTCCAATGGTCTTGCCGTGAACGCGCATCGGGACGGCGTGGACTGAACGGAAGCCTTGGGAGAGCGCCGCCGTTTGGAATTCGGGCCATTTCCCGTGCAGGGAGCGGATGTCCTCCACGGCAACGGGCGTCCCGGTCTGGTAACACTCCACGCAGGGCCCGGCGCCGGCCCGGAGTTGGAGTATCTCAACGAGCTGGCTTCGTTCGCTGGTGGAGGCCAGGACCTGCAGTTCGCCGTGCGGGTCGGCAAGGAGCAGGCCGGCGGCAGCGGCATCCAGCAGATCGATGGATTCTTCAACGAGGGCATGGAGTAAATCCAGCACATCGTAGTCAGCAACCAGAGTGTCTGTGATCCTCACGAAGGCGGCGCTCACGCGCTCGGCGCGGCTTGTCGTCACCATATTCCCATTTTACTGCAGCCCGCCGTTGCCGCGTTGATCATTCCGAGAGGTAAAACTCAGGGTCCCCAGTAAAACCTCATCGGCCGCTTCACGCAAGGTCAGCGCATTGGCGAACGCATGTGCGCGCAGTAGCAACAGGGCATCCGCTGCACTGACCCCGGCCTGTGCCAGCACCATCCCTGTAGCTTGATGGATTTCCCGCCTCGACATCAGGGAAGGTTCCACAGCCGGGTCGGTGTCCGCGGAGTTCACCGAGAGAACCCTGCGAAGCAGCTGCCATGCAGTCTGACCGGCCAGCACAACTGCGGCTGCATGGTCGGTATGACTGAGGTTCCCCGGTTTCGTACGATGAAGTTCCACGACGCCCAGATCCAAGGCGCCGAGGGTCAGCGGGAATACAAATAACGCCGCAGCCTCCGTGTCCAGGATAGCTTTGCTAAAAACAGGCCAGGAATACGGATGGGTGTCGTTCACATCGGGGACCAGAACCGGCAGCCGCGTACGAAGGGCCTCCCACCGTGGTCCTTCCCCAAGATCGAACTGCAACTCATCGATGCGGGCGGCCAGCGGGTCGCTCGCGCACACCAGGGTTTCCGGTGCGGCCCCGCCAAATATCGAGATTGCAGCACCTGATATTCGCAGTTCCGCCAGGAACGGCTTGCACAAGTCAGCGCCGACCGGCGGGGTAGCCGGCAAAACTCCTGGATCAACCATGGGACATGCCTCGCGGGAATCGGACACGGGACTGGGCGGCGGGTGCAATATCCATGGCGAGCCTCAAATCCCCGAATTCTCCTGGTCCGGCAGCGTACGGTGTCTGCACGCCGGAAACTGCTTCTCACGGCTAAGAATAACGCCCGTCATGCCCGTTCGCAGGTCGGGCGAGCGGCACCGCACCCCGGACCGGCCCAAGCAAACACCTTGAGTGTAAGGCGTGACGCTGCCGGCTGAGGGGTCACGTTCTCATCGCAGTGCGGGCCGGTGCACAACGACCGGAGCGGCGGGGGCCTTGTCCGGCTGGCGTTGGGCATCTGCCTGGCTGCACGTTTCGATCAAGTGCTCCAGCAGTGCCCGCTCAGGGAACCCCGGATAGGCGGCCACCCATGTCATCAGTCGTTGCCTGTTTGCTGCGAAACGCGGATTGGGATCGTCGAGAATGGAATCGATCACTTCCCGGGCCTGCGCCGCGATGGAAGAACTACCCGAGGCAGGCGGCAACCTGTGCAAAAGGCTGACGCCCCCAGCCTCCCGTCGCAACGACATGTCCGGGGCGATATGCAGTACTACCGGATTGGTCGCACGTTTCAGGGGAATCGCGATTTCGGACCAGGGATCGGGGTTGCGGGAGAGAGAAATTCCAGACATTTGGATGCTCCAGGACGCTGAGTCAGTGGGCAGCCGGGGTCCGGGGCATTAAGCAAAGTCTATCCCCCGGAGCAGCCCTCTGGACAGCCTCACGGGAGTCATCGTGAGCGCTGGCACGGACTCTGGCTGGCCGAACAACTCCGACCGTTGCCGCGGCTTTGGACAGGGGATCGCTCTGCCGGAGCTGACCCAGCTAGCGCTCCAGCGTCCTTCTCCCAAGGCAGGGATATTCGGCTGGTGCGGTCAAACATCGAAGTGCGTGCGGACCTCCTGCGTGGTGATGTTCCTGAATTTCCGCTGCGACGTCGCGGAGCTTCTGGTTCCGGCTGTTGGAGACCCGGGTGAGGATACCGATGGCTTCTTCCTGGGTGCAGCGGTTCTGGGCCATCACCACGCCGCAGGCCAGGTCGATCGTGGTGCGGCGTTCCAAACGGTGAGCTGGTTCAGGTAGTGGAAGTGCCGCTTCTCGGCGGACCGCCATGAGTCCTTCTGGATGGTCTTTTCGTACCCTGCGCAGATCAGGGCGATGAGGGAGAACTCGGGCCGAGCGGTGGTCTTGGCGGTGTGGTCCCGCAACGGGTTCCAGCCCCACCGGTCGGTATCTTCCCCGGTCTTGGCCCCGATCATCTCGGTGGCGACCTGGCCGTCGTAGCCGCCGGCGGTTTCGGGGTCGTGGGTGATGGCGTGGACGGTGAAGTACTGCCAACCCTTCGGCGCGGTCTTGCGCGAGAGCAGGGTCTTCACAAACTCACGCCTGACCTTGGTTGCACTTTCCATCTCGCGGTTATTCGCTATCAGGGTCTTGCGCTCGGCTTTCTGTTCCTCGGTCATCGGGCCTTTCTGGGCCTGGGTGCCGCCGTCGTAGCGTTCGTACTTCGGGGTGAAGCCCAGGTCCTTCCAGCCGGTGATGACGGGGTTCGCGTTGTGCTGGCCCCGGTAGTCGGTGCTGATCAGGTAGGCGTTGGCGTCCTCGTCGGTGGCCGGTTCCCCGTCGGCCCGCTTCGCGGCCGAGACGTACAGGTTCTCTTCGTTGTCGTAGTGCCCGGCGTCCTCCGCGATGGTCTTGCCCTGGGCCTCGAGCTCGGCGATGAGTGCGGCCAGGGCGGCGGCGCGGTCGCGGCGGTCCCGGAGCATCTGCGCGACGTGCAGGAGCTGATCGGGTTCGTCCGCGATCACGGACTCCAATTCCTCGGTCGCGTCCTGGTCCCCTTCAAACTCGGCCAGGATGAGCGCTTCATCGATGGTGCATCCCTTGCCCAGGGCGGCGGCTCCGGCGCTCGAGGACTTGGCTTTCAGCGCCCCTTCCACGGTGGTCTTGGTGCGTCCGGTCTTCTTGGCGATCGCGGCGGCTGAGACGCCGATCAGGGACAGCTGGTGGTAGGCGTCGGCTTCATCCGCTTCGGTGAGTTCGGCGCGCTGGATGTTCTCCACGACCTGGGTCACGATGCGTTCGGCTTCCTCGGGGGACTCGATGATCAGCACCGGGATGCTGGTGCGCCCGGCTTCAACAGCCGCGCGGGTGCGGCGCTGTCCCATCAGGACGTGCACCACGCCGTCGTCCTTGCGGTGGGCGATGACGGGTTCCGTCACGCCGTGCACTTTGATGCTGGCAATGAAATCCGGGGTCAGGGCGGCGTCTTTGCGGACGTTGATGTCAACGGTCAGGGTGGCCGGGTCGAGCATTTCGAGGGTGGGTGTGGTGTTCATGGTGTTGCTCCTTTGCAGAGGATTTCGGTGGGTGGGGCGGCTTAGGTGACCGGCCAGCTTCCCCTCTCCCCCCGTTGTTTTTGGTTGCTGGCAAGCTCGCTTGCTCGGCGGCCGACGGAGCCCTGTCTACCCGCAGGGCAAGGGGCCGGAAATTCCCTCAAGGAAATCAGCGACGCAGGAGCGCCGAAGGGACATTTCCTGCGCCGCAGGCCCCGACGAAGGAGGGGCTAGCGGTCCAGAGTCGCTGTCGCGCCGTGGTGGGAGAAAGTATGCGGTTGCCTCGCCCCGGGCTCTGGCCGCGGATGAGGTTTCGGGCGGATCATGGAGGTGTCTGCCGCGGTGGACGCCGATCCGTCTGTGGTGCTGTGGTTGAGCCTGTGGGCTAGCGTGGCGCGGAGGGCTTCCACGGGAACCGTGGATTGTTGCCTTTGGAGCACGAGTGTTAGATTCCTCTGCTTTCCCTGTCCTCCCCTCGGCAAACGCCGACGTAACGAGGTCAAGGTGTCAGGAGGAACAGCCATGGATCGTGCACGAGCGGGCTGCCGGTTTAGATATTTCCAAACGCGACGCGAAGGTCTGTCTCCGGCTGCCCGGGCAGCGGACCGGAACCTACACCTCCACGGTCACAACGTGGGGCGCAACCACAGGCCAGATCCTTGCCCTGCGGGACTTCCTGGAACGCGAGCACGTCACCACGGTCGTCATGGAAGCCACGAGCGATTACTGGAAACCCTTCTTCTATCTCCTCGAAGAAACGCTGCCGGTGATGCTGGTCAACGCCAAGGCCGCAAGGAACATCCCGGGCCGCAAAACCGATGTCTCTGACGCGGCCTGGCTCGCTCAGCTGGGCGCGCACGGGCTGCTCCGGGCCTCGTTCGTCCCGCCCGAACCGATCCGTGAACTGCGGGACCTGACCAGGACCCGGGCAGTTGCTACCCGTGACCGGACCCGGGAGATCCAGTGCCTGGAGAAGTTCCTGGAAGGCTCCGGGATCAAGCTCTCCTCCGTGGTCTCGGACCTCATCGGTGTTTCGTCCCGGGCGATGCTCGAAGCCCTGGTCAACGGGGAACGCGACCCGGAGGTCCTCGCCGGCCTCGCCAAAGGCACCCTCCGCTCCAGAGTCCCCGAGCTCGTCGAGGCCCTCACCGGCCTCTTCAAGGAACACCACGCGTTCATGGCCCGGTTGCACCTGGACCAGATCGATACCCAGTCCCGCATCATCGACGCGCTCACCGGACGGATCGAGGAAGCGATGGAGCCCTTTCGTGCCGCCAGGGAATTCCTGGCCACCATCCCCGGAGTCTCACTCAAAGTCGCCGACGTGATCATCGCCGAAACCGGCGCGGACATGTCCCGCTTCGAAACACCCGGCCGGCTCGCTTCCTGGACCGGCGTCTGTCCCGGCGCCAACGAATCCGCCGGACGGATCAAGTCAGCCCACATCCTGCCCGGCAACAAATACCTCAAAGGCGCCCTGGGCATCGCGGCCCTGTCCGCTTCCCGGAGCAAAAACACCTACCTAGCCGCAAAATACTGGCGCGTCGCCGCCCGCCGCGGACCCATGAAAGCCACCGTGGCCATCGAACACTCCATCCTCACCGCCGTCTGGCACATGCTCGCCGACGGCGAATGCTACGCCGACCCCGGCGCCGACCACTTCACCCGCCTGGACCCGATCAAAGCCAAGAACAACGCCATCAAGAAACTCAAGAGCCTCGGATTCAACGTCACCATCACCGCCGCCAACGCAGCCTGACCGCCCATACTTTCGTATTAGACGGGGTGGAGCGGACGCCTAGAATCCGGAGGAATCTCAATGATGTTGTCAATGGGTGCTGTGTGCCGTGAGGATGTCCCGGCCAGTGGTGGCCGGGACACCTCAGGGGTCTTAGTGCGTCCAGCCGGGGTAGGGCTTCCGGTCCTCCTCGGTCAGGCCGGCGGCCGTGGCGGGGAGCTTATCCGGGCCGTCGGATTGGCCTGATGCCCAATGGAAGAAGACCTCGGCGGTGATTGC
The DNA here is from genome assembly GCF_055412865.1 of Pseudarthrobacter ribosi. Classification (NCBI taxonomy): domain Bacteria; kingdom Bacillati; phylum Actinomycetota; class Actinomycetes; order Micrococcales; family Micrococcaceae; genus Pseudarthrobacter; species Pseudarthrobacter ribosi. The sequence continues at coordinate 328,437 of NZ_JBVAYZ010000001.1, read as the reverse complement.
TTCGAAGCAGGCGTCCTGGGAGCGGAACCAGTGCGTTGCGGTGTCGCCTTCGACATAGGTTCCGTAGCCGAACAGTTCCCCGCTGTCGTCGCGGGTGCGGGCGACGGTGAAGATGATGTAGGGCCAGGATCCGGCGTCCCAGCCCTCGCTGCCCCAGTTGGGCAGCACGGACCAGGTGGTGCCTTCGAGGGTGTCCATCCAGTCGTATCCGTCCCCTGACCGGTCGTCGGCGGGAAGGACGGGGGCGGTGACCGGTTCGGCGGTGTCGGTCGTGACCGTGCGGGTCATGGTTTCTGTGCGCATGGGGTGATGCTCCGTTTCGCTCGGGCGGGGAGGGCGCCGGACGTCCCGACTATCCCTCTCCCCCACCATGTTTTTTGCCTGCTGGCGGAGCATCGCGTAGCTGTGCCCGACGGAGCCGGGGCAACCCGAAGGGCAAGCAGCGGATGGGTTGTGGGAGGAAACAAGCGCAGCGCCGACCAGAAGGCATCCGGTGCTCTGCCGTCCGCAGGACGGTTGAGCCGGTGGAGCGGGCACGTAGGATCCAACGGACAGCAGCAAAAAAGAAGGAAATGCTTGTGCTGCCCGAGCGCAGCGAGGCCCGATCTGGTGCTCGCTGGGCCGTGGCAAAGCAGTGCAATCCCTTATAGGTTCATCGTATGTAGCCGTCGCCGCCCGGCGTTTGGCCGTGGCACCAATGAGCGGCGCGGCACATCCTTCGCCGAACATCAGCTCGCTACGCCAAGTAGTTATCGACTGGAAGCAGCCGCCTCTAACCCGGACCTCGTCTTAGTTTCTATTGAATGCCTCAGACACTTGGGGCAAGCTTCAATTTAGAAAGAGAGCGGGATATCGGATGAAACCATGGATTGACCCGAGGGAACACCGCGCAAGGTGGTATTTTTCAGCCCTTTTAGTTACCGGTACAGGTGCTCTGATCGTGGTAATAATCCTGCTTCTGACGGGAGACCCTGCACCAGAAGAGGTTGGAATCCTGCTAGCAGCTGCCGCCATCCTCGTTATCAGTTTATTTTTCGGGGCAAGGACGCTCCGGCGGCTTCCCCGCGAATATCAACAACACGGGGAAGAAAAATAGAGCGAGGACCAATTCCGGACGCCCTCCCAGGGGGTCCATCCATTAGGACACTCCTTGGATCTGGCCACTGAACAATTGAACTCACGCCCGTCCTGCTCACTCGGCTTCCAAGAGGCGATTCTCGGCCCGGTCAGGGTTCCTTCACCGGCCGGATAGCCAAACCCTCGATGCCCGCAGTCCGCCGGACGTCAGGCGGCCCTAGTTGTTGTCGCTGCGGAGGCTGGATTGTAGGTAGTGCCGTCACGGAGCATGGCCCAGAGGACATTGAGCCGCCGTCGTGCAAGCGACAGCATTGCTTGGATGTGGGATTTCCCCTCCGCACGTTTGCGGTCGTAATAGCGGCGCGAGGAGGGACAGGACTTCAGGGCGGAGAGGCCGGAGAGGTAGAAGACCCGGAGGAGCCGTCGGTCATAGCGTCTGGGCCTGTGATGATTGCCGCTGATTCTCCCGGAGTCCCTGGGGGCCGGCGCCAGTCCGGCGACGCCTGCGAACCGGTCGGCGGACTGGAAGACGGTGAGGTCGCCGCCGGTGGCGCCAAGGAACTCGGCGGCAAGAACTGGGCCAAACCCTGGCATGCTCAACAGCACCTCTGTGTGCTGGTGTTCGGTTACTTTCTCGCTGATCAGCGCATCGAGTTTGGCGAGTTCCTCGTTCAGGGTCAGGATTTCCCGGGCGAGTGCGGCGACGATCCCCTCCCCGAGGTGCTGGGCGGGGACGGTGGTGTGCTGGGATTTCGCCGCCTCTACGGCAGCTGCGGCAACTGCTGCCGAGGAGCGGGCGCCGTGTTTCTTCAGCCAGGCGTGGATCCTGGCCTGGCCGGTGCGGCGGATCCCGTCCGGGGTGCGGTGTTTGGTCAGCAACAACAGTGCCGCTTTGGAGCGGCTGTAATCGAAGGCGCGCTCCAGGGCGGGGAAGTATTCGAGCAGTTGGGCCTGGAGGCGGTTGATTGCCCGGACCCGGTCCGCTGATTTGTCGGCCCGCCGGGCGGTGAGGATCCGCAAGCCCGTGCTGATCTCGTCCCCTGCCCGCAGCGGCTGCAGGTCGCGGCGCATCCGGGCCTGGTCGGCGATCACGGCGGCGTCTTTGGCGTCCGTTTTGCCTTCCCCGCGGTAGAGCTTGGAGGCGTGGTGCACGGTCCGGCCCGGGATGTAGAGGATGTTCTGGCCGTGGGCGACGAGGATGGCGATCAGCAGCGCCGGGCCGCCGTGGTTCAGGTCCGTTGCCCAGATGACTTCGTCCCCGTAGGCGAGGTTCAGGATGGTGGCGATGAGTTCGAGCAGGGCGGGTTCGTCGTTGGGGATCTTCTGCGAGAGCAGACGGTTTCCGTCGGCGTCGATAACGACGCAGTGATGATGGGCTTTGCCGGCATCGATACCGGCCCACAATTTCGCCAAAACAGCCTCCAGTCTGTTGATTGGGTGAACCCGGCAGATAACCGCGCCGTCGTGTGACTATGACAGGTTTGGATGGCCCCGGTAGGACGGTTATTTCTGGCCCCACTTCGTGACTCGCCGGGCAGCTTGTGACGGTTATATGTGGCCCCGCCTTCAACGTTGGATTCATCAGTGGATGGATGCGGCGGAAGGCTGGTCTGGATGGAGTCGAGAGTGGAGTTGTTCGCGCGGATCCGAAGGGATGCCCGGGTCGAGGGCCTCTCGGTCCGTGCGCTGGCGGCCCGACACAAGGTTCACCGAAGGACGGTGAGGGCTCTGGAATCAGCCTCCCCTCCGCCACGCAAGCCAAGAGAAGCGGTGGCCCGGCGGCTGGAGCCGTTCAAAGCAGCGATAGACGCGATGCTCATCGAGGACACGACGGCGCCCCGGAAACAGCGTCATACCGCCCGTAGGATCCTTGCCCGGCTGATCGAGGAGCACGGCGCTGAGGAGCTGTCATATTCGACCGTGCGTGACTACGTGCGGGTCCGCCGGGCCCGGATCGATGTGGAGGCCGGCCGCCGGGTGGAGGCATTCGTCCCGCAGGAACATGCGCCTGGCGCTGAGGCAGAAGTGGACTTCGGCGAAGTCTGGGTCGTGCTGAATGGTGTGAAAACGAAGTGCCACATGTTCATCTTCCGGCTCTCCAACTCGGGCAAGGCCATCCACCGGATCTATCCGACCCAGGCCCAGGAAGCGTTCCTCGAAGGCCACATCGAAGCCTTCCAGGTCCTGGGAGGCATCCCGACAAAGCACATCCGCTATGACAACCTCACGAGCGCGGTCACGGCAGTGGTTTTCGGGCAGGGCCGGAAGCGCCAGGAAAACGACAGGTGGGTGCTGTTTAGATCGCACTACGGCTACGACCCCTTCTACTGCCAGCCTGGCATTGGCGGGGCGCACGAAAAGGGCGGGGTCGAAGGGGAGGTCGGCTGGTTCCGGCGGAACCGGCTCTCGCCCATGCCCATTGCTGCGTCTCTGGATGAGCTCAACGACCGGATCCGGGACTGGGAAGCCCTGGACGATGCCCGGCGGATCAACGACAGGATCCGCACCATCGGCCAGGACTTCGCCCTCGAACAACCTTTTCTGGCGCCGCTGCCGGCAGAGGCCTTCGACCCGGGGCTGGTGCTGACGCCGCGGGTGGATCGGTCTTCGATGATCACGGTGCGGATGGTGAAGTATTCCGTCCCGGCCCGTTTCATCGGCAGGAAGGTCCGGGTCTCCTTGCGGGCCTCCGAGGTCGTGGTGTTCGACGGCCGTGCCGTGGTTGCCAGGCATCAGCGGATCGTTGCTAAACACGGGCAGTCGGTCCAGCTGGACCATTGCCTCGAGGTCCTCAAGACCAAGCCGGGTGCGCTGCCCGGTTCCACCGCGCTGGCCAGGGCGCGGGAGTCCGGCGCGTTCACCAGCGCGCATGAGGCGTTCTGGGCTGCTTCCCGGCGGGTCAACGGCGACGCCGACGGCACCTGCGAACTCATCGACGTCCTGCTGCTCCACCGCTCCATGGACGCATCCGATGTCACTGCAGGCATCGTCTCGGCCCTGGGAGTGCTGTCAGTGCCGACGTCGTCGCGGTCGAAGCCCGCAGACACGCCTCATCCATCCCCTCGGGTGGGGCCGGGCCGGACCGTCATCCCGGTGCTCGAGAAGACGTGAAAGTGCAACACGTTGTCAGTCTTACCCAGCGCCGGCTCATGGATCCGGCAGCGGTCATTGCGGGACTCCCACCGGACACCAGGCCCCTGCCATCTGTCAGCGCTTACGACGAGTTGCTGGTCAAACGCACGCAACCCGCACAAGCACCCGCGTCGAAGGAGAACATCTCATGAGTCCTGCAGCACCTTCTACGACCATCACTCCGACCCTGCGACGACGGCGCGGCCTGACCGAACAAGCCGCCGTCGCGGCCGTGGACCAGGCCTGCCGCCGGCTCCGTCTGCCCACGATTCGGGCCGTGCTCGATGAGGCCCTGACCGTTGCGGGGAAGGAACAACTCTCCTATCAGGGCTTCCTGGCCGAATTGCTGCTGGCCGAATGCGATGACCGGGACCGGCGTTCCTCGATCCGCCGCGTGAAAGCCGCGAACTTTCCCCGGGACAAGTGGCTCGGGGATTTCGATTTCGACGCGAACCCAAACATCAATGCCGCCACCATCCACACCCTGGCCGCCGGTGACTGGATCCGCAAAGGATCGCCCCTCTGTCTCATCGGCGACTCCGGGACAGGGAAATCCCACCTGCTCATCGGCCTCGGCACGGCCGCGGCGGAGAAGGGCTACCGGGTGAAATACACCCTGGCCACCCGGCTCGTGAACGAACTCGTCGAAGCCGCCGATGAGAAAGTCCTCGCCAAGACGATCGCCCGCTACGGCCGCGTGGACCTGCTCTGCATCGATGAACTTGGCTATATGGAACTGGACCGCCGCGGCGCCGAGCTCCTCTTCCAGGTCCTCACCGAGAGGGAGGAGAAGAACTCCATCGCCATCGCCTCCAATGAATCGTTCTCGGGCTGGACGAAGACCTTCACCGATCCCAGGTTGTGCGCCGCAATCGTGGACCGGCTCACCTTCAACGGCAGCATCATCGAAACCGGCACCGACTCCTACCGCCTCGCCCACGGCCTCACCCGGGCAACCCCCGGACAGTCGCAGTCGTGATCAGACTTGGCGCGGTTGGCCGGCCGACGCCTCCGCTGCGCCCGGCAATCACAGATGTTCCTTGAATCTCTCCCAAGCCGACTGACGAGTGATGCCCAGAGCCGCCCCTATTTGGGCCCAGGCGATTTTTCGTTCGCGGGCGACACGAACCCAGACGCGAAGCTGCTCTTCGACCTTGAGGCTTACCCGGGAAATCTCGGGCAGGTGCTGCAGGATTTCCGCGTCTGACATGTGGTCCCAGATGGGCCCCATCGACTTGGGCAGCCCCTCGGTGCTGCTGTCGTGCAGGATCTTCGCTGCCGCCGCCACACACATTTCGCATATGGTGACTCCCGGCCCGGCTATGAGGCGCCGGCCGGAAGGCGGCGTCAACCCGCAAAAGGCACAGAAGTCGGGTGGGCAGTCATTAGACATCGATAAGGTCTCCAGACAGACGAGTTGCTGCCACGATTGTCAGGAAGCACCTGACTATAGTCAGGTATGACCTTACGAATCGTGGCTTTCATCAAGAATACGGGCAACCGTAGATGCGTTGGGGAAGAGCATCGCCAGCCGGCCAGATTCGTTATGCCTGCGGCTTTCCGAAAGTTATTCACGGCCAGCATTGGGGACGGAATCGGCGACGATGTGCTGCGCTCGATGTTGCCGGTTATCGCCGTTGCCGTTCTCGGGGCGGGGGCGTTCCAGACCAGTGTTCTGAACGCGCTGGGCATGGCGGCATTCTTGCTGCTCGGAGTGCCCGCCGGCGTTCTAGTGGACCGGTGGTCGAAGAAATCCACGTTGGTTCTGGCCAACGTTATCCGTGCCGCCGCAGTTGCATCGGTACCGACCGCGTATCTCCTTGGAACGCTCAGCATCTGGCACCTCTTTATAGTCGCTGCCGTCGTCAGCGTAGCTGACGTCGTTTTCACGACAGCACAGTCCGCCATGATGCCAACGCTGCTGAAAGGCAGCGAGCTGGGTGACGGCTACGCAAAAGTGCAGTCCGTACAGAGCGGCCTCGCCATAGCCACGCCAGGAGTCGTGGGCCTGATTATCAAAGTAGTGTCCGCTCCTGCCATGCTTTTCATTGCCGGCGCAGCCTACTTGTTCTCAGCAGTCATGACCGGCAGACTCCCACAAGATCGGCCCTCCCGAGCAGAAACCCCGGACAAGTTCTGGTCCGAAGCACGAGACGGCCTTGGCTACACATTGAGCCATCCTTTGATTCGCTCCCTGATGGTCTCCGTTGCGCTGGTCAATGCCGCAAGCATGTTCGGAGCCGCTGCCAAAGTCATTTTCGCCCTCCAAATCCTGAACATTCCCATGGATCAATTCGTAATCCTGGGCGCACTGTCAGCAGTCGGGGGTCTGGCCGCTTCCATGACAGCTACCCGCATCACACGACGTCTCGGCGTCGGCAGAACCAAGATCACCGCGAGCCTGGCAAGCGCCGTATTCGTCATCCTGCTCCCGGTGGCGCCTTTCCTGGGGCTGGCTCCGGTCGTGTGGATTGGCATCTCGGGATTTGGCTGGTCCTTCTTCGTCATTCTGTCCGGTCTGGCGGGGGCCGGCATCATTCCCCGGCTCGTTCCACACCACCTGATGGGACGAGTCATGTCCACCTACCGGCTCTTCACCCTAGGGGTCATGCCTGTGGCCAGTATCGGCGGCGGAGTCCTGGCACTGGCAACCGGCGTTATTCCCGTGCTCTGGGGATGGGCCCTCGTTGCCGCCGCATCTGCCATCCCCATCCTTGTCTCACCGATTCGGTCCTGGACGGAATTTCCCGAGGCACTCGACGTCCACTCACAAGACAACCCGGAATCGGTGGTGCCCGTCCCGGCACCGTAGCCCCAGCTGTAGTGACAGATAGGCGCTCACGGTCACTATGACTCGGTGTCGACGCTCACCAGCATCGCCGGGTGGGGCCAGTTTCAGCTGTCCTTCAGGGGCCAGAAATACTCGACACAACCAGTCGTGTCCTTATCCGGCGATCATGTCGCGTCTCTCAATCAGCGGTCGGGTCATCGCGGGGTGGCGGGCGGCCAATCCTACGAAGCCGTCACGACGCGAGTCGTCCGGACCACAGCAACAAAGCCATACCTGCCTCCCCCGGGTAGCCACGACCCTACAACGGCCACGGAACCACCCGTCAACACCATAAGGACAGCAGCAAAAAACAGAAAAACGCTTCTACAGCCCGAGCGCAGTGAGGTCCGAGCACTTAACCTGAGGCGCTGACGGGCAGGGCGGGAAGCGAAGCCCCCGCGTCACCTTCATGCCGGGCCACTCGATGGGCGTGGTGTGTCAAATACCACCCCCTACCGGTCAATTCACCGGACGGGTCTCACGGGACGCTGATGGACCCCAGCTCGCAATGATGCGGTTCAGCGGCGTGTTCGACCGGTAGAGGACCGGCTTACGGGCAGCATCGGCAAGCTTGGGAATGCGATGCTCAGTGATCTCGAACGGTCCCGGAGCGGTAGAAGTTCTTTCCCATCAAACGTTCCGACCGCTCAGTTCGCCTGGTCTGTGGAAGACGGTCGAGGACCTCGACCTCGGGCCCTCGGATGGTCCAATGGCACAACACGTAGCGCTTCCACTTCTAAATCGGCGATTCCCGTCCTCCGAGTTCAAATAGGCTGTTCTATGCTGGGCCAAGCCGACCGCAATCAGCTGGTGGTAATTAAACAGCGCGAGTCTCCCTCAGACCGGAGCGCTTGAGTGAGACGAAGGCTTGGATTTGATCATCTTCGATACGAATGCCGTGAATCTTCTGCTGCCCAGCGGCCCCCGGGCCGACATCATCCGGAAGCTGCAGGAGTCCGGGCACCATAGGATTGCCGTGCCGTGGATGGTCTTGGAGGAGATGGCTGCGCATCAAGCGGCGTTCTACCCCGACAGGTATAAGTCAGCAGTAACCGTCCTGCAGAAGCTACGTGAACTGCTTCCGTGGGTGCTGGAGAGTTCCCTGGAACCACTTGATTTGGAACGCCTCCTGAACCACTGGCGAGATGCTTACCGCGAGATCTTCGAAGTGATCGACATGAGTGGTGACATCGCACGTAGGGCCTTGGCTCGCGAAGCAATGTCGCTTCCGCCTGCGAAGCGTAACAAGGACCATTCTGAGGGTGCACGGGATGTGGCCATCTGGTTCTCCATCCTGGAATTTATCAAGGAAAACCCCGAAGAGCACGTCTTCTTCGTAACAAGCAATACCAAGGACTTCGGCGATGGGACCGCCTATCCCTATCCGATGGATGAGGACGTCCGCGGTCTTGAGGGCAGGCTCACGCTTCTTGCGGATTTCGACCAAGTGGTCTCCGGGTTCACCAAGGAAGTCTCTGGTAAGGAGGCGGAAACTGCTGCAGGAGACCTACTCCGCTCATTTCCGATACAGTCTCGGCTGGCTCAGACAGCTGTCGAGATTCTCACCTCGCCGACGGGTTTCGTAGGCATGGGTGCCACTGACGGCGTGGTGCAGTGGCGTTCATGGATGACCCCGCCCGAAGCAGAACTCCTTAGCGTCACGGACGTCGTCGGCCATGAGATCGAGGGGGACATCTGGTATACGGCCAAGGCGCGGTGGCTGCTGTACGGGGTTGTGACCGACGGCAACGACACACAGAGCATCGCTTGTGTATGGGAGGTGAAAGTCCTCTTCTCGGCAAGCAAAGAGGACCAAACGCCAACTCTCCTCACGCCTGGAGAACCCTCGCTGCCCGACATGACTGACGAGCGGTGCGCGGAGGCTCTAAAGCGACTCAAAGGAAAGTCGGCCGACGTGGCTCGGCGAAGCGTCGCCAATTTGTCTGCGCAGTCTTCTGCGGCTGGAAGTTACCTGGCTCAGCAGATGGCCGCCGCCATGCCCAAACTCGACGTCGCAGGGCTCTTGCCCGGCGCGAACCTGGCCCAGCAGATGGCCGCCGCTATGCCCAAGTACGACATTGCAGGCCTCATGGGCACCGCTAACCTGGCTCAGCAGATGGCCGCCGCCATGCCCAAGCTCGACGTCGCAGGGCTCTTGCCCAGCGCGAACCTGGCTCAGCAGATGGCCGCCGCTATGCCCAAGTACGACATTGCAGGCCTCATGGGCACCGCCAACCTGGCTCAGCAGATGGCCGCCGCCATGCCCAAGTACGACATTGCAGGCCTCATGGGCACCGCCAACCTGGCTCAGCAGATGGCCGCCGCCATGCCCAAGTACGACGTCAGTGGGTTGCCGTACTTGGCGAGAGCAGCCGAGCCGTCCTCGGACGATGAGAGGGAGTCGAACGGAGACGAAGAGACCGAAGAACACTAAGAAGATTCGCCGCAGCCATCGAGTCGAACGCCGATGCGCAAGGCACGGCACCCGGGACGAATGAAGCCTAGGAGGCATGCAGATTCTCACGGCCGGCGCCCTGGTCTCGCTGAAGTCTTGGCGAAAGCAAATGCCCGGTGAAGGATCCTCGAACGGACCGGCCTACGGACGAGGTTCCTAGAGTTTCTGCCAAACTGGCCGCATGACCACGATCTTCACGCATAAGCCGACAATCGAGGGCCAACGCGTCAAACTGCGACCGATTCAGGCTCAGGACGCACCTACAGTGCATCGGATGCTCCAGGACGCAGAAGCTGCAATTCTGACCGGAACAGCGCACTCCAGCAGCCAGACAACGCTGCCGTGGACTGTTGATGACCTCCGCGAGACGTACGAACGCTGGAGCTCCGCCGATGACCGTCTCGTCCTCGCCGTGATCGAACAGGCGACGAACGCGATGGTTGGAGAAGTCGTGCTCAACGACTGGAACGAGTTGAATCGCTCATGCGGCTTCCGCGCTTTCCTTGCCGCCGAAGGCCGCGGCCGGGGGCTTGGCAGTGAGGCGACCGAGCTGATTGTCAGGCACGGCATACACGAGCTTGGTCTTCACCGAATAGCTCTTGAGGTTTACGCCTTCAACCCGCGCGCCCGGCACGTCTACGAGAAAGTAGGGTTCCGCTACGAAGGAACGGGCCGGGACGCGCTGTGGTTCGACGAGCAATGGATTGACGTCCACTACATGTCGATCCTTGAAGCCGACGTACCACTGAGTCAGTAGAGGATCCTTTAGCGGGCGGATGCCTCCAGCGAGAGTTGCTGCGCGATGTCGCGTGCGCATTTTTCCGTTGAACTATGCGTGGTGTCGACCTCGGCGTCGTAAACAACTCCGTCGTGCACGCTGTGGGCTTGCTGTCGCGCCATCCCTTCCACGCGGTCGAGGGGTCGTGCCTCTCGGGATACGGCGACGTCCGGGTCGCAGCGCACGCCCACCCAAATCAGCTCCACATCGCTGAAGGCTGACCGCAGACGTTCCTGACCCGCTCTCCCTGACAGGAGGACCTCATCGAGGATCAGGTGGGCCCCAGCGCGGGCCATACCGCTGAGTCCGGTGTACCAACTGCGTTCCAAGGCCCGATGCTCAGCACTGAAAGTGATGGTGCCGTCCTGCTCGAAGGTGATTCCCGCGCGCGGGCTGCCACCCCCAGCAGGAAGTGCGTCGACGAAAGTGTCGACGCCGAAAGTCAACCAAATGCCCGGGAGGATTTCCTGAAGCGCCCGAGCAATTGAAGACTTACCGGAGCTGGAGCCGCCGTTCAGTACTATCACTTGGGGATTCTGGGGGGTAGACACCCCGCGAGCCTAGTACGGAATTGAGGACTGAGGCCCGCTTGGAAGCCGCGATCCCAGAGTCTCCCCAATTGAGGAACTCTCACCGGACAGTTGAAACCATGTCGGGACGGATGACTTTCGGTTTGGTGAAATCCGAGTTATCCACGACGAACGTGGCACGTTCCCAGGGTCGTGCAGCGTCGAAGTAGAGGCGCTGTCCGCCGACGTACCGGCGCATCGTTGGGTGCTCCGGGTTGGGGCTGCTCCCGTTTCGAAGTGCCATTCGTGCCGCGGTTTCGGTGAACGGAACGTCCAGGAATACCGAAGCATCCCAGTAGGGGGCGAGTTCATCGCGGTGCAGGAACATGCCTTCGACGACGACCAGTGCATCTGATGGGGCGTGAACGACCTCCACTTGTGCCATTCGGTCGGTCCCTGAGTCATAGGAAGCCGGCGAGTACCAGCCGTCCCCCTTTGGGCCGAGTGGCGCGAGCAGCTGCTCCTGCAGGGCCGCGTAGTTGTAGGTATCCTCCCAGAAGCCTTCGGGTGAAGCACGCCCCTTGGCATGCCTGACAGCCGAGGGGTTCAGAAAGTCGTCGGCGTGGATGACGATCACGGGTCGATTCTGGATCTCGGATGCCAGCTTTGCGGCGAAGGATGTCTTGCCACTGCCATCCACGCCGTCGATTGCCACGAACCGGCGCCCGGAACCGATGGCGCTGAGAATTTCGGTTGCCAGTGATCGCATGAACTTCTTCATATCGCCATATTCCCAGAAGCGGTCCCTAACCAGCGTCCCTTTCGGGATCCTTTACCGTGCATTCATTAGGCCGGACTTTTGCTGGGAGATTAGTCCTGCACGGGGACACAGAAGCGCACTAAAACAACTTCCGTCGAGTCCGAGACCGTAAAGGTGGGATCACGCATGGCGGCACGAAAGGCGGGGCTATGCCAGAACTCCTCGTGGCCAGCACGCCAGCCGGACACTGCCTGGTAACCCTCGCCTTCGTCGACCGCGTGAGCTGCATCAACGGCGCCAAGGGGCACTACGCGAACGTCGGTAACTTCCGTGATGCAGACGGGCCGCCCAGACGAATCAACGACCACACCGCGTTCACCGACTACGGGCAACGGCTCGTCGTCTAGTTCGTATTGGACGACCAAAGAGGTCGTGCTCGTCTTCCGTCCGTCAAGGATCGCGCCCACGAGTGCATCTCGCAGAGGGCCCGGAAATCCATACTCTTCGACCGGCAGACCAGCAATTTCGTCTGGAGATAGCATGCTGAGAATCCTAAGCTGTCCCACTTGAAGTGGTTACCTCTCAGCGTCCTACGGAGGTGGCGGCTCCGGCATGGTCACGGCTTGTTGCCCAACGCGAAGGTTGGCGCGGTCATCCAGGGCGAGTCGTAGGGGTACGTTCTAGTGCCCGGTAAAGGATCCTTTGCTGAGACTGCCAGCGATGAAAGTCTTGACTCACGCTAACGCCGATGCTGAGGACAGGACTCCTGCCCGAACGCAGGTTCGCAGCGACGGACCGGAACTCATCCTGCCCGGCGAAGAAGCAGCCCGCCGCTTCGCCATGTAGCGGCTAGCGAGTGTCATAGGCACGTTTAGCATGCTCCAAGTGGTCCGACATCCGGCGCACCGCATCGAGAGGATTGACGACCGGGCTTGGTTCCGCGGTCAAGTCCTCATCATCCCAAGTATGGCGGTCCAGCCAGCGTCGTTCGATCCCCATGTCGGGAGGCATCGCGTCGTAGTACATGATCGACTGGGAGGCTGTGGAGTCTCGGCGTTTCACCGTGTCCTGGATGATGGACTCGTGCATCTTCACCCGTGGATCATGTTCCGGGTGGAAGAAGATGTGGCGATGGGCGGTCTCAATGATGAGATCATTCAGCGCCATCGCCAGCCCGCCAGGGAGATTGATCCTGTGGTCTCGCCTCAGCCGAGGCTTGTCATCGTGCAAAGCGCCGGGCAGGTATAGGAACCGGTGCGGGTCGAGGGGGACATAGACGTCCCAGTAACTTGCAGCGCGCAGTTGGTCCTCATCGTCCTGCCCATTGATGATTTGAACGGGAACGTCGGAAGTGAACAGGCACAGGTTCGTAAACCCAATGCCCCACGGTCGTCGCGCCAGAAGAAAGGCGAGCGGCGCGATCTCCCGCACAATGTACTCGAGGTGGGGGTTGTTGCGAGCGAGCCGGGAGGGAAACGGCAGCGACTCGCCGTCCAGTTTCCTTAGTCGTTCTCGTTGACGGGCCGTTCTGAGGATCTGTGCGGCGATCCACCATGCAATGGCATACCGAGTTTCGTCCCTTGTCGGCCATTTTCCAGGCAGGGCACTATCAGCCGGTAAGCGCCCTTTGTCGAGCACGAAGCGGAAAGCGGTGGCCGCTTCACCCTCTATAACCCCCAAGAATTGCTCCATATGGTGATGGGGTACCCCTTCAGGATCGGTCCCCCAGTAGAAGCCCTTCGCGGAACCCACATTGTGGATGCCTTGCGTGAAGTCGGTTTGGGGCCTATCCGCAAGGGCCGCTTGGATAACCTGGGTGGTTGCCGCCTGCTTGGCAAAGCGTTTGAGGTACATCACCGGCACGATGTGGTCGTTCGTGCTGCCTGGCTTCATCTGTCTTGCCCCTCTTTGACTTTCTCGCCGGTGTCCGGCACATAGAGCAAACTATCGAATACATACTCCCCTTCGCTCTAGGCGCCTCTTCCCGCTGTATCCGGCGCACTGACGCTGGACGGCCAGGCAGACCTGATCCAAAATTTTGGGTGGCACTGGCTCCGGTGAAGGATCCCTCTCCGGTCACGATTTTGCGGGCATACCCGTTGTCATGGCCCACAACCCCGCCAGGATGAACCCCACAACCACCAGTACTATGATCCAGCCGAAGGTCCGCCAAAAGTTGTTGCCGCTGCCGTCTGTCACGTTGCCCCAATTCAAATACTTCTCTGACGCTGCTTGGTGCCCAAGCGTAGAGCGTCCTGGCGAGTCTCGAAGATTGTGCAGCCACCACGCGTCCCGTTAGAGGGGGCAGCCAGGAAACGGCATTTACTGCCGGCCCGGTGGGGATCCCCAAACGAAACGGAGTCTACGGCGTCGGACGCTGGAACCCTACTGCCGCTCTTTGGCCTCCATACCCTGCAGGAGACCGTCTAGTTAGCCCCTGCGTAGGCGAATGACCCGGACGCTGTGAAAAATGATCAACCCCACTCCAACGCTGACGAATACCGCCCGGCGTCCTGCGCCTCCACGTCGGGGTGGCGGCAGTTCGAAATGACTATCACCCTCGCTCAGCTTGTCGCCCTGCCCATCCTGGTCTTCAAAGGGATCAGATCGGCTTTGGGGGGCTGGTTCGACCGCGGCTGGATGCTTTGGCTCTCCGCGGTCCTGCTGATCTGTATCGCAGTGGCACCCCTGAACAACTCACAGCTCAGCTACTTCCCGTAGCCTCTGCCAAAAATCGGTCGCTTTTGACTGACTCGTATAGGCCACCTTCACCGGTGCAGGTGGCGCTACGTCTCCTACGCCTTCCGCTAGGGTGTCGAATATGGGGCCGACAGCCGTGCGAAATGTAAAGACAGTAGCGTTGCCTCTCCTGGTCCGGGCTGTTTTCACCGGTGCCCTGCTGGGTGCGTGTATCAGCGGGGGCATCTCAGCGTTTTCGACCGTTCAGGCAGTCCTGTATCCGGAGCAGTTTGGGCTCTGGGGCATGAATGGCGGCCAGATATTCTTCATGGCCATGCTTGGGCTCGTTGTCGGAGCCGCTGCCGGGCTGGCTACGGGTGCCGGTTCGGTAGCGGCGCTTTGGATTGACGCCAGTACGTCCTTATCAGTTGTACTGCCACGCGCGCTCACCGCTGGATTGGGAGCAGCCGCGGTGACGGCCGTTTACACCGTCGTCGCCTTCCATGCACTGGGAGCAACTGGGTTGGCGCTGGCAGGATTCGGAGTCGGCTTCGCCACAGTCTCCGGGCTGCTGGCAGCATTTCATACTCGACGGCTTATCCGCCGATACCATTCCACCGGCCAAAAGCAGGCCCACTGAACGTTCGGCAAACGAAACTACGGGAACTTCCGGGTCAGCGTATGCTCTGGTCAGGTTGGAAATTCTGGGGAAGGGGCCTCAAGTGAAGCGCCGGACGCGCCTTTGGCTGGGTTTGTGCCTCTTGCCCCTTGCTTTGGGAAGCTGCGGAACGGCGCCAGGCAAAACAGAAATCACCACCGGCTCGTCGGACCGTTGGAATGTCTCGGTGCTCGGCCCGAGGAGCGGAGCCTCTATAGACCCCTGCCTCGAAGACCCGCTCATCGAGGAGTCTGTTCAAACGGCAAATCTTCCTTCCACGCACCTTGGTATCAAGCTGATCGAAACAGCGACACAAGAAGACGCTGAGCGGATCGCTGACTGCCTTCGCGAAAGCCTCGGCAGCGGCGAAGTATCCATCACAAGACCAAAAGGGTGATGCATGACTAGGGCCCAAAACACTTCGTCCCGCGCAGCACCCGGGGAGGCGCCGCAGCGTATTAGGCAACTATTTCTCCTGACGCCTCATCAAAAGCTCGAGGTTGTCCCGTAAAGGGATCCTTGAACGGTCAGGCTCTCAATTTTTCTTGGGCGTAGGTGGTGACGCGCAACACAAAGCCCTAGCACCAGTAGCGTATGGATCATGAGTGACCTTCTGACCAAATACGCCCTTGAGCGACTCGACGCTGCCCTGCAAGTTGGTCGAGTTCCAACTGCTTGGGGACTCCTGAACCCTGGCATACCCACAGGCCAAGTACGGGAGGCCGTGGCTGCACAGGCGCTCCCGTATCAATCGGCGACCAGGCCTGAATTCAGGAGCTCATCCCGCCGTCCCAAGAGTCTGTGTTCTCCTACATCCTCATCGGCTTGACAAAGATCTACACCATGGCTCTTCGTTTCCACACCCTTGTTGACATATTTGTCAATTTGATGGAGAGTCAATCCACCACGACGGATCGTCGAGTTTGCGCTGGGGCAAGCTCCCGCGTGGAAGCTTTGGGGGATAAATAAATATGTCGCTTCGTTTAAAACGCCATCGGCTGGCCGTGATTTCGGCCGCAACCGCGTTGGGCATCACCCTACTGTTCGCTCCGGCGGCTGAGGCGTCCTATAACTACCGCTATTTTGGCGGCTTTAGCTTCCAGAATCAGCATTGGAGCAGCGCCGCCGGAACAGGCTCTGGCGGACAGGTATATACAGGAATAAGTCCTGGTGGCTACGGTCAAAACAACTACCAATACTCGGCCATGTTTGATGCCGGCACGGGCTATTGGATATCAAGCGGCTACGGCAGCACGAACGGATGGTCTGGCCACTGGGACACTCGCCGCTCCAACGTCTTCGAGCAGTGCTGGTGGACCTCCAACTACTACAACCCGTCAGCCCAACCTCAGATGTTCTGTGATCAGTACCGGGGTTGATCACGATGGAAATGTCTAAGACTCAGCTTGGAGACAAAACATGAAACGGCTTTCGACAGCAATAATCCTGGCCGGCCTCCCATTGGCTGCCATCGCCATCGGCGCCTCACCTTCCATGGCGGAAACGATTACGACACTGGACACGGCGACACTAGTCCCTGCCCTGTCCCAACCGCAGTCCTCCGCCGACGCGGCTGTCGCGCACACACTCCCGGAGCAAGCTGCTGCAGATCAGTCCACCGTTCGAGTCCTGGCTCAGAACAAAACAGGCAAATACGCTGTGGCACTCGACAAAACCGGTCAACAGATCTGCGTGATCATACAGCTCACGAACGAACCAGGCGTCGGCGGATCATCGTGCGCGACCAAACAGCAATTTGCTCAAAGTGGGGTTTCGGTCGGCGTCCAGGTGAACGGCGGGACGGATTCAATGGCAACCCTTCTCCCGGGAGATGTTGACACGGCCGCCCTCAAAGCGCTGACCGCGCCTGACGGCCTGACCGGTAGGGATGCATCGCACGTCGTCGCCCATTCCGGGTCCGCCCGTGTCTCGCAACAGGTGGAACTCAATCGGAAGAACAGCAACTCCAAGTTCATCTTCAACGAGCCCCTCCCCCCGGTCTTTAGGTAGGCGGTGATGGCAATGAAGAAGATGAAGATCGTTTGGGGCACAGTTCTTGCCCTGGCAGCGGTATTGATCATCGGCTACATCACGGTCCAGACGCAGGGCATGGTCCAGGGGTACCTCGTCGATGTATCCGGCCTGCCCAGCATTGTGATCGCAAAGCGCTTTCCGTGGGAGCTGCAGATTGCCGGCGTCCTGTTAGGGCTCGCAGGGATCGCGATTTACCGGAAAGCCATTGATACTCGGGCGGCACGGATTGCAGTGCTGGCGGTCTTTGTGCTGGCGGCGGTGATCGCTGCGGCCTTCTTTGTGCCGGTTCAAAGCACGCGGACCAACCTGTTTGTCATCGCCTTCGTCGGAGGCGGAGCGTCGTCCTTCAACCTGGCATTTATCGCGGCAGTATTGGCTGACCTTATTTTTACTGAGGGGAACACAAGCGGCACGACGAACGGGCGCCCCGGGCATGACCGAGAGGACAAACCCGTCGGTTGACACATCCCTAGCAAGCTCATCGCGCCGGGGTCAGATCAGGGATGACGACGTCACCGCGGAAGACTAAAAGGAACGCAGATACGACGAAGACCGGCACCTCGAAAGGTTCCGGTCTTCGTCGTATCTGCCCATCGGAGCCGCTCGTGGTCTATAGCTGAAAGAGCCGACTGGAGTCGGGAGCAACGTGTCTTGGACCATCCTCAAGCGGGCATTGCTGGGCGAGCCATATCTACTACGTCCCACTGTTCTTCATCAACGGTGGTCTGGAAAACGACCCCGGTCCTAGTGAATCCGAGACTTTCGTACAGGTTGAGGGCTGGGGTGTTATGGGCGTAGACCCCCAGCTTCATGACGGGGAAGGTTGATGCTTGAAAACCCTGGCGAACAACCGCTTCGACGAACTTTCGGCCTACTCCACGTCCTCGGTGTTCCGGATTCACGATGATGAACCCAATGCGCATCAGGTCTGCGTCTTTGTCTATCAGGAGGGATGCATGCCCCATCAGTTCCTGGGCTTCGACGTCGATGGCGGACCAGTAGGTCCTGTTTGTGTTGCCGAAGTATCTTGCGAGTTGGTTGTACCCTAGCGGCCACGTGAAAGTGGGGCCTGACCACATGACCATCTCTTGGTTGTTTGTTACCCAAGCGAGAATGGTCTGCAGGTCCTCTGTTGTCGTCGGGCGTAGCTCCATCAGGCCACTCTACGGAAAGTTCTACATCGGAAACGTCCCTTCTGAGAACCTCACGATAGAACGACCGCCGCCCGCATGCGGATTCTCTCGCGGTCGCTGATCAGGGGCCGCTTCCTTATGTTGCTACCAGTGGAGATCCTGCTCCCCAAGGGAACAGAAGCGCGGCGACGCCCGATCCCCTGAGTCAACGAGCTCGCGCATCTGGCGAGCGGCCGATCGCGGATCCTTGGACGCGTCAGCTTGACCCATGGCTGTTGCCAGTTTGCCGGGGTGAACTGCCCAGCAGCGGATACGGCCATGAAGGTCCTGGGCTAGGGAGACGGTCAGCATGTTCTGAGCGGCTTTCGAAATTTTGTATGCGTAACTCGTCGAGAGACCGGAGAAATCACGGTTTGCCTGGGCAGCCAGAGACCCTAGTCGCGACGACACGTTGATGATGATCGGATCAGGTGCCTCAAGCAGATTCGGCAACAGGAACTGCACCAGGCGCAGCGGACCAGCGACGTTCACATCGACGGCGTTGAGGACCCCTTCAGCCCGGATAGTTCCCAGCTCCGCATGAGGCGCTCCCTGCACGGCATTGTTTATGAGCAAGTCTACTGGGCGGCCGTTCAGAGCTTCAGCCAACTCAGGGCCGGGTTCAAACCGCACGTCCTGCTGGACCGTTACGACGTCCGTAGACCCGGCCCGGGCTTTCAGGACCTCGGGTGAACGCGTGATGGCGACGACGTTCCAACCCGACGCCGAGAACTCTTCCACCAGGGAACGCCCCAGTCCTCGATTGGCACCCGTGATGACAGCCAGCTTCTTCATCACTTCAGGCTAGTCGTCGCACGAGTACCGACGTTGCGCTTGAGAGTGTCCCGTAGAGGGTTCCATGAGCGGACGGTGCGCGTGCAACGGTTGTGCGGGGATCGTGGCCTAATTTCGACGCGAGCGATTTTCTATCATTTCTTGTCGCAGCCTACTTTGGACTCGCTGGCGTACCTCTGTGGGGGCCTGGTCCAACACATCATTGGCATCGTCGCCGATGAGCCAAATAAGTCCCCGATGTCCCTGCTCATTCGATGAAACTAGTGCAATCGAATACATGCGGTCACCAGCCTCATCTTCCGCCCAGGTTTTGGCTTCCGACAAAGTCGCATCCGTTAGATCGTAGGTGCTGACCGAGTAGCCGGGCCCAGGCTCCTCAAAAAAGTACACGCGGAAAGTGCTCTGGTGTTGCTCCCAACGGCTGTCTCGTTCGTAGGACGTTTCGACGTGCATGCAGGTGATCTTACGCTTCGAAGCATAGGCCGGGCCCTGGGCGATTCTGTTGCCGGGTGTGGATTTGATCGCTTCGCGGCGGTGTTCTGTGTGATCGCTTGGTGTCGCACCTGCGGCCCGTAAGCGATCCCTCACCGGACGGATAGTCGACCCTCGATGCCTGCAGTCCGCCGAACGTCAGGCGGCCATAGTTGGTGTGGCCGCGGAGGGTGGGTTGTAGGTGGTGCCGTCGCGGAGCATGGCCCAGAGGACATTGAGCCGCCGTCGTGCAAGCGACAGCATTGCCTGGATGTGGGATTTCCCCTCCGCACGTTTTCGGTCGTAATAGCCGCGCGAGGAGGGACAGGACTTCAGGGCTGAGAGCCCGGAGAGGTAGAAGACCCGGAGGAGCCGTCGGTCATAGCGTCTGGGCCTGTGGTGATTGCCGCTGATTCTCCCCGAGTCCCTGGGGGCCGGCGCCAGTCCGACGACGCCCGCGAACCGGTCGGCGGACTGGAAGACGGTGAGGTCACCGCCGGTGGCGCCAAGGAACTCGGCCGCCAGAACTGGACCGAACCCTGGCATGCTCAACAGCACCTCGGTGTGCTGGTGTTCGGCTACATTCTCGCTGATCAGCGCATCGAGTTTGGCGAGTTCCTCGTTCAGGGTCAGGATTTCCCGGGCGAGTGCGGCGACGATCCCCTCCCCCAGGTGCTGGGCGGGAACGATGGTGTGCTGGGATTTCGCAGCCTCTACGGCTGCTGCGGCCACTGCTGCGGAGGAGCGGGCGCCGTGCTTCTTCAGCCAGGCGTGGATCCTGGCTTCGCCGGCGCGGCGGATCCCGTCCGGAGTCCGGTGTTTGGTCAGCAACAACAGTGCGGCCTTGGAATGGCTGTAGTCAAAGGCCCGTTCCAGCGCAGGGAAGTACTCCAGCAGCTGGGCCTGAAGACGGTTGATCGCCCTGACCCTGTCCGCGGACTTATCGGCCCGCCGGGCGGTCAGGAGCCGCAACCCTGTGCTGATCTCATCCCCGGCCCGTAACGGTTGCAGGTCAGTTCGCATCCGGGCCTGATCGGCGATAACGGCAGCGTCTTTGGCATCTGTCTTGCCTTCGCCCCGGTAAATCTTGGAGGCGTGGTGCACCGTCCGGCCGGGGATGTAGAGGATGTCCTGGCCGTGGCCGACGAGCAGGGCGATCAGCAGCGCCGGTCCGCCATGGTTCAGATCGGTCGCCCACACCACCTCGTCACCGTCCGCGAGCTCGAGCACGCCGGCGAGGAGTTGGAGCAGGGCTGGTTCGTCGTTAGGGACTCGTTGGGAGAGCAGCCGGTTTCCGTCGGCGTCGATCACAACGCAGTGATGATGGGCTTTGCCGGCGTCAATACCGGCCCATAGGTGCACCAAGAACAGCCTCCAGTCTGTCGGTTTGGGTGGAGCCCAGCAGATAACCGCGCCGTCGTGTCCTTATCCGGCGATCATGTCGCGTCTCTCAATCAGCGGTCGGGTCATCGCGGGGTGGCGGGCGGCCAATCCTTCGAAGCCGTCACACAAAATGTCCGGCACAGCAACCAAAGCCATACCCTCCTCCCCTGGGTAGCCACGACCCTACAACGGCCGAGGAACTGATCCCGGTAACAACATAAGGACAGCAACCAGAAGACGTCGAAGACGTAAGTCAGGGCCAGGGCGGGCCGGAGCTCTGCGACGGACAGAACTGGACCCAACAGCCGGCCGCGCCGGCGGACGCCCTCCAAATCAGTGACCGCAAGTCATCTCCTCCCCGAACCGGACGGGAACGCCAGCCCTACGAACGGAACACAGGGGGCTTGAAATGCTTACCCTAAGCATGCTTACTATGGAGTCGTGGCCGGATTGATCGGCTGCCAACCAGATGGAGGAAACACCATGGGACTAGGCGACAAGATTCAGAACGCTGCCGAGAAGGCTGGCGGTAAGGGTAAGGAAGCTGCCGGAAACGCCACAGGCGATGAAAGCCTGAAGGCTGAAGGCCAGGCTGACCAGGCCAAAGGTGACTTGAAGCAGGCCGGCGAGAAGGTCAAGGACGCCTTCAAAAAGGACTGACCCGGCCACAGGCCGAGGGCGCATCTCTGACCCAGAGGTGCGCCCTTCGTTATGCCCGGTTGCATGGCCCTGCTGCCAGGGGTGGTGGCAGGTGCCGTGGCAGGATGGGGTCCATTATGGACAAGCGGTTGCGGCGCGCTCCTGACGCGGAATGGGTGCTGATGTACCGGCTCGGACTGAGCCGGCAACGCATCGCTGCCCTCGTCCGCGTTCCGCCCGCCGCCGTCGGGTACCACCTGGTCATCGCCCGCCGCCAGGACCTAGGACTCGAGGCCGAACACCACGCCGCCGCAGGTGCCAAACCCGGCCCCTCCCCCACGGAGCTTGCCCGTATGGAAGAGGTCCTCGCCTGGGTCTCTGCCGAGGGCCGTCTCCCTGGAGGCCGTTCCGGCGACCGGGACGAAAGGTCGATGGCGCGCTGGCTGTCCGGGCGCCGGCGCGAAGCAGCCGAGGGGTAGCCCATGGGCGTCCATTCTGGCCGGGGATAACCCGAATTGACCCCAAATGTGGACAGCTAAGGATCGCGGCAGTCCGTGAGCAGGCTGCACTAGCCAGAGACATGGCCAACGGCACTCGAAGTGTCAATGGCTAGGCGTCGACCGGTCGGATCTGCATCATCAGCCCGAAAAGGTCCGGGAGACCGTGCTCTTCACTGATTTGACCGTTTGTGAATCGATAGATGTTCATTGCCTGCACTTGGATTGGTTTGCCGGTTGCAGATACGCCGAGGAAGTCCCCTTGGTGTGTGCCACGAAGGATGAATCGTGCGGCAACCGTGTTTCCTTGAATAATGGTTTCCTCCAGTGACCACTGGACGTCGGGAAACGCTTGTGGCATTATCCCGATGATTTTGAGGTAACCGCTTGGACCCTGCACCGGCTCTGGCAGGAAAGGCACATGGAACGTGGCCGACGGTCAGATGATCTCATCACCAA
The DNA here is from genome assembly GCF_055412865.1 of Pseudarthrobacter ribosi. Lineage (NCBI taxonomy): Bacteria > Bacillati > Actinomycetota > Actinomycetes > Micrococcales > Micrococcaceae > Pseudarthrobacter > Pseudarthrobacter ribosi. Next base: position 306,109 of record NZ_JBVAYZ010000001.1, on the reverse strand, counting down.
TCTTTCGTCGGCTGAATTGATGAATTCAACGAAACGGTCCATGCGTCCACGGAGTTCTTCATTCATTTGCTTGCTTCCTTCACGTCTTAGTGGGTTATGGCATACACCGCTGGCTAGCGGCTATGAGGCGATGACCTCGCTCTAACTGCATGCACGAGGCGCCCCGCGAAGTAGACGACGGCGACCACGCTCACCGTCGCCAAAATCCACGTGCCATCCATGCTCAGCGCGGGGCCGCTAGTACACATGCTCGTAGCGCCAGACTCGATTGTGTAGCCAACGCACTCGCCCCGTTTATATCCCAGAAGCGTTATGTTCACGGTGATCAAGAGGAGGATCGCGACGGCCCAAGGCCACCATCGCGGTGAACGGAATCGCGGCGTTTCATCCATGCAGTCACCCTACTGATCGGGCCATCAAATTTCTGCCCCCTTCAACGTTCTGTTTAGTACCTGCAAATCCTCCGGCCGAATCGCTCAAACCGCGCTTTCGTAGACGTTTCCGGTACGCTGACGGCGGCCGCCGAGGCATCAGAAGTGACGAATTTCCATGCCTGCGGCCGCAACGGCCGGCCCTGGACTGATGACGCCGCAGCAGTCCGGGCCGCGGCGGCGACGCTGCGGGAGTCCCCCACAGCAGACGCCTAGCTGCCCCCGGCTGGCCCACGCGCGGCAGACCGGATCTGTACGCCTAGGACCGGTTTCTGCGTGGAGCCGAGCGGAACTTAGGGCCTGGGGCCGGGTTGTGCCCGTTGGGGGCAGGTGGAGCCCTCCGCACAGCTCAGGCGGTCCCCACTGGCGTTCAAGCCGTCCGCCGAAGACCGGTCCGGAACCTTAATAGTTTCTTTGTCGGGGGCACGATGTAGAGTTAGTGAATCGAACATATATTCGAATAAAGGTGTGTTGTGGGCGTTGTTCTGGGTCCCCGTGTGATAGATGCGGGCGCATCGTTGTTGTCGGTGCTGACCTCTCCGGTCCCCGTCGCGGCCGGGTATCCCTCGCCCGCGCAGGACTACTTTGATGGCCGGATCGACCTGAACGAACACCTGATCAAAGACATCACCAGCACCTACGTCGTGCGGGTGTCTGGGGAATCGATGGAAGGCGCCGGCATCAGCGACGGTGACGAGTTGATCGTTAACCGCGCTCTGGAACCGGTGGACGGGTCCGTGGTCGTCGCGGTCCTGTATGGGGAGCTGACCATCAAACGGCTGCGGATCACGGGTGCCGGGGTGGTGTTGCAGGCGGAGAACCCGGTCTACCCGGATATCCGTGTGCCCTCGTTGTCGGACCTGGTCATCTGGGGCGTCGCCACCCGGCGCCTGCACCATGTGTAGAGCGCGCTATTGCGTTAAACGGGAGCTTTGTCGGCACGGGCACGCCATGTCTAAGCCGGCTGTGATGCGGCGTATGCCGCAGATCGCGCATGTGGATGTGAACTGCTTTTATGCCTCGGCCGAGCGGGCCTTCGATCCGTCCCTGGAGGGCCGGCCCGTTATCGTGCTCTCGAACAACGACGGCTGCGCCGTCACCCGGTCCCCGGAAGCTAAAGCCCTCGGCATCGTCATGGGTGAGCCGTGGTTCAAACTCGCCCCGCGGGCCAAGGAATGGGGACTCGTTGCGCTGTCGAGCAATTACGAGCTCTACGGCGACATCAGCGCCCGGGTCATGGAACTCCTGGGCCGGTACTCGGCCTGGCTGGAGGTCTACAGCATCGACGAGGCGTTCCTCGGCGTCAAAGGCGCCCCGGACGAGCTCCTGGCCCTGGGCCGGACGATGAAAGCCACTGTGAGGCGGAACGTCGGCGTGCCGGTCTGTGTCGGGATCGCGTCCACGAAGACCCTGGAAGCTGGCCAACAAATGGGCCAAGAACAACCCGGGCTTCGACGGGGTCTGCCACTGGGACTCCGTGCCCGCCGCGAACAGGGAGACTTAGATGCGCCGCCTGTCGGTGATCGAGATCTGGGGTGTGGCCACTCGGCTGACCAAACGGCTCAACGTCCTGGGGATTCATTCCATCTTTGACCTGTCCCGGGCGGATCCGGTGATGATCCGGGACCGCTTCTCCGTGGTCATGATGCGCACCGTCCTGGAACTGCAGGGCACCCCCTGCATCCCGATGGAGGAAGAACGGATCGGCCGGGACCAGCTCATCTTCTCCCGTTCCTTCGCCACCCCGATCACCACCGCCGCCGGGATCCGGCAGGTCATGAGCGTCTACGGCCAGCAGGCCTCGGCGCGGCTGGCCAAACACGGGCTCCAGGCCAAAGTCCTCACCGCGTTCGCCGGCACCTCACGCTTCAAGCCGAAAGACACCTCCTACCCCTCGGTGTGCGTTCCGTTGCCGATGCCGACCGCGGACCCGGTGATCCTGACCAAGGCCGCCCATGCCCTACTGCCCCGCATCTGCGAGGGCATCCGGTACGCCAGGGCCGGCATCATGGTCACCGACCTGCGGCCCTCCGGCAACCAGGCGCCCCTGGCCCTGTTCGAGAACCCGCACGAGGAACGCCACGTCGGAACCCTTCTGGAAGACATCACCCGCCGGTACGGCCGCGGTTCCATCGGCCTGGGCCACGCCGGAATCCGGGGCGGACCGGACTGGACCATGAAACGGGACATGCTCTCTCCCCGATACACCACCCACTGGGACGAACTCCCCCTCGTCAAAGCCGCCTGACCAAAAACTCTCCCGCACGACCGCACCACGAAAGAACGCACCCCATGACCAGCACCATCGAAGCCCCGGCCCAGACCAACGATCTTCAGGTCCGGAATGACCCGCGGGCATGCCCCTCGCCATCCGCCACGGCGGACGGATCTGGCTGGTCGATCCCGACACGGACTCCCAGCACTGGTTCGGACGCGACGCCTGGTGGGACACCCGGCGCACAGGAGCTGTTGGCAGCGGCGACCTGGTCAGCATCGAATACTGGCAAGTTCAGGTCCGCTCCAACACCCAGTCCACCCTCCGGACCGTCACGCTGCGCCGGAACCCGCTCTCCACCCGGTGGCTTCTGGACAGCATCAGCGACGCCGACGAAACAACGGAAGAAGAGTGAACGGCCAGCGCATCATCGATCAGACCTGGGCAGCGATCCGGACGGAATTCACGCTGCCGACCCTTCAGCAGGTGCGGCGCCGGCTCTCGGAGCTCATGGAAGACCCGGAACCGGTGATGCGGCAGCTCGTCCGCGTCTTCATCGACGACGGCACCTATTGCCCGGGTTTCCAGTTCCTCCCCGGCGGGCAGCTCCGCCCCACCGTCGTCGGGCTCTTTCAACGTGCGATGGAGCTGGACATCCCGCACAACTACTTCACGCTCTGGATGGTCACCCCAGCCCGGGACCTTGCCGGAGCCCGCCCCGTGGACCGGCTGAAAGGCCGGGCCCGCTCCCCTGCTGCGCGCGCTGGAATCCTACCGCTGGCGCTAAAACTGGCTCTTGACCGCGCCGGTGAGGTGGGTAGCGTTGGCCCATGGGACTCATTTACGACAGCCCGGACCTCGCGGCCCTGACGCTGACGCGGCTCGCCGCGGAAGAATCCGAAGGACCCGGCGCCCTGGAAGGGCGCATGCTCGACTAACTGGATGACCTCGAGCAGCGCAACGGCACCGCCTTCCTGGAGCTGGTGGCCATCACCCTCGCCCGGGTCCACTTCAAATCCCTGGACGACCTGGCCCGGGCCACCCGAACGGCCTCAACCACGCTGATGGACGCCGCAGAGGTGGAGGCGCTGGAGGCCTGGTAGGTTCCGAATGGCCCTACTAGCGGTCCTGCCAGCCTATGTGCGGAGGGAAGAGAGCATTTCGATGACGGACGCCCGAGAACAAAGATGACGCCAGCAGCGCGTGAATGGTCTGCTGCCATCAAGGTCGTTTTTCGGCGAGGTGGGCTCAGCCCTCGGCCTCGGCCTCTGCTTCAAGCTCTGCCTCGGCAACTGCGATGGCGAAACCTAGTGCGCTGGCGAGGTTGCCGGCTGCCGCCACGATCCGGGGAGTCCCGACGACCGGAGCAACGGCGATGAGGATGCCCTGGACGTCCTCCAGGGTGATGCCGACGTCCATTGCCGTACCGGCGTTGAGCAGGTAGGAGCCGGCCGGGGCATCGACGGCGGCGAGGGCCGCGATCCGGGCCAGCATCAATTCGCGGGGCGCGAGAGTGGAACGTTCGAGCGACACGGCGGTGATGTCGACGAGAGCGTCGAGGACGGGAGTTTCTTGTTCGGCCATGGTTATGTCTCCATCTGGTTGCGGGGGTTGTGTGCCGAGCGGAGCGGCGCGAGCGGGGAACCCCACCCGTCTGCAAGGTAACCCGATACACCCCAGGAAGACCTCACCCGAACGGGATGAACCGATGGCCTGCCACCACTCATGGAGTTGTTACTGCCGTAAATTTCATAGACAGCCGCATTCCAAGCCGGAGGGCCATCTCGATTTCGAGCTGGCCCTCCGGCTTCAGATGGCGGCCGCTGGATTTCCGGGCGGCAAGTGTCTCAACGCGGTTTCCTTGTCGACGGGATTTGAGCCGCGGCGGTCCCGCCTGAGCGGCTCCACAGCTGCCCGATCACGGTGAGGTGGATGACGCGGCCAATGGTCACTGCGACGAGGAACACTGACATCAGCACGAACAGCCACCCGATGTAGGAGAAGGCGAGCCCGAGGACGCCGAATTGATCGGCGGAGGAGGCGAACGCCCGCGGGAGATACACGCGCCCCACCACCGCGGCGACGGCGAATCCGAGTCCGGCGAGCACTGATCCCGGGAGGAGTGCCCGCAGGCTGACGCTCCGGTTGATCACCATCCAGGACGCGAACCACCACAGCGCGGACCAGACCGCCGCCTCGATGATGAATTCGAGCACCGACAAGGCACCGGTGCCGCGCACGACGTAGCGGGTCATGACCACGAGGACGAACCCGATGAGGATCGCAACAATCGTGACGACCCAGCGCCACGCGAAGCGGATGGGGGCCTTCGGTGTCTTCCAGATCCTGCGGAAGCACCGCTCGAGCGCGCGGGCGAAGGCGGTCGCGGCGAGGATGAGTAATAGCGCGCCGATGACTTGTGTGAACGTCACCCGTTCGATTGCTTGGGGAATCGACTGCTTCACAAGTTCAGCGGTGTCATCATCGAGGCTGAGGTTCTCAGCGAACAGCGCGTACGCCTCGGGGTTCAGGCTCCCCCGCAACGAACTGGCGACGATGAGGATCGGCAGGATCGAGGTGAACGCCTGCGCGGCGAGCGTCATCGCCCGATCGAACAGCTCAAGGTCACGAATGTCACGGAGAGCACGCAGCACAAAACGTCCGGCCGCGGAGCGCACGGTGGCCCGCACGAATCGGTTCACCGGCGGCTGAACCACCGGAGTCACACATGCCTGGCTTCGGCCGGCCGGAATGGTCCAGACACCCGACGACCGTGGCCTCGCGTCCACTTCGGCCGGAACCCGTCGACCGCGCCGTTAGTGACGCGAATAGGACCGTGAAACACGCCCGGCTGGCGGGTGGCCCACCGATTCCGCGCCAACACGAATGCGAGGGAAACCACGAGGACGATGAGGGCGACGCCGAGGATGACCACCAGCGCAATGACCATCAAGCACCTCCGAATTCCGGTTGATACACATCACTCGCACCGTTCGCAGCGGGCAACGCCGGCCCAGTCCCGGGAATTCTCCTAGACACTCAAGACGATTCCTTTCGAAGTGGAATCGAACCGAACAACCATCCGCTGCGCTCCGGGCAACGCCTGCCCATCGATGGCCTCGTGGGTGAGGTCGCCCTCCGCCCACAGGAACGCCAGCGAGCTGTTCGGGGGCACAAGCCCCTGTAGCTTTTTCAGCTGGCGTGCGGACAGGACGTTTCCCACGAACCATCCGTAGAGCGCCCCCGCGAGTATGCCGAAGGCGCCCCAGACGATGCCGGTGATCAGGCCGCCCCCGAGGAAGCCCAGGATCCCGCCGCCGCCGGTGAGGCCGCCGATCGCTCCAAAGATCAGCCCCAACATGCCCCAGCTCACCAGGGAGCTCCTGGCGGTAAAGCCCACCCCGAAGTTCGGGCTGTGCACGTGCAGTCGGCCACGTGCGTCGGACTCGAGCACCACCTCGACCTGCGGGAGGCCCGGATCGGGAGTCTTGCCCGTGGCGGCGAGCTTGGGGAGCGCTTCCCGGACGGTGTGCTGCCCGGGCAGACGCACCAGCAGCATGTTCAACAGCGTGTCCTCGTCGGCGCTCTTCCCGGCTGCCGGCGGCTGCCCGGCCGGCCCGGCGGCTAGCACGGCGGGGCCAGCAGGGGCGGCCAGCACCCGGGCCGACAGCTCCCCCGAGACCGCCACCAGACTTGCTGTCGTCGCCTCGTACGCCGCCGTGGTCGACAGGAGCGCCTCGTCAGCGGATTTCATGAACATTACGATCGCTGACGAGCCGGCCGCATGCCCTCCCCGATACCGCTCAGCTGTGTCCCGCTCAGGGGCTGCTCGCGGTAGTAGGCAAAGAGCCCTCCGCAGACGGCGCCGATCACCGCCCACCCGATCGGGCCGATTAGCCCGCTGCTGAGCGCGCCAAACACGCCCCACGTCAGTGCCGCGGTCAGGGCGCCCGCCATTGTGCGCTGCGGGTCATAGACCCTGGCCTTCCCTTGCCCGTCGACCCGGATGATGGCCGTATCGAGGACGGCGCTGCCTTGCTGTTCGAGTTGCTTGCTTAGTGGGCGCCGTATCTGGGCGGCGCGTTTGGGCCCGTCGAAGCACAGGAGCAGAACCCCGAGCGCCGACGCCGACCCGTCCCGATCCTGCACGATGTATCTCCCTCTGCTGTCACGTCATTCCCGCACCGCGCGCTAATACTGCGAGAGCCCGAGGTCCCGGCGCGCTCGGTCAATTCTCGAGCGATGTCACACCGGCAAACCCCGCCCGCCGAAGGCCCGGGGGCTCAGCCCAGGAGGCTGCCCTCGCCGGTGCCGGCCGGCTTGGGGTCGGGGATCCGCATCATGCGGAAGGAGGTGCCGAGTCCGGCGAGGCCGGCGAGGATCGGGACGAACAGGGCGATCTGGAGGGCCAGGGGCCGTGCCTCGGTGTTGATGCGGATGATTTCGTTCTGGATGTCCTCCGGCTGGCCGGCGAGTTGTTGCTGGAGTTGTGCGTCGCTCATCAATTGGGCGTCCTCTTCCAGGACGGTTGCGACCTGCTGCTTATCGTCAGGGGGGAGGACGGTGCTGGCATTGGACAGGCCGATGAAGATGGTCGAGAGCGATGCGAGCATGATGCCGCCGGCGAACGCGAGCCCGAACGATAGACCGAATGATCCTGCGGCCGAGTTCACGCTGGCGGCCTCGCTGACCCGCTCGTCCGAGATCGGGGACAGGGTGTAGTTGTTCAGCTGGGATACCAGCAGCCCCAGGCCAAATCCTGAAATGATCAGCGGGATCAGGAGCCACCAGCCGGAGTCCGCGCGCGGCACGATCGGGACCAGCACCACCAAACCCACGACCAGGAACAGGAACCCCCACCGGATGAGGCTGGCCGGGCGCCGCTTCCCGGATCTCTTCCCGGCGATCATGGCGACCAGGAACATGGTCAGTGAGAGCGGGGCGATCGACAGCCCTGACTGCATCGCGTTGTAGCCGAGGACCATCTGAAGGTAGAGGGGCAGCACGATCATCGTCCCGCCCAGGGCGATCTGCTGGAGCATCTGGCCGGTGGCGCCGAAGCGGAAGGTTTTGGCCTGGAACAGGTCCGGGTCCAGCAGTGTCGGCTTGTGGCGGCGTTTGCGCTGAACGAGCCAGTAGACCAGGCCGCCGAGTCCGACCGCACCGACGGCCAGGAGTGCGCCGACCGCCTCGCCGCCTTCCTGCCAGACCAGGATGCCGAGCACGACCCCGCCCATGCCGACGATGGACAGGACCGATCCGAAGATATCGAGCTCCCGGGGCCCAGTGTACGGGACGTCCTTGACGAGTTTGATTCCGGACAGGACGATCGCGATGATGAGCGCCTCGAGCCCGAAGGCGACGCGCCAGGACAGGTAGGTGGTGAGGAAGCCGCCCAGCAGAGGCCCGACCGCGGCGGCGATCGCTGCCGAGGCTCCGACCAGGGCGTAGACCCGGTGCTGGGCATCTCCCTCGAAGTTGCCGTGGATGAGGGACTGCATGGCGGGAAGCAGGAGCGAGGCGCCCAGGCCTCCGATCAGGGCCCAGCAAATGATGATCGGGACCAGACTCTGGGCCAGGGTCATCGCCACGGCACCGACCGCGTAGCAGCAAAGCCCGATGACGTAGGCGCGTTTGCGCCCGATCAGGTCCCCGATCTTGCCACCGATCAGGATAAAGGCCGCGGAGACCAGCGCCTCAAGGGCGATGGTCGACTGGAGTCCGCTGACGGTCGCACCGATGTCGTCCACCACGGCGGAGATCGAGACGTTCATGATCGACGTATCGACGACGAGGACGAACATCGCCATCGCCAGCAGCAGCGCGAGTCTTTGGTTGAACGGTGCCGGTTTGTTCCCGGCGTCGTTGGGCGGGTTCATCAGAGGCCTGCTCGGCTCGGGGGGTTTGGATTCGTGTTCGGCGGACATGTCGCCTCCTCAGGCGGTCGCACGGGCAGGTTCACCGGTGAGCGTGCCTGCACGAGCAAATACAACCAACACCTTTCCTGACTGCGACAGGCGTGAACAGAGGCCAAGGTCCCGCCCAAGAATGCAACGCGGCGCGATGGGACCGCCCGGTCTTTCCTGGGGAAGGCGCTTCGGGCCGGCGGAGGACAGAGGTGGGGCCCGCGATCAGGGCATCAATTTCGTGAGGACACCCGGGAAACAAAGTCCTACGATTCAGCCATGACGCAAGAGACGTGGCAAAAGTATTCCGAGTGGCCCCTCCTCGGTGCGGCTTTCCTCTTCCTGGCCGCCTACTCCATCCTGGTCATTGCCGAACCGCCGGACCCCTACGCCACCGCCCTGATATTCATCTTGGGGGCAACGTGGCTGACTTTCGCCGTCGACTACATCGCGAAGTTGTTCCTGGCTCCGCGGCCGGGCCGGTGGTTCGTCCGTCATCCCCTGGAATTGCTGATGGTGCTGGTCCCGGTGGTGCGGCCATTGCGCCTCCTGGGTCCGTTCTCCTTGCATAAAGTGATGGACCGGGCCCCGGGCACTGCCATCAGAACCCGCGTCATGGCCTACGTCGTTGCCTCCGCTGTCCTTCTGATCTACACCGTGGCCCTGAGCGTTCTCAGTTTCGAAAGGGGCGCCCCGAACGCGAACATCACGACCATGGGGGACTCATTGTGGTGGGCGGCAGTCACCATCGCCACCGTCGGCTACGGCGACTTTTACCCCGTAACCGTTCCGGGCCGGTGGGCCGCGGCCACGCTGATGGTCGGCGGGATTGCCGCCCTGGGCATGGTCACCGCCACCCTCTCTTCCTGGCTCGTGGAAAGCGTGAGCGCCGCAACGGAACTACGAACGAAAGCGGCCGAAACCGCCAAGGACGAGGAACTTGCCCGCCTCACAGCCCGGATCGAGATACTCCAGAACCAGTTGGCCCGCGATCCGGGGGAAACCGACTCCAGCCACGCCAAAGACAACCCACATAAGGAACCAGGCTAGGGGAAACAACCCTGCCGATGGCAAAGACGAATTGCCAGGCCAAGGGCCACCCCAGACCCACAGAACCCATCCGAGGCCCTACGGGCCAACGCGGTCACGCATTCCGGGCCCGGTTCACTGCCCGCGATATCACCCCTTCCGGGTGGTGACGCTGAATAGCCCGGAGGCGTGTGATGGGCATACACGCCGGAACTCAATAGGGAATTCCCTGTGTCCGCCATCGCCGCCCCAGGCACAAGCCGCCGAACCCGCACGTCCGGGTCCTCGCCTGCCGAGGCACTGGCACAAAGAGCCGTCGTAGTAAACAGATGGGCCGCGTAACCGCCGGCCCCACCTTTTGGAGGAAACATGGCAAACACCACTGAATACCTCAGCTCCTCCGTGACCGCCGAGTCATGGGAACCGCTCATCGAGGAAGGCCGGGAGACCGGTCAGGTCCACTGGCTTCGCGGGGAGGCGGAAGGACTCCCGCTGGCGGGACTTTGGAAGATTAGCCCCGAGGAGGGCGACTTCCCTTACAAGGCCATGTTCGGCTTAGACACCTTCCACGTCATCCAGGGTGAAGCAGAACTGGAAACCTCCTCCGGGGAGAAAATCCAGCTCGTCCCCGGCGGCATCTACTCCTTCCCCGAGGGTTTCACCGCCACCTGGCGGACCCGGTCACCGTTCATGAAGTTCTTCGTGGTGGCCAGATAACAACCGGAGACCGGAGCGCGATCCCTGCCGTCTGCCCCGGCAACGCATACAGGACTCTGTCGATTCCATGCGGGGGCGAGCAAATCCATCCCTATGGCCCCCACGGCGTGTTCCGGGAAAGCCTGCGGCAGGCGCCTCCGATGCCTGGGCCGACTGGCCCTATTTAGACAGACAGGTTGACACTCACGACCAAGCCCTTGCCACAAATCGAGCAATTCAGTCGCAAAAGGAGAATCAGCATGCACAACCAGTCCTCTCATGTCGATGTTGTCGTCGTCGGGGCAGGCTTCGCCGGCCTGACCGCGGCCCGGAACCTCAGCAAGGCCGGCGTGTCGGTGGTCGTGCTGGAGGCCGACGACCGCGTCGGCGGCCGATCCATGCCTGGAACTCTTGCAGGGTATGTCGTGGACCTTGGCGGGCAGTGGGCCGGCAGTAACCAGACCCACCTGCTGAACCTGGCCAAGGAGTTCGGGGTCCAGACCTATCCGCAGTACGTCGAGGGCGAGCACATCCTGGACGTCACGGGGCGCGAGGCCCGCTACAAGGAAGGCGAAGACCTTCCCCTTGAACCCGCGGATGTCGCAGAGTTCAACAGGCTGATGGGCGACCTGGACTCCCTGATCGGCAAGGTCGACGTCACCGCACCCGGGTCCGTGGAGGGCGCGGACGGCCTTGACTCCCAGACGTTCGAGAGCTGGCTGCAGACTGCCACCACCTCGGAGCCGGCGCGGGCCGTCTTCCGGGTGATCGCGCAGACCGTGTATTGCGTCCAGCCCGGCCAGATGTCACCGTTTGCCGTGATGTTCTACAACGCCGCGGACGAGGGGATGGGACACATGATCGGAACCGTTGGCGGCGCCCAGGAGACCCTCTTTGTGGGCGGGGCCTGGCAGATGGCCGCGAAGATGGCCGAGGGACTCGGCGACGCGGTCATCGTGAACGCGCCGGTACGGTCGATCGAACAGACCGACGACGGGGTGACGGTCACCTCCGACGCCGGTGTCTGGACGGCTGCGTTTGTCGTGGTGGCCGCCCCTCCGCCGATGGCCGGCCGGATCTCCTACACTCCCCCGATGCCCCCGCGCCGGGACGCCTTGACCCAGCGGATGCCGATGGGCAGCATCATCAAAATCCACGTCGCCTACCAGACACCGTTCTGGCGCGCCAACGGTCTGACCGGATCAATCCTCTCCGACCGCACGATCACGGGCTTTTGGATGGACCATACGGTCCCAGGCGTCGAAACCGGCGGCATGGTCGGCTTCTTCGGCGGCGGCTACGCCCAGACCTGGGCCGAGCGTTCCCCCGAAGAGCGGCGCGCCCAGGTCCTTGAAGATCTCGCCACCTACCTGGGACCCGAGGCGAAGAACCCGATCGAGTATCTGGAACGGTCCTGGCCGGCCGCCCCCTGGCAGCGGGGAGCGTACTGGGCCATGCCCAGCCCGGGCGCCCTGACCGCCTTCGGGGAAGCCCTGCGGGCGCCGGTCGGCCGGATCCATTGGGCCGGCACCGAAACGGCCGACGAAAACATCGGCTATTACGACGGCGCAATCCAGTCCGGTGAACGGGTCGCCGGCGAGATCGTCAAGCAGCTTAAGTCCTAGCCAATCGTCGTCGGGAGTGACCTTCTAAGGGTGGATCCACGGTCAAAAGGACACTCCCGCACGGACTCTTGACGGCACCGGCGGGGTGGGTACTGCGCCCGGCGCGCATCGCCGCCTCACCCCGGGCGGGTGATGCGCGAGGCGCTGCACTGGCGGATGGTGGTCAGGTGTGGCCGTGCCGGATTTGGCATGGACCCGGGGGGAGGGACCTTTGGCGAGCAAGTCTGCCGCAAATAAAGGAGATTCAGCATGAATAACCAGTCCTCTCATGTCGATGTTGTCGTGGTAGGGGCCGGTTTCGCGGGCCTGACCGCGGCCCGAGACCTCAGGAAGGCCGGTGTTTCGGTCGTCGTGCTGGAGGCCGACGATCGCGTCGGCGGCCGATCCATGCCGGGCAGTATCGCTGGGTATGTCGTGGACCTTGGTGGGCAGTGGGTGGCCAGTTCTCAGGCTCACCTGCTGGCACTGGCCGAGGAGTTCGGGGTCAAGATGTACCCGCAGTACGTCGGGGGCGAGCACATCCTGGACGTCACGGGGCGCGAGGCCCGCTACAAGGAAGGCGAAGACCTTCCCCTGGAGCCCGCAGATCTGGCGGAGTTCAACAGGCTGGTGGGCGAGATAGAGGCCGTGGCCGGCAAGGTCGACGTCGCCGCACCATGGACTGTGGAGGGCGCGGACGGCTTTGACGCCCAGACGTTCGAGAACTGGCTGCAGAATTCCACCACCTCGGAACCGGCGCGGGCCGTGCACCGGCTGATCGCGCAGACAATATTTTGCAGCCAGCCCGGCCAGCTCTCACCGCTGACGGCCATCTTCTATGCCGCTGCGAACGAGGGGATGGAGCACATGATCGGCACGGTCGGCGGCGCCCAGGAGACGCTCTTCGTGGGCGGCGCGTGGCAGATGGCCTCGAAGATGGCCGAGGAGCTCGGCGACGCGGTCATGGTGAACGCCCCGGTGCGGTCGATCGCGCAGACCGATGGCGAGGTGACAGTCACCTCCGACGCCGGCGTCTGGACCGCAGAGTTGGCCGTGGTGGCTACTGCCCCGCCGATGGCCGGCCGGATCTCCTACACTCCCCCGATGCCCCCGCGACGGGACGCACTCACCCAGCGGATGCCGATGGGCAGCGTCATCAAGCTGCATGTCGCATACCAGACGCCGTTCTGGCGCGACAAGGGTCTCAGCGGAGCAATCCTCTCCGACCGTACGGTCACGGGCATGTGGATGGACCATACGGTCCCGGGCGTCGAAACCGGCGGCATGGTGGGCTTCTTCGCCGGCGGCCACGCCCAGACCTGGGCCGAGCGTTCCCCCGAAGAACGGCGCGCCCGCGCCATTGAAGATCTCGTCACCTATCTGGGACCCGAGGCGAACAACCCGATCGAGTACCAAGAACAGTCCTGGCCGGCCGCCCCCTGGCAGCGCGGAGCATACATGGCCATCCCCAGCCCGGGCGCCCTGACCTCCTTCGGGGAAGCCCTGCGGGAGCCGGTCGGCCGGATCCACTGGGCCGGCACCGAAACGGCCGACGTCAACGTCGGCTATATCGACGGCGCCATCCAGTCCGGTGAGCGGGTCGCCGGGGAAGTCGTCAAGCAGCTCAGGCACTAGCCAATCGTCGTCGTGCCTTAGCCGCAGATACCGGGTGGTCACCCCCGTCCAAAGACCTGGACAGGGTGAGCACCCGTTGACCTCCTGAAACTCCTGGTGGATCGCCCGTTCCCCGCGTGCACCGGCAGCGCACCTGGGGCGCGCCCCTGACGCACTCGACGTCCTGCCCGGTTATTCCCCAGTACTCCATTGGGCACCGGTCTCGGCCATGTAGGCCGCCACGGCTGCGTCGATCGTGCGGTAGAAGTGGCGCGGATCGATGGTGCGGGTCAGTTCGTAGCGTTCGATCTTCTCCCGGACTCCGTGCTTGAGCTCCGCGAACACCAGCGAGGTGCCCTGCGCATTCAGCTCCACGTCCAGCTCAAGCAGTACATCCGCCGCGGTTGTGTCGACGTCGGTAATGGGTTCGGCCGCGATGATGATCCACCGCGGTTTGGGTTCGGTGCGGGCCAGCCGCCGGATGTTTTCCCGGAACGGCCGGACGTTGGCGAAGAACAACGGCGCGTCGAAGCGGTAGATGACCAGCCCGGGCAGGTGCTGCGCGTCGGGATGGAAATGCACATCGTGGAATCCCTCGATTCCCGGCACGCGTCCGATCACCGTCTCGTAGGGCCACCAGGCCCGGCGGAAGATGTGGAGGATGGACAGGCCCACGGCGATGCCGATGCCGGGCAGGACACCCAGGAACGCCACCCCCAGGAAGGCTGCGAGCGAGAGATTGAATTCGGTTTTGCGCTGGTGCCAGAGCCGCACGGTGCCCGGAATATCTGCCAGCGAAAGGGATGCGGTAATCACAATGGCTGCCAATGCCGGCTGCGGCAGGTTCCGGAACAGCCCCGGCAGCAGCACCAGCATGAGGAGGATCAGCACGGCACCGGTCAGGCCGGTGAGCTGGGTCTTCGAGCCGGAGCGTTCCGCGACCGCGGTCCGGGAGCCACTGGTGCTCACCGGGAAACCCTGGAACAGGCCGGCAGCGAGGTTCGCCGCACCGATGCCGATCATTTCCTGGTTGCCACGGACCTCCTCACCGGAGCGCGCGGCGAATGCCGACGCCGTCGAGATCGTGTCAGTCAACGACACCAGCGCAATCCCCAGGGCGCCGGCGAACATCAGGGCGATGTCCGAAAACTCCAGGAAGGGGATGGTGAACGGCGGGAAGCCCTGCGGGAGTTCCCCGACGAGCGAGACGCCGCGGTCCGCGAGGCCAAAGAGCGTCGTCGCACCGATCGCGAGCACCACCATGACGAGCACCGACGGGACCTTGGGCAGCCAGCGTTGCAGAGCCAGGATCAGCACAATTCCGGCGATACCGACGGCGGCAGCTGCCACCACCGTCTGGCCGGTGGCGACGCCTGAGGTCTCCGATGAAGCCCTCGCTGTCCACCTTGAATCCGAAGAGCTTCGGGAGCTGGCCCACCAAGATGGTGATGGCGAGACCGTTCATGTACCCGATCATCGTGGGTTTGGAGATCAGGTCCGCGATGAAGCCGAGCTTGGCGACCGACGCCAGGACCATGATGACACCGACCATCAGCGCCAGCATCGACGCGAGGACCACCGCCTCCTGCGGGTCCCCGTCGGATGCCACCAGCGGCAGGACCGTGGCCGCGATCATCGGGCCGAGCGAGGAGTCCGGCCCCAGCACCAGAATGCGGGACGGGCCGAAGACCGCATAGGCGACCAGACAGAGGATCGTAGTGTACAGCCCGGTGATCGGGGGCAGCCCGGCCAGCTCCGCGTAGGCCATGCCCTGCGGAACGAGCAATGTCGCCAGGACAATTCCGGCGACGATGTCCTTGCCGAACCAGCTCTTCTGGTACGTCGCGGCGACGTCGAGGCCGGGCATCACCTGGCGCAGCCGGCCCTTCCTCTGCTGCGGAGTCTCCGTCATGACTGCACTCTTCCGGGCGACACCGCCCCGCTGCATCCTCCGCCGGGGGTGACCCGGGTCAGCCGACGCGTGGGTCCTAGTACCCCGACGCACGGACAACGACAGAGGGGTGTCCCATTTCCTTGGAACCGGGACACCCTCGGTGGGACGGTCCCCGCTGACCGCGAACCGCAGCCCGCCGCGTAACCTGGCTGTCCCGTATGTTGTCTCAAAATGCCCGCCACGATTACCCGTCACAGGTGCAACTTTCGGCACGGTGCACGGATTGTGACTGAACCCGGGATAGCGAATAAATCGCAGCTTGAAATGGCGGTTCTGGTGTTCCGTTTACGGATCCTCCACCGAGCCACCTCCGTTTGTCATCTGCCTCAGGTAGAGGCTCCCTTTTGCGAACATATCGCTACCAATCCTTTCGGAGTGTCTCGTCCGGAACGACATAGGAGCTGGAGTAGTGAATCCAATCGTTCCTGCGTCCCTCCCTGAAAAGGCGGTCTGCAACCATCTGGCACTCCTGCCAATCCTTCCGGGAGTCCTGCGGCCCATAGCCGACAGCTTCACCGAGCTGATCCAACGTCACCAGCCGCGTGACTCCCGGCGCAGTCGCTACTTCGTAAGAGAAGGTTCCTTTGCGGGAAAACCATCCCTTGCGGACGGGAGCTTCGATCAGACGGAAGTAAGTGCTTCCATTGGCGAACATGGCAGCAGCCGCGCTCTCTTTCGATTCCGGCTCAGCATTGACGAAATCCGTGAACTTCTGGAGAAGCTCTTCGTACTCGGCGTTGAGGACTTCATCAACCGCTCCGTCCTTCTGCACGTACCGGTCACTGAGGCTTCCGCTGCCGCCCTTCATTGACGAGCGGAGCCACAGTCGAACCTCCTCCACAGACTCTTCCGATGGTTCGTTCTGAAGCGCTCTGGCAAGGGATTCGTATTTGAGCGCCAAGACAGAGAGATTCATGTGTTTTAGCAAGGACGCAAAACGCACCATGTCGGCTGCCAGTACTTGAGTGTCCGTTTTCATCAGGCTTCTTTCGTGTGTAGGGCTAAAGCTAACCACGGGGGGGCGGTCACATTCATCGGTATTCCGGGTCTGAGGAGCTGGAACGGTGAATCAGTGCTCGGCACCCGGTCTGCCGCAACCGCTGGCTCCTCCGATAGCTTCGATGCGCACTACCAAATTGAAGTATCCACCTACGGTCAGGATCGATTCCCCCATAATCCACGGGGCCCAGACGCATCCCACGATGAGCGCCAGCGCGAGGATGTAATAGGCAATGCGCCCTTTGCCCATCCCCGACCGGGCGTCCCCTAAAGGTGTCGCAGGTATCTTTCAGGTGAGTCCAGGAATGATCGCCAGTTGGAAACCAAATCGAGGTCGGACCATTTTTGCTGCCGAAGTCCCCACGGGCCGACTTCTAGAATCTTCGCGCCGGGAAGTGCTGCAAGAACCGGGGAGTGTGTGGACATGATGACTTGCGAGGAGCCTTCGGCGAGGAGATCTTTCAAGACCGCGAGGAGGCTGAGGCATCCCGCGAAGGACAGCGCCGATTCCGGCTCATCGAGGACCCATAATCCGCGTCCTCGGAAGCGATCCACCGCCAGTTCCAAGAACGATTCGCCGTGTGACATGTCGTGGAACGAGATGTCCGGACCAGAGGTGCTCGGGTTCTTCTCGAGGTAGGTGAAGAAGCCGTGCATGGTTTCCGCGCGCAGAAAGTAGCCGCGTCTTGTGGCGCCGGCGTTCCGGACAAGCTGCAGGTGATCGGCAAGTATGGACTCCGTGGATCTGGTGCTGTGGCGGGCTCCTGTAGATCCGCCTTCAGGAGACAGGCCATAGGCCAGCGCGATGGCTTCCACGAGAGTGGATTTTCCCGACCCATTTTCGCCGACGAAGATAGTCGCCGGGGTCAGATCGAGCCCGTGATCCAGAATCTGGGCGACAGGGGCCAAGACACCCGGCCACCGACCGCGGTCGAGGAGGTGGGCCGGGTCTTCGCCCACCCGTCTGATCGGAAAGTTATGCGGAAGCATGCCCCATTCTTGCAGGCAACTCTCGCTGTCTTCCTCCAACGCAGAGGGGCCTAACGGGGACCAAGAATTGGCCCGAACCATCCAAGGTACCTTTCCGGGCACCCACCAACACTCGAAACACAGCGAATCATGTCTCACATCCCCGCCCGTTCAAACCTTCCCGTAAGCCGGTGGGCCGTCGAACACCAAGCGCCAGAGGTGACTGCCCCAACTAGGAAACTAAGACGACCGCACCTGACTCGCCATAGGTCTGCCGATCTACGACGCCATCGTGGGGGTCCCATGAAGCCGACTTGAATCCCTCAATCCTCAATGCCGGATATTTCTCGAACTCCGTCTTGACGATGGTCACGTTGCCTTCACATATCAGTTCCCTTCCACCTTCAATCTCGATTTTGAGCCCATCCGGAAGATCCACGGCGGAGGTGAGAGCGAAGAGGGAATCGAAAGGCCTCCCGTACCAACCGTCAGGTAGCACCAGGCCAGCCCGTCCGTGCTTTGCGAAGAAACGCTCAACTATATGGGCAGGCGGACCAAGAGTCATCCAGGGCTTACGGGTCATAGGTCGATCCTACCGACGGGCTTCTTTCACCGGACCCGCCCTCCGTCCGCCCGGCGATGCTCGTCGCAACGCCACTGTGCGGCTGCCTCAGTCCGCCCTCACTGATGCCCATAAGCCGATCCCTGATCGTGCATGTCTAGGTAGCTGCTGGATCGTGAAGTGATCCTGCCTCAAGCCGACGCGCGAGGTTCGACAGTGCGTGGCTTTGGAGCTTGCGGTCTGCCCCAAGCGCTGCGGCCGCCGCTACCTGCAGGGGTAGAGATGCGCGGTACACCTTCGCTCGCGCCAGCACGTCTGCGTCCACGATTTCCCCTACTTTGGCCGCGCCGTAAAACCCGATGAGGGGAGCAACATCGATAGCAGGGTCTGCCGCACACGCGTTGTCGAAGTCGATAAGGCCTGGTGCGCCTGACTCATCCCACAGAATGTTGTACGGACCGAAGTCACCATGGACGAGGGAAGGGGTCACATCTTCTTCGAGACTGAGAACCTCCCGCACCACAATTTGAGCAGCTTCCCGCACAGGAGAGCCGAAATCTGCCGTGATGCGCTCAACGACGTCAGGCCAAGAGTTTCCGCCGCACCACGAGCGTGCAGCAGGCAACCCAGCCGGTAGCTGCGCACATTGAAGGTCATCGAGGATATCGGCGAAGTAGTGCCGGACCTCATGCCACGGCCGATCCGCCATATGGGCTCCCCCGATGACTGTGGACGCCATCGCTGACCAGGTGTCACCTGTCAGTGTTCGAAGGAGCTTCGGGACGCGGGTCTTGAGCCCGACATTGCTGACGGCGAGGAGCACAGCGCTCTCGCGGGCGATCTGCGCCTCATGGTTAGCAGCAAAGGACACACGCACGGCGCCGGTTGACCCCAGCACCGCGACATGATGAAAAGCTCCATGGCTGTAGACGGGGCTTGTCCACGCCAAATCTGACCAAACACTCCGAAGAGCCGACCAAGCCGCGGAGGCGTCACGCTCACGAGTGCTCATAGCCAGCAGTCTGCCATTACACCGAACGTCCCGCTGAGGGATCCCTCACCGGACCGCTCGTCGGCGGTACCGTTGGACCATGTCGCTGCTCGTCCGCCCTTCGGTTGCACTGCACGCGGCGTGGCTAGAGGCACACGAGGAATGGGGCTACGGCCCCCATGAGGATGGTTTCCGTTTGGTGGAAACCGACGATGTCCGATCGTCAGAAGGATTCCGCATGTTCATCCATCGGCTCGTGGCCAAGGAAGGGTCGCCTGACGACGGCTGCACCTTTCGATGGATCGTCGAGGACTACGAAGTCCTCGGGGGAATCGCTCTGCGCCACGAATCAGCCCACGACGTCGACGTGCTGGGGCACGTGGGCTATGGACTCCGCCCGTCTGCCAGAGGCCGCGGCCTCGCCGCCGCCGCGCTCCGTGAAATGCTGAGTCTGGCGAAGGCCCGCGGCATGAATCAAGTCCTGCTGGCCTGCTTTGCGGACAACATTTCCTCCGTGAAGACCATCGAACGCTGCGGAGGCGTTCTAGACCGAATCGTCACGACAGACCAAGGGGAACTCGGGCGCTACACGATCAGGCCCTGCTAGCGGCCAGCGATCCCTCAGCGCACACAAGCACGTCGGACCTTCCTGGATCTCAGCGACCAAGCACCGAATCCGCGATCTGCTGCGCGGCTTGGTCCGCTGTGATGTGTGTGGTGTCGATGACCTCGGCTTCATTGTGCAGCCAGGTATGAACTGCCTCGGCGTATGGCTCCAAGTACGCGAAGCGGAACGTCGAGGGGCCGAGGACTTTGTCGTTCTGTATACGGTCGCGGAGCGTGGCCTGGTCGGCGTGGAGCACGAAATGCTGGATCGGTATGCCGTGCTCGGTGAGGCCATCGCTGATCTCCCGCCAGTAGCTCTCGACCAAGACAGTCATCGGCATCACGAGTGTGCCGCCGGTGTACTCGAGCACCCGCCGAGCGGTTTCGACAACAAGCGTCCGCCACGGCTCCCAGTGCTGGAAGTTATCCGTTGCAGGAAGTCCCGGCTTGATGTCCATGAGCACCTCACCGACCTTCTCAGCGTCGAGGACTCGCGCGTCGGGCAGCAATTGCTGCACGAGCGCGCTCGTCGTCGTCTTTCCCGCCCCGTGGGTGCCGTTGAGCCAAACAATCATGGACCGAACTCTAGTGCCAAAGAATTCTCCTTCATGGCCCGCCCGTAAGCCGGTCCCCCACCGGCGAAGGCGCGCCCCAAAAGTTTCCAGATCACGATCGCCGCATTTCTGCCGCCGGTCGATTCCCGTAAGACCCGCCCGCAAAATGCCCGGTGACGGGGGCTATAAGGTACATACAACGCGATGGCAGGACTCCTCATCTGATATGCCCTCGTATCCACGAATGACCGCCGCGATCGCACAGGCGATCGGAAAGATCCGGTGTGGGTCGTCGACGCGCTGCACGCCCAGCATGCGTTGACTGCGGCGGATTCAGAGATCGTCGGGATCTGATTGAGGGCAGGGTGGCGTGGCCAGCTCCCACGGTCAAAAGAGCGAGGACAGCGATGCAGGATACCCAGAAGCCGGATGCGCGATGTCGGGAAAAATGATGGCTCCGGTGGCGGGCTAACTGGTGGGAAGTCCATGGCGGCAAGGCCCACCGGTTCCTGCAACTCGCCCCGAGGCTGACCCGCCTGCTGACTGGCCAGGCTCAGCGAGCTCATGATCAGCTTCGGATCAGTGGCCATGTCATGCCGTTCCCCCGTGCAGTCCTGCATGAACAGATATCAGAGCGGGAATGCTGGACCGGCCGCAACCCAGGTCAATCTAAAGAATATTCAGCAAGTCATGTTGTACGCGGCCCTGGCCACCATGAAGTGGTGAACGCGAAAACCCAAGGGAAGGACGAACGAGGATGAACCCCCAGCAGAAACCCCGCAAGGAGGCAACCGGCCGGCCGTAGTCAGCCACTCCCCCACACAACCGAATAGGTCTATCCGGGAACCCGCACACCCCGGAACACCAGATCAGAGGCAAGAGTGTGGACACGCTCCACACGAAAAAACACAAAAAGGCCCCTGACCTGCGGAAACACTGTGCCCGAGGTGGGACTCGAACCGGGTTCCAGGCCTTGCAAACACTGGGAACTCCCGAAAACATAGGCAATCCGAGCCAGTCCGGCCGATGTACGGCCCGATCCGAAGCCAAAAGTGTGGACACTGTCCACACCCCCAATTCTCCCCACCAGAGGCCTCCCCCAAACAGCCGTGCCCCGCCTCGACAGGGTGCGGCGCTTCTTTGCCCTGAAAACCCTGATCCCTGCTGGAGAAGTCCAACCGTGGCTGCATCCGGGTCCTGGCCGCGCTTGTTGCCGAGTCCCGGGCACGCCGCACGGCGCTCTGAGGTTCTAGGCTCTCCATCACGAAGTCACCTCCCTTCAAACCATTCATGATCCGATCGGCGGACCGCTGCATGACCGGGCAACGCCCCTTCAGACGCTGACCGCGGACTACCAGAGCAAGACGAAAACAACGGAACCCGGCGGCGCCACCAGCCGCGCCACAGCACGGTGCCAACGATCAGGGCCGCGCCCCGAACGCGGGACCAACTGCCCGACGACGACATAGCGTTGGGACTCGAACCGGGTTCCAGCCCTTGAATTTCCGTCACTCCCCCGAAAACCTCCGCGATCCGGCCCAGTCCTGTACCAGTACGACCCGATCCGAAGCCCAAAGTGTGGACAATATCCACACCCCATATTCACCTTTCCAAAGCGCCGCACGCCCGTCGAAGGGATGCGGTGCTTGTTAGTACCGGCAGATCCGCCCGCTGCAGTACCGTCGAACCCCGTACACGACTGAACCCGCGGGCAGTAGAGGTTTCGCTCACGGCCCGGAGCAACCTACCGGCCTGAAGGGTATTCACGGCATCCACCTCACCTCACCCATCTCATGACCGAATCCCAAGACATCCAGCTGACGCAGCCTACGATCCGGACCTGCGCCGCTACGGGCAACGCGTCAGCGCAACAAGATGGCTACCGCCTGATGGGGTTCGCGAGCCAATGGCGGGCTGCTCTTCAGAGCCACCTCACCAGTTGCCGCCCCAACAACGGGACTGCCCCGGGTTTGCTTGACTCCTGACTTGTGAGGATTCGTTCCTTGCAGCAAGGATGTTCACATGCCGAAGCCTTTCCCCGCTGAGTTCCGCCGCGACGTAGTCGCGGTTGCCCGGAAGCACGAAGCCCCGATCTCGCAGATCGCCAAAGACTTCGGAATCTCCGAAGCAACCCTGCACAACTGGCTCAAAAAAGCCGACATCGAGGACGGCGCCCGTCCCGGCGTGACGGAGAAGGAAACCGCGGAACTCAGGGACGCCAGGAAGCGGATCCGGCTCCTGGAGCAGGAGAACGAGATCCTCCGCCGGGCAGCGGCCTTCTTCGCCCGGGAACTGCCCCCAAAATGAAGTTCCCGCTGGTCCTTGACCTTGCCGCTGACGGGATCCCCGTCGCGGTGGCTTGCCGGGTGCTGGGCTTCTCCAAACAGGCCTTCTACGTGTGGAAGGCCGCGCCGGTCACGACGCGCGACTGGTCAGATGCCCACCTGATCAACGCCGCCACCGACGTCCACCGGGACGATCCGGCGTTCGGATACCGGTTCATCGCCGACGAGCTCGAAGACCAGGGCTTCAGCGCCGGGGAGAACCGGGTGGCGCGGCTATGCAGCAGCCAGCGGATCTGGTCCGTGTTCGCCAAGAAACGCGGCCTGATCCGCAAAGCCGGCCCGCCCGTGCACGATGACCACGTCCGCCGGGACTTCACCGCGACAGCACCTGATCATCTGTGGCTCACGGACATCACCGAACACCGGACCGACGAGGGCAAGCTCTACCTGTGCGCCATCAAAGACGTCTACTCCAACCGGATTGTGGGCTACTCCATCGATTCCCGGATGAAGGCGTCCCTGGCCGTCTCGGCACTCCACAACGCGATAGCACTCAGGGAGCCGGCAGGAACTGTGGTCCACAGCGACCGCGGATCCCAGTTCCGCTCCAACGCCTTCGTCAGGACGCTAAAGGGCAACGGACTGGAAGGATCGATGGGACGAGTCGGGGCGTGCGCAGACAACGCCGCCATGGAATCGTTCTTCTCACTCCTGCAGAAGAACGTACTGGATCGTCAGCGATGGTCCACCAGGGCCGATCTTCGCCTGGCCATCGTGACCTGGATCGAGAAAACCTACCACCGAAAACGCCGCCAGCGGCGCCTCGGTCGGCTAACCCCGGTCGAGTTTGAGACAATCAATACCGGCCTCAAAGCCGCCTAACAACACTCAACCCCGAGAGTCAACGAAATCCGGGGCAGTCCCAACAGGGTCCTCCGCGCGGCTCATCGCCCACGGCGCTCGTTCGTTCCGGTGTAGTAAGCGGCAACCAAATTGGCTGCATCCGCCTCTTGCCAGTCCGCCACTCATTTGTGGTTGAGTTAGGAATATGACCTCTCGGATTGAGGACTACGGTTTTATTTCCGACCTCCGCACAGGCGCCTTGGTTTCACGCGAGGGCAGCATAGATTGGCTGTGTCTGCCGCGCTTCGATTCTGAATCAGTTTTCGGAGCATTGCTCGGAACCAAAAAGCACGGCCGCTGGCTAGTCGCGCCATCTCCAGGCGACCAGTTGATCTTCGGTCCCTCTGTAGTTGAACGCCGGTACAGAGCCTCCACTTTCATACTGGAGACGCACTGGAGAACCGAGAGCGGAGAAGTTCTGGCCACCGAATTCATGCCGGTCGGTGGAAACGGCAATACGGTGATTCGCAGGATAGAAGGTCTCACTGGGCGCGTAGTGATGCGCCAAGAACTGGAACTGCGGTTTGGGTACGGAAAGATCGTGCCCTGGGTCCAACGGATTCACGACGACGATGGAGAGGCGCTGCTGGCCATGGCCGGGCCGCAAGCCGTGATGCTAAGGGCGGATACGCTCCCCCAAGCCCGGCCTGATTATTCGCATTCGGGTGAGTTCAGCGTCGAAGCCGGTCAAGTCGTCGACCTGCAGCTACACGCATTTGCCTCCCACAACATGCCGCCCCCGGCAATCGATGTCGGCCTCGCCCTGGCCACAACAAGCGCCTACTGGACCAACTGGACCAGCAACTACCTCCCGCAGGGAAACTACGACAGGGAAGTTGAACGCTCACTGCTCGTCTTGCGCGCACTATCGCATGAGAGTACCGGCGGAATTGTGGCCGCCCCGACCACCTCATTGCCAGAACTGTTCGGCGGTGAACGCAACTGGGATTATCGCTACTGCTGGCTGCGCGATGCGGCCCTCACACTGGACGCCATGATGACCCATGGCTTCCACCAGGAGGCGCTGCAGTGGAGGAACTGGCTGCTTAGGGCAATCGCCGGCGACCCACACGATCTCCAAATTATGTATGGGGTTTTTGGTGAGCGTGAGCTGCCCGAGCGGGTTCTGGCCCATTTGCCGGGCTACGAAGGCTCCGCCCCGGTGCGGGTCGGCAATGGCGCTGTCGACCAATACCAAGGCGACGTCGTAGGCGAAGTCATGGTTGCCCTGGCAAAGCTGCGCAACCGAGGCGTGCACGAGGATCACTTCTCGTGGCCCCTCCAACGGAACATGCTTCTATTCGTAGAGAACAACATCAAACGCAAGGACCACGGTATTTGGGAGATGAGGGGCGAGAGAAGGGACTTCACTCATTCCCGCGTCATGATGTGGGCCGCAATGGATCGCGGCGTGCAGGCTGTAGAGGAGCATGGGCTCGACGGTCCGGCGGGGCGATGGGCAAAGATCCGGGACGAGCTCCGCGCCGAAATCCTGGAGCAGGGTTTCAACAGTGAAATTAACTCCTTTACCCAGACATATGGAGGCACCGAGGTAGACGCGTCCCTTCTAGTTCTGCCACAGGTGGGCTTTTTGGCCTACGACGACGAAAGAATTCTCGCGACGGTGTCCCGACTGGAACATGACCTTCTTGACGGGACCGGCCTGTTGATCCGCTACCGGACGGAAGCCTACCTGGACGGTCTCAAGCCGGGGGAATACCCCTTTATTGCATGCTCTTTCTGGCTAGTAGAACAGTACGCCCGCTCGGGCCGGGTTCCCGAAGCAACGGCCCTTATGGAGAGGCTCATCGGCTACGGAAATGACCTCGGGCTACTCAGCGAGGAATACGACACAACCGGCAACCGCATGGCAGGAAACTTTCCGCAGGCATTTTCGCACCTGACCTTGATAAGAGCCGCCGATGCTCTAAACGGTGCGGCGCCGTGATGCACAAAACTATGACAGGCCAGGCACGCGTCCGGGCCCGAGCGCGCCCGGCTTCCGGCGCGATTCCCGTTTTCGCGTAGTCCCGTTCGAGCGGAGGCCTGGCGTGACTTCGCTCCCTCCTCGACGGCGAACGCACCGTCGTCCGGGCCGCCTCGCAATAAGAAATCGTGAATGACCAGAAGGGACCCTGCAGTCTCCGTGCCGCCGACAGCTAGGGCAGAAGCTGATACACCATGGCTCGCCAGCCCTGTCTGCGCCGACGGAGGGCCCGCAGCGTCAGCATGGCCATTTGGCTGGAACGGATCTGCCGCCCACAGGTCCGATCCAGCGTGTTTTTCATTGCAAGACAACTGCCCGCAGGATCTGGCCCTTTACTTCTACGCGGCCGTATACCGATGGATGCTTGCAGTGCCGCTGTATGCCCAGCTGGTGTCAGCGCTGGTCGAAAGTTGAGCCGTTTCGTGGGGTGAAAAACTGAGCCACGTTGACGTAATTATTCTGCCGTGTTTTCCGGTCTTGTCGAGGGCAGGGATTCGATTTGGTGGTTCCTGAGCCGGTAGCTGGAGCCTTTGAGGGTGACGACTTCCGCGTGGTGGACGATGCGGTCGATCATCGCGGAGGCGACGAGCTGGTCCCCGAAGACATCGCCCCAGCGGGCGAAGCTCAGGTTGGATGTCAGGATCAGTGAGGCGTGTTCATAGCGTGGGGACACGAGCTGGAAGAACAGGTTCGCGGCGTCCTGTTCGAGCGGGATGTAGCCGACCTCGTCGACGATGATCAGCTCGTAGCGCCGGAGCCGGACCAGTTCTGAGGGCAGGCGGCCGGCCTGGTGCGCGCCCTGCAGCCGGGTCACCCATCCTGTTGCGGTAGCGAACAGGACGCGGTGGCCAAGCTGGGTGGCCCGCAGGCCGAGCCCGGTGGCGAGATGCGTTTTCCCGGTCCCTGGCGGTCCCAGGAGCACCACGTTGGCGGCCTCGGCCAGGAAGGCGCCGGTGGCCAGATGGGCGATCGTTTCCCGTTTCAGCCCGGGCTGGTGGTCGAAGCTGAAGTCCTCCAGCGACTTCCTGGCCGGGAACCCCGCGGCCCTGGCCCTGGTTTCCGCCCCGGAGGCTTCCCTGGCCGCAACTTCCCAGGACAGCACGGCGGCCAGGTATTCCTCGTGGGACCAGCCGGCCTCGCGCGCCTGGTCGGCCAGGCGGACCGCTGACTCGCGGATCCCCGGTGCCTTCATTGCCCGGGCGTAGTACTCGATCTGCCCGGTAATCTCCTTGGCGCCGGTCATGGGAGGACCTGCCCGTCTTCGAAGACCACTCCGAACGCCCGGTCGTAGTCCGCCAAGTCGCGGAGCTCGGCATCCAGACCCGATTCTTCCGGCGCCGCAGCGGCGCTCTGGAAGGCTGTCCGTTGCACCTTTGCCGCCTCCACGTGGGCCGGGTCGGTAATGGTCTGGCCCTGCCCCAGGCCCGCCGGTGGGTCCCGGCGTCCCGTCCCTCGAAGCTGATCCGCACCGTCTCCAGATCCGCACGGACCTCCACGAAACGTCCGATGGGTGCACCGAGTAGTCGTTGGACGCGACCCGGACGTAGTAATCCCGGGGCAGACGGACCCGGGAGGAGAATCCCGTCAGCGGTGGCACCGGCGGCAGCGCCAGCATCGCGGCCCGGTCGGCGCCGATCAGCTCCGCGGGGCGTCCTCCGGTGTTCCGGACCATCCGGCGGTTGGCCCCGGGCAGCCATCCGCTCAGCTGGGCGTTGAAGTCCTCCGGTGAGGCGAAGCTCCGGCCGGGCAGGAACGAGGTTTCCATGTAACCGTTGGCCCGCTCCACAATGCCTTTGCTCTCCGGATCATAGGGTTTGAGCTGCACGATCCGGGTCGCGAGGACCCCGGCGAACGCCGGGACGCCGGCGGCGAGCCGGCGGCCGCGGCCGATGCCGGTTTCGTTGTCCCAGACCAGCCGCCGCGGGACCGCGCCGAGACCCTCCAGCAGTTCCCACATTCCCGCCAGCAGGTCCCCGGTGGTGCGGGAAGGGATCATCCGGGCCATGATGAACCGCGAGTGTGAACAGACCATCACCAGCACGGGGAACACCCGCTCCCGGCCGGGCCCGCAGGGAATCTTTGCCTCCGGGAACACCAGGTCGCACTGGAAATCGGCACTTCCGGTCTGCGACTGCGCATCGCCTCCTCGCTTCCGTGCTACCACTGCATATGCCGTTGTCGGACACCAGCTTTTGGCTGCTCGGGCGTGCAAATGTGCTCAGAGAGTCTGAAGTGCTCTCAGCTTTGCTCCCGCGCGCAGGTGAACAGCTTGATGGTCAGCATTTCGTTCATCACTCCAGGAAAAGGAACAACTCGTTGGTGGCGCGGGTCCGACTACATCCAGTCACACGAGTGAACGCTCACGCCGGGGGACCATTCGGGAAAGTGGCCAGCGACGCTAGCGAGAGCCCGGGACTGTTCATTCCGGCCAGAATGCGTGCTAACACGGATGCTGGCCTGCGCGCCCCGAAGGCACTATGGATCTGTTGAATGAAACGGATCAAAAGTACAAGTTCCGTTGCCATCCCTCAGCAGTTCGAAGGAGTACCTCAATGTTGTCTACGCCGGAATCGGTGAGCACGATCCCCCGGGCACCTTTCGCGGATGAGGGGGTCCCCACCCAGCTCTTGGAACGTCACTGGACGAAGAAACAGCTGCAGGCTGCGGCCGAAATGGACAGGTGTGTCCAGAGGCATCCGCAGCACATGCTCGCACGGATGGCTCTGGCCAATCAGGGGGATTCCTTAATCCTCGAACGCATCCGGGCCAGCGTAGTGCGGTCTCTCGGAGGGCGCGCCGGCACTTACTACATAGTCGCCGCTCTGCACCTGGCACACCTGGCACTCACCTTCCCGCATGCCCTTTCCGCTACCCAGCGAGCCCTCCTCCTGGCCCCGCTGGAAGCAGCCGAAATGGCGAGCGAGGCCACCGATGATGCTTTGGCGGAATGGGTGATCGCTGCCTAACTATGTGGTCCTCCTCGCCGGAACTCCGGCCATGGCAGACTATTCGGGATCCCGGTTCTGTCCAACCCCTCGAAGGTAAGAGAGAACCGCCAGCACCCGCCTGTGGTCCTCCGGCTCGGGCCTCAACTCGAGCTTGAGGAAAATGCTCCGAATATGGGCCTCTACGGTGCGCTCCCCTAAGAAAAGTGACTTTCCAATGGCCTGGTTGGTTCGCCCTTCGGCCATGAGCTCCAGGACGCTTTTCTCCCGGATCGTAAGGTCATCTCCTCGATCGTGACCTTTGTGTGGACGGCCAACAAGCCGTGTGACAAGCTCCGGATCGATGGCTGTGCCACCCGCAGACACGCGGTGCAGAGCGTCAATGAATTCGTCAACGTCGGACACCCGTTCCTTGAGCAAGTAGCCCAAGCCTTTGGCTCCGTTCTTCAATAAGGACATCGCGTTTTCGGTTTCCACATATTGGGACAGTAGTAGAACGCCAATCTCGGGGTGGCTGCTTTTTATTTTTTCGGCGGTCTGAATCCCCTCGACGGTGTAACTGGGAGGCATACGGATGTCCACCACGGCTACGTCGGTCCCATGCTTTTCAATGATTTCCAGTAGCTGCGGGCCATTGGCAGCCTCACCGACAACATCCAGTCCTTCCGACTGCAACAGGGCGGATAGCCCCCGGCGCAGCAAAGCTGAATCATCCGCGATGGCAACGCGCAGTCTCATGGCACGTCCTTCTCCGGGTCGGTGGAGAATGGAAGAACTGCCCGGATCGTCGTCCCCTTGCCTTCGGGGCTGTCGATTGTCAATGAGCCGCCCAGTGCCGCTGCCCGGTCCGCCATGCCCACCAGCCCGCCGTCGGATCCCGGCCGGGCACCGCCAACGCCGTTGTCCACGATCTCCATTCGTAGCTCTCTTCCGTATCCGTTTATGCTGATTCGCATCCAAGTTGCCTCGGCGTACTTGGTCGCGTTAGTGACGGCTTCTGCGCAAATGAAGTAGGCAGCCAGTTCCACGTGCGCCGGAAGCCCATCTTGCGTTTTGAGATCCAGCTCCATGGGAAGGGATGACCGTTCCGCTAGCGCGGTAAGGGAGCCCGCCAAACCCTTCTCCCGCAGAGAGGGAGGATATACACCCCGCGCCAATTCACGCAGTTCGTCGAGCGCCTCCGAAAGCTCGGCGCTGGCCTGCCCGACGAGGCTTTGTACTTCCTTAGGATCCGTCGCCCGGTTGGCACGCGCCAGCTCCATCGCCACCGCAACCAGGCGTTGCTGAGCTCCATCATGAAGATCTCGCTCAAGCTGACGACGACGGGAGTCTCCAGCCGTCACGATTCGCTCCCTTGACCGCCTGACCTCTATGAGCTGGTCCCGGAGCTGTTGTTCCATCTGTTGGTTTTCCAGCGACAGTGAAGTTGCGCTGCGTACGGCCGCAAGCAACTGCGGCTGGTCCTGGAGGGCTTCGTCAAAAACTAAGGCCCCTACAGGCGCTCCGTGACGCTCCAAAACCATGGAAGCGCGACCAGAGGAAGCATCCGGCAACGTCTGAGGAACTCCCCTACTGTCAACAAAAGACGCCTGATCGGGGAGCCAACGCAACAGTGTGAGCGTTGGATCATGGACAGAACGGCGAAGCGCGCCGACAAGTCTTTCGCTCACCGGGGCTGAGCCGACTTCGACCATGAGATCACCCAAGGTGCCACGAGCAAACCGGTAGCGCCACAGACCGAACAATACGGCCAGCGGCACGATGAGGGTCGCGGGATATTGCCAGAGGAGCGCTTCGGTGGATAGAGACCCGGACACCTGAATCACTGCAAGCGACACCCATACGGTGGCCGCCGTCTTTACGATAACGGCTAGCCATAGCGGCAGGAACGCCGACCTGTATGCTTTTGTACCGGCGTGCCAGCGGGCAACTAGGACCGCTACGATTCCGGCTCCCACAGCGATCTGAAATGTGCGGATTCCATTCCCGACAGCGGCCATGAGCGCCGGGCTGTCCCAGAGAAGCAGCAGATTGCGGGAGGTAGACTCTCCTACTCCGACATGCAGGCGCGGATCAAAGTACGCCCAGCCGACCACGGGGGCCAAGAGCCAGGAAGCGAAGAAAAACGCGACGCCAGCCCTCTCCGCTCGACTGCGCAAAACACCTGAGGGAAAGCTTAGTGCCAACTGCAGCAGCGGCGGCTGATACATCAGCGTTAGTGCGACGCCGAGCGTAAATACCGCAGGGTCGCTAGAGCGGCGAATCCCCGACGCGAGCCACAGCCACCCCGCAACACACAGCAGCACTCCTGGGTTTCGGGTCGGCCGGCTCCGCCAAGCCGTAACACCCGCCACAACGAAAGCAAGACCCACGGCCAAGTGCAGCGCTAGCTCAAAAACCGAAAATGGTCCTCGGTTCGGGTTCTCGCCCCACCGGAGCACGCCTTGGGCGTTCAAGCCCAAAGTCCGCGCTGGATCTTGAACCGCGATCGGAGACCAGTCAATACAAACCAGGACGAGCAACACGATGCCACAAGTCACTGCTGCCATTAAAATCAGCTGCTTGGGAGTCATTGCATTATCTTCCGCCTATGTGCTCCCGGACCCGCCGCCACCAAAAGGCAATCCACATGTCCGCCAAGGAACACCCCAACGTCCGCTAGACGGAGCCGGGCAGGTCACGTGGGTCGAGTCATTGCATGCGTCGGGCTTTCTCGCCTGACCAGAGGGCGACGCGCCGCCGTAGGCGACTTAGTCGCAAAATACCCACGGACATCATCCGCCTCTCCGACGCGCGGCGGCAGCAACCAACTTAGCTGACAAGCACTGCCACTGTTGTAGCACCGTATACCGGCCCCGGCAATGTCTAGGTTCTAATCTCCTCACCAACGACATCGCCCCCATAGCATCGGTTCGCTCCGTTAGGACCGACATATTCAAGATCTACCGCAAACTCACTTCACTCATGGCTTGGCGCCACATAAAGTGGTCGTGCTTTGTACTTCGGTGCACCACGGACATCACCGAGCACCGGACCGAGGAGGGCTACTCCTCCATCGATTCGCCGGGCCATGACGGTGTGGCCGCCCGCCCAATGAACACGGCAGGCGGGCGGAGCCCCTAGAGCAGGTCGGCGCGGCGCTGCGGAGGGCTTCTCCGCCTTGGAACCCGACGTCCACTCGTCGCTTTTTGTTCGATCCGTCTTCTGGGGCATGGTTTGTCATCCCGCGTTCTCGCCGGGTCAGCTCTCACAAAACATCAGCGACGAGGCGCCGAATGCCCTCCGACGGAGTAAGGCCCATGTCCTCGTTCAGCTTTGTTCGGTACTTTTCGAAGGCCCGAAGCGCAGCAGCATTGTTGCCCTGCTGCCTTTGAGCCTGAATGAGGAGTCCAACAGCACTTTCATAGAGCGGTTCAAGTTCGAGTGCTGCCTCAGCGGCTTCCAAGGCAACCTCAAAGTCACGGCGCGCCAGCGACTCGCGCCCAATGAAGTGGAACGCGTGAAGCCGATCCTGCCGCAATCTGTTCTGTTCAAAGAGGATCCAATCGTCATACCAGCCCGGGAGCAGTTCGGCATCGCGCAATAGATTCAGCGAGGATGCGACATTCTCGTTGAGACCGGTCTGGCCTAACTCTCGAACACAGGTCCGGACCCGGTGCAAGTCAACCTCCACCAAATCGCTTAGGGAAAGCTCAGCGCCCCCGTTGACTAGCAGGCCCGGGACCTGCCGAGAGACCAAGTGCATACTCACGCGCAGACTCTCCATGGCCAGACTCTCGCAACTTTCCGGCCACAGGAGCCCGACCAGATAGCTTCGAGGTCGGGGACCGTGTATCGCCAGGGCGGTGATGAGCCGCTGCTGACGCGCCGCAACATGTAGAAGGCACGAGTCCCTGCGGAGTTTCCACGATTGGAAAAGGCTCAATTGAAAGTCGCAGAAGTTGCCGTTTCCCATTGGTACCCCCAAATCCAGCGCGACTGCGAGCTGGAATAGTTCTAGCAATGAGGATCCGCATTTCTGCAGGGAATGTCAATGGCCCGGCACATGTGACACTTCTGTGAAGCGAATAGCGATAGCTGACCACCTAATGCTAATGCACAACAGTGATCATCACTAGAAACTGTCCCAGAATCAGGGTCAAAAGGCCCTAGCCGCGACGTTTATCAATAGCAGTGAAGCCATCCAGGACTCTGCGAAATATTGCGGAATTTCGTTTCTGAATGCTGAGAGAGGTCCTTCGAAGAGCCGCCAAGCGTAGTCCGAAAAATCCTACGTCTCTCAGCAACGACACATCTGCCAGCCGATGTGGTCCGGCCAGTCCGGAACTAGCTTGCCCGTCCTGACGGCGGCCGAACGGCGATCTCGTAGCCGCGGGCGTTGGAACCAACGGCCGCACTAGTCGCATTCTCTAGTCGTTACTTTGAAACGAATACTTCGAACCATGGCCATGCGTACAGCTAGCTGCGTCAATGCCACCCGATTCCATTCGGGTCTTATGCTGAGCCACCTGGCCATGCAGTCCCGCTCGTCCGGATCGATTAGTTCCCAGTCATTAATTGATTCAATACGTTCGCTTTTACGTGCCCCAATGACAATGAATAGATTATTCGCAATCGATGGCAATCCCTCCTTTATGCAAACTAAAAAACAAACGGCAGTGCGCTCGCTTGGGAACTCCCCGTCTTGCTTAAGAAAAATAGAGCATTTCAATCATCGCCACCCGCACAGCACCGGCCCCCGGCCGATCGAGGAAGACATGTTCGCCCATCCGGCGATGCCTGCGCAGTCGATCCTGTCGTCCTTGCCCGGGATCGGTCGTGACGTGCTGCCGGCCGAGACCGTGCGAACCCGACGAGCCACAGCATCACCCTCGACATCGAGACCTTCGACATCGATCTG
This sequence comes from Pseudarthrobacter ribosi, assembly GCF_055412865.1. Classification (NCBI taxonomy): domain Bacteria; kingdom Bacillati; phylum Actinomycetota; class Actinomycetes; order Micrococcales; family Micrococcaceae; genus Pseudarthrobacter; species Pseudarthrobacter ribosi. The sequence continues at coordinate 272,959 of NZ_JBVAYZ010000001.1, read as the reverse complement.
ACCCTTGCCCCGGCAGCTCGAGGAAGCTCGACGGAAACCTGATTCGACTGGTAACGCCGAAATAACGCTGTGCGATGTAGACCTAACACCATGTCGAAGCTAACTTCAACCACGACCACGTTCGCCGAAGGCCCACAAGAAAAGAACCGATATCCACCTTCCCGGCGCGTTTCGCCCGGGCCTAAGTCCGCGCCTTGAGCACTGTGACAGCCTTGCGCTGGCCTATCTTCAGTCTCATCCTTCAAGGATGTCCACGCCGCGCCTTCCCGGGCCTCTTCAGATGAGGAAACGGATCCACGGCCACGGACCCTTCCCACGAGTCGAGGCGGTCCATTGACAGCTATTTGGGTCTGACAGGCTTTACTACGTCTACGTGAATTGACATGTTGATCCGCTGCCTCGGCAAAGTTTCGGAAGTCTCAGCCGTTCGCTGCGCAGTATCACGTCCGGGAATACTCCCGTTCCTTCGTCCGGCTCCCCGCCGGCACCTGCAAAGACGTACACCGCAGCTCCGGCGTCAGAGGCGCACCCACTGCCGTGTAGCGGCCAAGGAGCACAAGATGTCCGAACTACTCAACCAAAGTATCCTCATTCTTCGCGCGCCTGCCCTGCGCGCCACCCGCGGCCCGTTCGAAGGCCCAGGAACCCCATGGCTCGAAACCGCCGCTCAGAACGTCGCTGAACGCGCTGTGGGAATGACAGTGGAGAGGGACGAGAACCCCTCAAGGTCTACCATTAGCGCCCTGCAAAACGATCCCACAGTCCTAGGCTTCGCCCCCGCGATGCCGATGAAACTCATCGAACCCCTAGCAGCAGATGCTGCACCGGCCGCAGCTGTGACATGGGGAGTCAAGGCTGTGGGTGCAGATGCCTCTCCCTACACGGGTGCCGGGGTGACCGTCTCGGTCCTGGACACCGGCATCGACGCCACCCACCCCGCCTTCGCCGGCGTCAACCTTGTCACGAATGACTTCACGGGCGCTGGCAGCGCAGACGACGACAACGGCCACGGCACGCACTGCGCGGGAACGATCTTCGGCCGCGACCTCGCTGGCCAGCGGATCGGCGTCGCCCCCGGCGTCCAGAAAGCCCTGATCGGCAAGGTCCTCGGAGGCCCGAACGGCGGCAGCAGCGACATTCTTGCCACGGCAATGCTGTGGGCTGCCGACAACGGCGCCCACGTCATCTCCATGTCGTTAGGCATGGACTTCCCCGGCTGGGTAGACGAGCTGGTCAACGTGAACGGTCTGTCCATCCCTGCCGCCACCTCGATAGCCCTCGAAGGCTATCGCGCCAACGTTCGGCTATTCGAACAGCTCGCCAACCTTCTCAACGCCCGCGCCTCAGTCGCTCAGACCACAATAGTTGTCGCAGCCGCCGGCAACGAAAGCAAACGCACCGGTAATCCCGCCTACGAGATAAATGTTGCACCGCCGGCCGCCGCGTACGGGATCACTTCCGTGGCTGCCTTGGCCGACGGCGCCGGCGGACTCACCGTAGCGCCCTTCTCCAATGCAATGGCGACCGTGGGCGGTCCCGGAGTCGGAGTTTTCAGCGCCTGGCTCAACGGCGGCACCAAAACGATCAGCGGAACCAGCATGGCGACCCCGCACGTGGCCGGCGTGGCAGCGCTTTGGGCAGAACGGCTTCTTGCGCAGGGACCGCTGAGCCCGGTACTCCTACAGGCCAAACTGATCGGTTCAGGAACGTTCAGGTTCCTCAAAGCCGGTACGGATCCGTTAGACGTGGGCGCGGGTTTGATCCAGGCACCCACAAATGCTGTCTAGATTCGGGATCGTGTGACGCCGCCCCATGAAGCACAGCCGCTGATGGCGGCAGAATCAGGGCTCAATGCATCGCAAATCGGGCCGTTTCGGTGCAGGGCAGCCTCGACCGTCATCCCGCCTCGCCAACGAAGACTTCCGCCACGAGCGTCAATCTTCATGGCTCGTCCCCGCCCTTGCCTTAGGAGGAGAGAGATCTCGGGGTTACAGTGAGCCGAATGCCGGCATTAAGTCCGAGCAATTCTTTGGCAAACTCCGGGACATCGATGTGTCCGCGCCAGAAGTCGGGTGTGTCTTCAATGTCCGTAAGGAAATCTTCTTCCCCCGGGTTCCAATCCCTTATGGCGGTGGGAATTGTGCTGGTCCAGGCTGCCCAGGCACGGGGCAGGACCCGGCCATCGCCGGGAGGTTCAATGTCAACGAGGAGGGCGTCCTGCCAGTCCTCGGTTTGTTCCATATGATCGTCAAAATAGAACCTTCCCTGCTGTTCCCTTATGGACATCAGCCGCAGTTTGAGCGCATGGCGCAACCGGGGCACTTTATTGCCGTCAACACGTGGACGGGGCGCTTGCGAGGACAGGAAAGTGGTGAGCAACGGCATGGGGGAATCAATCGGGTTGTCCTCCCTCCAGTGCTTAATCTGGACAGGGCAGTGATGGGCCGCGCTCTGCTCGTGGACCAGTACGGGCAGGCCGCGGATGGCCAGGCCAACGTCCAGTTGGAACTCGACGTCACTCGGGACGTTGCGGCCGACCGTAAAGCCGATGAGCTCAACCTCGATCTTCAGGTCACCGAAGAGAAACCGCTGCATGTTCTGGTATCCCTCCTCTGAATTGACTATTCCGTAGCGTCCGCTGTGGCTGCGATGGACTACCGCGAGAGGGGCATCCTTGACGGCGGCATTTTCGATCTGGACAAGTCCGTCACTGCGCGGACCCACCGCTTTCGACGACAAACCGAGTGCCACGTCATAGTCCTCAGGGTTGGTGCCGACAAGGCAGAACAGTTCATCCACGGGAAATCCGTCGGCCGGCATCTCGGTCGCCACGAAGTCAGCGCGAGTTCTTTCGCGCCTTTGCGCTACTGGGGTGAGGTATTCATACATGCGGTTGGGTCCGAAAATATCCGCGCCTTGGAATCCTGTAGCGTCGCGGATGCGCTCCAACAGTCCAAGACCCACCGCGAAAGTAATCCCCCCATGCGGCGTCGCATAGGTAAATACCCTGGCGACGTACTTGGTACCCGCTGCAGGGTCGATGTCGCCGTCCTCGCCGGCCAGTTCTTCGGGAATGACGCGCTGGAGTAGAGAGCGACAGATCAGGCCACCCATGGAGTGCGCTACGAGAAAGACCCTGGGCGCGCCAGTCTTTTCCCGGACAAGCTTGATCAGCTTGAATAGGTCCTTTGCTGCCCGTTCGAAAGCGAAATCCTCCGAATCCTCTGAGAAAGTCTCTGCAGAGTCATCGTAAAAGCGATAGATCCACACCGACGCCGGATTGACTTGGGTTTCGACGCGCTGCAGGAAGGTCCACTGGTCACCGTGGACGGGCACCTCATACCCATGGTCAGTGATCAGACGCAGCATTGGCGATTCAAATTGATGGAACTTGGCACTGCCACCGCTGTCGGCGCGGACCTGGACGGACCCTTGACTGAAGCCATAGAACGGATCTTCCACTGCGTTGTTAATGGCGGAGCCGCCGCCGGCAAACCCGCGAACGTAGATCACCGGGAGCCTGCCGTCATCTCCTGGGTTGCTCATGTCATAGCCCTCTCCAAGAAGTATGCGCACCGCCCCGGATTGGACCCCAGGCGCGCGTGTGAAAAGTTCAACATGCCCAGCGTTACAGCGGTGTTACCGCGCAGGCTGGGCGATACCTGAAACTTCAAGCGGAGAATGTTCAATAAAGCGGCAGTAATGGCCCCGCCGCTCTACTCGCTTCGGCAGCAGTCGCACCGTCAGAAAATACTCAGGGCACAATGGAATCGGCCGCCCTCTGGACGACTTACGGGTGAGGAACGTTCGATGATTTGGTTTGGCTGGGAGAGCTAAGGCTGCGTCTTGACCACCAACGTGCCGGCACAATACACCCATCATCCCCCGTTCGCGTGCGGCGCAGCGCCCCGGATGTCGGCATGCGTCCGAGGCTACCTACCTCCCGGATTGGGCCCGGACCCGGAGGGCCTCTGGGTCGGGGACGGGGACCGGTGATCGTCAGCGCCGTGATGAGCGTCGTTGACGGGCTGCAACGTGCACGATGCCAGTGTCATTACGAAGTTGCCAGGTTTGAAGCAGGCTTACTGAAGTTGGCCATAGCTGTCGCTGCCCATGGATGTAGCACCAAATTAAGCTCGGGTACGAAGAGGTGGAACAGCTGTAGCAATGACGATCGGCAGCTTTTCCGTACGCGCAGTGGTCATTCCGCCGCAGGATCTGCGTCGGCGCAGCAAATCTCAAGGTAGGTGTGCAAGTGTGCCAATTGAGACCAAGCTCCCAACTTTGGAGGATCAGGTCACCGGAGCCACATGTTGGCCGGATCGATAGGAGCTGATTCGATGCGCGGGTTCGAGTTCGAGGGGCCGGAACGGCCGAGCCACTGCCCGCCTTCCACAGGCATCTTGGTGATTCGAGTGTGGACGGAGACAGAGAGTTCCGAACCGTTCCGTGCCCGGATCATCGCGGAATCGCCGGAAGGTTACGAACATACAATCGGTTATGCCCGGAGCCGGGCAGACTTAGTCGCAGCGATCAACAGTTGGCTAGACACGATGCCGGATTCGAGCGCATAATCCGCATTGGCCAGGAGCCGTGCCTGCAGGGGTGAGCCCGCCGGTGGGGCCCGCAGCTCACACCTAACCTCTCAGAGTGGTCGAGCGGGTTGAGGACGTTCCCTTGAACTTGACCGTCTACGCCGATGACGGATATTTGCGAGGTAGAAACATTTCCGGCATCGTGGCGAGCTACCTCATTCCGCAGCCCGTTCCGTTGGGCTCGCCGGTGAGTGGTGCACGGGAAGTGCGCTTGATCCGTGGCTGTTGCTCGGAAAGGACGACCAGGATCCAGACGACACCCCGCCGCCCAACGATCAGACAAAGAGAACGGCAGGCCGACGACGAGACGGATGACATCGATCGGCGCCTGCGAACAACGTTCCTCCGACGCCGGAGGGTTCGAACACCACCGGGCCAGCCCCCGCACAGACGTTCCCGTGGAACCCGAATCGGGGGTAGCCACGGCCCTCGGCGTCGGCGGGAAACCGGCGCCTGACAACTGACGGGGTCGACCTCAAGCTGTCAACGCCTCTCGGCCCGTTGGTGCGCAGCCCCCGGCAAGCGAAGCAGCCACTGAACCTCTATACGATCCTGGCACAGGATCTCAGCCCGGCCGCGGCCTTCCTGGCCTGCGAGTCGGTGCCAGGCCAGTTCGAGGCGGTGGCCGTCTTGCTCGGCCTTCTGGCCAAGCACCCCGACGCCGACCGCCTTGAGTGGACCGAGCTTGTCCAGTGTGTCAGCTTGTGCACAGCTTTGGTCACACTGCCTGACCTCACTGCCTTCCAACTCTTGGGCCCCAAGGTTGGAAGATTCTCGTTTGTCCTCTCCCCCTCCTCGCGCAGGACGCGCAGTCGGGGGGCATCGGATGATCATTTGCGCGGCCGGGACGGGCGGTATCCACGGTGCCCGACTGGCTGAGCGCCTCGAGGGATTGCCGCAGGTCGATAACGCTCCGGTAACAGGCAGGTTGTTAGCCTGCGCCCACAAGTCCCAACGGAGACACCTTATGCAGCGTCCACAGCGACGTCCGAAGGATCGTCCTGCAATTTCGGACACAGGGCGATGTTTAGGCGGCGAAAGGCGAACGTTCGAGGAGCAGACCAATGGCAATACCGGAAGATGTGATCACCGCAACCCAGGCGCGGTTCCAGGCACGGCAGGGCTCACGGGCGGGCACGGAAGAAAAGATCGCGGCGGCACGTACCTCGCAGGGAAGTATCCTCGACGTGGACGCACCGGAACGCGTGGAGCTGCGCACCCGGCGGGTCCTGCGTCAGCCGGTGGTCATGGACGCGCTAGGGGCGACTGCCGACACCTCACCGTCGGCAGGGGACAAGGTGCGGGATAATCACGCGCTGGAGCGGATAATCGGCGGAAATAACCTTCTTGGCATCGCGTTCCTGGAACTGGGCATGGCGGTCTCGCGCAGTGTGGGCCGGGTCATAGTCCGCGACCGGTTCCAAGTCCGCTCTTTAGGCACTGGATTCATGATCTCGCCGCGCTTGGCCCTGACGAACAACCACGTGCTGCCCGATGCACAGTCCGCCCGCTTCTCCCGGTTGGAATTCAACTTTCAGAACGGTGTCAGCGGCCTTCCTCTGACGACATCGCAGTTCGATCTGGAACCGGATACCTTTTTCCAGACCGACGCCGACCTTGATGTCACCATCGTCGCCGTCTCAGCAAAGTCACGGCCCGACGGAACCACAGCATCAGCGCCGCTGGCTGGCTTCGGCTTCAACCGCACCTCCAAGGACCAGGGCAAGATCCTGCTTGGCGAATCCATCAACATCATTCAGCACCCGGAAGGTCAGGAGAAACAGCTGGCGCTGCAGCAAAACGAACTCATCGACCGCTTCGACCAATTCCTGCACTACCGCACCGACACATCACCGGGCTCTTCCGGTTCACCGCTCTACAACAACCAGTGGGAAATCCTCGGCCTTCATCACTCCGGGGTGCCCGCCCGCAACGCTGCAGGAGACATCCTGACCGTGGACGGCACCGTGTGGGACGAGACGCAGGACGAGCTGAGAATCCAGTGGATAGCCAATGAGGGCATCCGCATCAGCAGCATTCTGATCTGGCTCGGCAAGGCCGCCGGCGGCTTAAACGCTGAGGAACGGAACCTGCTTGAGGAGGCTCTGAACCCGCCCTCCCCGCCAGCCGCACCGCAACACCCGGACGAGCAACAGCAGGACCGGATTCGGACACAACCCATTGAGGCACATCCCGCCGATTCCGCGGACGGAGGGGTTTCGCTCACCATTCCCCTGCACATCACAGTCCGGCTCGGCGCGGTGCAGCCGGCACAACCACCAACTGAGGCGTCCGCAGACCAAACGCAGAATGCGGTTTTTATCACCGGCGGCGCAGCGGCCGAAGAGGCCGTGGCGATAGATCCCGATTACCCAGGCAGGACAGGATACGACCCTGACTTCCTGGACACACGTGTACCCCTACCAGCCCTGACGGCCGAACAGCGTGCGGATGCGGCCCGGAACCGCCACGCAGCCGACGGGCAGGACCCAACGGTGCTGAACTACCACCACTTCAGTCTCGTGATGCAGCGCAGGAGGCGCCTGGCTCTCTACACCGCCGTGAACGTCGACGGCAAACTCAGCCAGTCACCCAAGCGTGATCGGGACAGGTGGTACTTCGACCCTCGCCTTGATCAGTCCGAGCAGACCGGTGAGGATCTTTATGCGGACAACGACTTTGACCGCGGGCACCTCGTCCGCCGCCTGGATCCGGCCTGGGGTCCGGACAATGTCGCACGCGCAGCCAATGATGACACTTTCCATTTCACCAACTGCTCCCCCCAGCACAAGAAATTCAACCAAGGAGCATCGCTCTGGGCCGGCCTTGAAGACTACCTGCTGGACACTGCGAAAGCCGAAAAGCTTCGGCTCACGGTGTTCACCGGCCCGGCATTCACCGCCAGCGACCCGGAGTTCCGGGGAATACACATCCCCCTGGCATTCTGGAAAATACCGGTGTTCAGGCGGCCGGACGGCAGCCACTCGGCTAGCGCCTACATGATCAGCCAGCACGAGTTAGTTAAGGACATGCTCAGGGAAGCCTTCACACCGGCTACCTTCCCAGGTCCCGGTCCGCAGGATCACTGAACTAACCGGCTTGGACTTCGCATACCTGTTCGACTGGGACCCCATGAACAACGAATTCGCGCCCCTCCCCAAGGCACAGGAAGCACTGGCCGCATCCACCCCAGCCCGTGAACTCCACACCTTCGATGACCTGCAGCTATAACCGACGGCCTGGCCGCAAGCCGCCGGACGGCACGAACCAGGACGCTTCCGATGAGTACCCCGAGTGAGCGGGACGATCACCCGCGATACGACATGGAACAAGGCACAACGCCCGTACCAGGGCCGACCCTCACTCGACGTCATGCGGCTCTCCCATGTCCGTCTGTCTCTCGGTCTTGCAAGGCGTCCGCACCACACCCTTGTCCATTGTCGCTGCCTCGCGGTCAGGGCCAATCGGGTGACGCAACGGGGCATCATCTTCGTGATCGTGCGGCCTGAATAGGTGCACTTCAGAGATACCGCCTCTTAACGGAGGATGCATGTGACGCTCGCGCGCCCAAATCCAGTCGGGCTGGTCCGGTTCCTCCGGCCGTCAGGAGTCTTTGTGCAATGCACCCTTCTCCGTGCTAATGCTGCGCGCGGACAACTATCTGAAGGTCCTCAAGGTCCGCGACGAAGTCTCGATCAAGGTCGAACCCACACTCATGGTCCCCGTTCAGATCGACGATCACATTTCTTTCCCATCGCAAGGCTCCTTTCGTTGAGGCTGGAGGTGGGAGAGATCCGGCGGCGGGTGGTCATCGATGCTCCCCACACCGCAGGGCGGCATTGTCCATGCCCTGAGGCGGCCAGCCGCGCCCTGCCGGGTCGGCAGTCGGAGGTAACGGCGAGTGTGGCCGCCGGTATCCAGCAGCCACACTGTGGAGCTCTTTGTCTCCAGGATTACTTCAGCATCCACACGTCGGTGGTGTAATCCTGCCGGCCATCCGCTGGGGTGAAATCGGTATTGACCCATACCCGCAGGTACGTGCGGCCGTTGTACTGGTAGGGCCTGACCCACACGCTCTTGGTCGCCCAGCTGTGCGTGTAGGTGGCACTCTCCCATCCGCCGTTCTCGGCGTAGGTCCGCCGCGCCCCCCAATCGCAGTCGGTCGGGTGGCACTTTCCGAACACCCGGATGGAGCCCGCGGGATAGACGCAGTGGCCACTCGTATCGCACAGTGCCTGGTCTGCGCAGCCCCAGTCGAGCACCACTTTGGTGACTGAGTTGGTGTTGGGGTCGATGTTCTTCCAGGTACCGTCTGCCTGGCCGGAGCCGCTACAGAGGGCATGGGCAGGTGCCGCCGTCAGCGTGCCGCCGATAAATACGAAGGCGAAGGCAGCAATCATCATGGCAATCAGGGCGGCGGTGGCGGACCGGCCCGTCCGTTGCCGCAAGGTGTTCATGAACATGGGGAGTTCTCCTGGTGTAGGTGTCTGGTAATTTTGGCGGGTTTGGTGCACGGACCCGGTCCTTGCAGACCGGATCCCCTCAACCGTCACTCCCATGATCCGTACGGGCGGAGGCTGGGCGCTTCCGTGCCAGCACGGATTCTTGGCCGCACTGAGGTGTTTCAAGGACATGAGACAGTCGCTTGGTCTTTTCAGGGTTTAGGCAGCTGCCGGAAGTCGGCTGCTGCCGGTCTGGACGCGGGCCATCGCGGTGGCTGGCGGTAGCCCGGCATTGTTGCTGTGTGGGCGCCAGCGGTTGTAGGACACCTCGAGGTAGCGCGTGACGCCACGCCGGGCTGACTGCCTCGTGGCGAAGCTGTGGTGATGGCAGAACTCGTTCTTCGGGGATCGCGTCGGGCTGGAGGTTCCCGCGGTCCCTGGCCATTTTCAGCGCACAGGTCATCAGGGAGGCTTGCATACGGTCAGCATCGCCCAGCCGACGGCACATCCATTGAATAGGAAAATTGCCCGTCCTTCGCCTGAACAAGACGGTAGAGATCCTCTACCGTTGTTCTTTGGTGAAGAACGCGGAAACCTTTCCCAGGAAATCGTTCTCCCTCTCGACCTCCCGCAGCCGGGCCTCCGGTGCCCTGAACTTCGCGGCATCTATCGGGTCCTCGGGCTTGTCACCCGCGCCGGCCGCAGCATCACGGTGCAGCTGCCCCCGCCGCTTCAGCGCCCTGACGGGGACGCCGACTTCGGTGGCGAGAGACGTCGGTGACCGGCCGGACGAAATCATCGGATGCACGGGAGATCGTTCCTGCCAGGACCCGGCACGGCCTCAGGGCGGTGACAGGGCGACCTGAACCGTGCTCTCTCCCTGCGGAAACTTGATGCGCAGCACCGAATCCCGGGTGTCCGCCAGAACGGTGAAACTGACGTCGCCGGACTTGCTTGAATCGCCTGCGACAAGGTCGTTGAGGCCGGAGTCGGGGGACACACTGACGCCGCCTGCGTTCAGCCTGAACGTGGAGTCCCAAAAGTTAACGTCGTACCTTCCATGGTTGGAGCATCTGACCGAGAAAGTCAGGGTGATCTTCCCGGCGACGTCGGGCCGGACGTGCGCGTCGAGAATCTCATATTCGACGTCGTCGGCCGGTACTTACGCTCGGCCGGCAGCGATACCGCCCACCCTGTTCCGTTACCCGGCGTCGGGTTACTGGGCGCTGACGCCGGACTGCCCGGCTGCGAGGACCCAGCGCCGATGGGTGAGCCGGAGGCGGTGACGGGCATGTCGGCGTCGAATACTCCGAGTTGGCCCAACCCGAGCAATAGTCCGGTCACTGCGGTGATCACCGCCGCCGCGGCAGTCAGAAGACCGGGCAACGTGGCCCACCAGTTTGTGGGTTTTTCGTCTGCCATCTCGTTCCCCCTCGGGTCCCGTACCGGAGCATGCTGGCGATACATCAATACTCCAGCCGATACGTCCGCAAGCGCCAGACTGCCGCCGGTCCAGGCAAGGGCTGATCTTGTCCGGTCGGCCCGACCCGGATGCAAGACGTTGTTGCAATCCCGCGTCGTTTTCGTCCGGGATAGTCGAGAACTAAGCCATTGTGACGGCAGCCGATTTAGGCGGTCGTTGCAACGGTACATGTATCCGTCCGTGGCGAAGCAAGTCTAATCAGCTGCTCCAACGGGCTCTGCCCGCCCAAGACTTCATGTGGCCGTCTATTGCGTTGGTTCGCGACCGAGGCGAGGTTTCTGGCGGCATGGGCCGACCGATATGACGGTGTTGTCTTACGCAGTTATGGAATCGGCGAGGCGACGCATTTGACCTCACTGCACACGCGAATGACCCGGGATGTGGACATTTCAGTAGCTGAGAGGCAGATTCTTGACGTCGTCGGGAGTCTCCGGTCGATCCAGAAGCGTGGGCGTGGTATCGGTCATCGTGCGGTAGGTACGTACCCACCGATCGTCGCTGCGGCCGGTCAGGCTGCACCGACGAGCTCCGCTAAGACCCTCCGCGTCTTGGATTCCGGGCTTTCGTCGATTGTAAGTCCATGGGCCCGGAGCGCTGCCTCGAGCCGCAACTGCTGTTGTTCCACCCTGGACTCGGACCGGATAGATACCTCCAGAAAATCAACGGTTCCCACAGTCCACCGTTCGATGTTTGTCTCTAGCCCTCCGACCGCAACGTTTTTCCACTTCGTCGCCATAACAGGCCCGAGTGGAGTCAGCCCGGCAAAGGCTATCCGCAGGTCGCCGCATGCGCGAAGGAACCGCTGCTGCTGCCCGTCGAAGAGAATGTCGGGATCCGCCCCTTCCATAATCACTGCGTCGATCAGGCCGCGGTCAAGTTCCAGGACAGCTGAAGCTGCTAAAGTCCGGCGCTGCCCCGTCCAGTCTGCTTCGACCCTGTATTTGAAGTTGTTCCCTGTGTTGACACTGTTGGCCCACTCCGATGTCAGCTGTGTTCGGCGGCAAGGGCGCAATTTGATGGTCGATTCATCGAATTCTCCGCTTCGCAGCCGAAGTACCACCCCTGCAGCAAACAGCGGCAGCGCCGGCTCGAGGCCGGGGGTCAGATCCTCCAGAAACCAGATCTGACGTTCTGAACCGCCGTCGAGGCCCAATGCAGTCAACGCGTCCGCAACGGATCGGGCCAAATTGACCTTGATTTCAACGGGATAATTGATCTCTGGCATTCGAGATCCTTTCCCCAACTGGCAGGCAGGAGGAGTCTGGGGGTACACGGCCGAATTCGCCGCGCCCGGAACGGTCTTCCGAGTGGATTCACATTGTCGCGGCCCGCGCGTTACAGCGGCATTACACCAGCCAGTTATCCCGGTGCCACCGGTACGGGCAGGGCTGGCCGGGCCTGCCATGGAGTCGCTTGCGGGTACGATCCAGCCGCCTCCGGCGATTCGGTAGCGACGAACAGAAGCCCGGAGTCGGAACTGAGGCCGAGATGCTGCTTGATCGGGTTGGCGAACGAACCCGTCAACCCGGCCAGGACACCGGCGAGACCGGCGGCGCCGCTGGGACCTGTCTCGATCCCGCTGGTACGCAGATCCGCCACCGCGGCCAAGGCTGCGGAATCGTCGATGGCAAGGCAGCAGCCCACACCGGCGCGGAGAATGGGAAACGCTGTCAGTGACACCGTGCCGCATTGCAGCACGGCCATCGCCGTGTCCTGGTCCGCGCCGACGGTTTTCGGCTCCCCGGCCGCCAGCGACGTGAAGACGCAGGCCGCGTTTTCGGGTTCAGTGACGATGACCTGTACTGGACTGGCCCTACGGATCGTCCGGGCCCAATTCGTGGCCGCCGCCGCCAAGCCGCCGACACCAGCCTGGACGCCCACGGCGTCTATCCGGTCTTGACCGGAAACCGTCAGCTGCTCCTCCGCCTCGACGAAGGCAGTGGTGTAGCCATCAGACACCGCCCTCGGAATGACGTCGGATTCGGCGCGCGCCGTATCACTGATGAGCAGCAAGCCGGATCTCTCGGATGCGCTAAGGGCCGCGTCCACCGCGGCGTCGTAGCTGCCGTCGATGACTACCAACTCAGCTCCTTCATTCTCAATGGCCCGGCGACGCGATTCTGTCACGAAATTGGGCACATAGATCCGGGCGCGCAGCCCAAACCAGCTCGCAACCCGGGCGACCGCCCGGCCGTGGTTGCCGTCCGTGGCGGCGACCAGTGTTGTTGAGTGCACCGGCGCTGCCCAGGATTGGAGCGTGGCCAGGGTCAACGGGCCGTCGGAAATCGGCCCGAGCCGCTCGCGCAGAGCGACGTAGCTCGCCCACGACGCCCCCAGGATCTTGAAAGACGGCAGGTCGAAACGCGACGTTTCGTTCTTGATCACGACCCTCGCAACTCCGAGCTTGGCGGCGAGCCGCGGTGCCTCGACCAGCGGCGTGATCCCGTAGCCTGGCAGGCGGCGATGAAAATCAATGGGCCGTTCCGCGCCGTCCGGGCTGTGCGCATAGTCGGCTGCCTCTCTGAGAAGGACGCGCATCGCAGGCCTACTCGACCGCGCCGGCGAGGACAGTCGACCGGTTGCTGACCGTTCGTGCCGGGTTGCCTTGCCAAGTGGAGTCCTCTTCGACTGTTTCGCCCTTCATCACGAACGAGTTCTGCTCGATCACGACGTAGTCGCCCAGCGTGATGTCGTAGTGCAGGTTAGCCGCAATGCCCAGCGTGCACCCCTCCCCCAGCGTCACCCGACCGGATTTGAAGACTCCCTCTTCGAGTGAATGGGGTTGAATCACGCAATGCGAGTTCAGGTTGGCATGGTCACCGATCTCGATCATGGTGTACTCATCGAAACTTGTACCGTCGTCGAACACCATCTTGCCCAGGCGGACGCCTTCCATGCGTGACAGGAGATTCTTGAAAGGTGTTCCAGCGAAGATGGGCGTAATGGCCCAGAGCGTGGCCAGTTTCCAGGTCCGCTCGTGGAACCAGAAATACCTGTTGAGGAGCGGAACGATCTGGGGCGTCAACCGGCCAAATTTCAGGGCGCCCCTTTCAGCGAACCACATCCACAGGATGCTGGTGATGAAGGCGATGCCGCCCAGGACGAACGTCCCCACGATGCCGAAATAGGGAAAGAGTGCGACGGCGGCCAGCACGAACGTGGCGTCGATGAAGAGCACAAACCAGGCGTTTAGTAGATAGAGTGTCGCGCTGATGAGGTCATAGCGGTTCTTGGCGTGCAGTTGCCGGGCACGAGTGACATCGTCCATCTGGGACATTTCGAGATCTCTGGCTGTGGCGCGGGGGATTTCGAAGGCCGGGGACCCGAGCAGCCCCGTGTTTTCCCGAAGGGGCCCGTCGATAGGAGTCAGTGCCTTGGTGCCCAGGAGGACGTTATCACCAACGGTGGCATTGGCCGGGAAATGAAGATAGTTGCCAAGATAGTTGCGCTCCCCGACCCGCACTGTGCTGAGTTTGAATGCGTTGCTGGACATGGTCTCGTTAATCATCTTCAGGCCTCCTGAGACCATGGTTCCGGTGCCAATGTCGCACAGGAACGGGTTCTCGTGCCGCTGGCCCATGCCAAAATTGGAACCGGTCTGAATGATGGTGTTCATGCGGTAGCCAAGCCAGCGCACATAGTGGACGGCGGCAGAGCTGTCGCCAAACAGCCGGTTGTAGAAGCCGGAGTTGCTGATCCTGACGATCCAGGTGTGAATGAAGTAGTGGAAGCCATAGAGGACGTATGTTCGGTCTGCGGTCAGCAGCAGGTTTAGTAGGCGGGGAATCACGCCGATGCCCAGCAACCCAAGCACTGTCCCCACCGCAAACGGGACGATCGAATCGACAAGCATCAGGCCGAGCGTTGCGATCAGGTCGCCTCTGCCGGTGAATGCAGCTTCTATACTTTCGACGTACACCATAAGCGCGGGGAACGCAGCGTACACGGCCACCATCGGCGCCGCCCCGACAACCAGTCCGGCCATCATCGAAGTCAAGGCATAGGCCCATCGGCGGACTGGCGTGCACTTTCGTGCATCGATAACGCAGTAATCCGCAGCGGTTTCCACGGCCGGGGTGCCGTGAAAGTGTTTGCCGCGTGCGATCTGCTGACCTTCCTGCAGGGATGAAGCGAAGCCCAGCTGGGTGTCGTCTTCCATCACGGTGTTGATATCCACGACGGCGGCCTCGCCGATGAACGCGTTGTTACCGATGCGGATGGGCCCGATATGAATGTAGTTCGACCGGGCCATGTAGCCCTGGACAATCGAGTCCTTCTCCAGGATGGTGCCGGACCCTATGGAGAGCAGGTCCGTGGTCACGGGGAGGGTGGACTGGATCACGGTGTCGGCGCCGATTTTCGCGCCGAGAAGGCGGAGGTAGACGTTCCGGATTGGACCGTCCGCCAGAGCCATGGGGGCGAGGCGCACAGCCGTCTTGACGACCCAGAAGCGGAAATATCTCATGCTCCAGACAGGGATGGCCTCCGGCTTCCACCGGCCGATGAGCAGCCACTTGAGTCCGACCGGAATTAGGCTGAGCACCACGAAGACTCCTAGGGCGAACACCACTACCCGGACATAAGCCGCAATCAAATCCGGCATTGCGGCGTAGGACCAGAAGATGCCGGTGATCAGCAGCCACAGAACGAACGCGGACCAGGCGAGATAACCGATCAACTGCAGGGCACCGCACCGCCAGTAGTCCCACCGCGAGGGGACATGGAAATCCTCGCGGTTTGACGCAGCCATCGTCTCCTCCGGACCCTCGATGGTGAGGGTGTCGACGTGCGCGGCGAGCTCTTCAATGGTGGGGTTGAGGTACATATCGCGAATTGAGATGGCGGGTACGTCCATCCGCTGGCGGATGCCGCCGGCGAATTTGGCCATCAGCAGCGAGTGTGCACCAAGGTCTTGGAAGAAGTTGTCACCGACCGAGACGTGGTCGAGTTTCATCACTTCCTTCAACACCCCGGCCAAAGCCTTCTCCGTGTTGGTCCGCGGTGCTGTTCCGGTGCTGCTGGAGACGGAGAAGCGGGGACCCTTCGGTGCCGGCAGTGCCTTGCGGTCGGCCTTGTTGTTGGCCGTCATGGGTATGAAGGCCAACTCTTCCAGATAGCCGGGAACCATATATGGCGGAAGATGACGCCGCAGGTTTTCTGCAACCTCGCTCTGGGAGGGCTCGGGAGCTCCTCGTTTGCGCGTGTAGTACGCCACCAGCTCAGTGCTCCCCGACTCAATCTCCTGCGGGTGTACCACGGCCTGGGCGATTTGGGGCGTTTGGGCCAAAACAGCCTCGATCTCCCCGAGTTCAATGCGGTAACCGCGGAGTTTGACCTGGGTGTCGAGGCGGCCATGGAACTCGAGCTCGCCGTCGTCGCGGATGCGCCCGTAATCGCCCGTCCGATAGATGCGGTGCGAAGGATTGCTGGGCAAGTTCAGGAAGTCCGCAATGAACTTCTGGTTTGTCAGCTCTTCCCTGTTGAGGTAGCCGCGGGCCAGCGAGATTCCGGCGATGCCGATCTCGCCGATCGTTCCTGGAGCGACCTCTGCGGGTTGGTGCTCATCGAGGATGACCACGGTATAAGTGGGGAGCGGGACACCAATGGTCACCGGCTCTCCCGGGACAAGGGTCTTCAGAGTTGAACTGACCGAGCACTCGGTCGGCCCGTACGCGTTCAGGATGCGCCGCCCCGGTCGGTGCCACTGGGCGACGAGGTTATGCGGCACCGCTTCCCCGGACAGCTGGATGATCCGCACGTCCGGCAGGTCCTCCTCGATCGTCGCCCACAACGTCGGGACGCAGGGCAGGATCGTGACGTGGTGCAGGCTCAGGAAGGCGTGCAGGTCCGCACCGAACAGGGCTGCCCCGGACTTGCCGGCAATCAGTGTCGCGCCATGCAGGAGTGGCGTCCACAGGTCTTCGACGTGGAAATCGAAGGCTAGAGTCATGCCCTGATAGCAGCGGTCATCCTGGGTGTAGCCGTAAACCTCGCCAGCTACCTTGACGAAGTTGCAGATCCCGGCGTGCTCGATCGCCACGCCTTTGGGTTTACCGGTTGTGCCGGACGTATAGATGATGTAGAAGAGCTGGTCTGATTCTGGCCCCGGTTTCTCGGTCCCCTCCAGGCGGGAGGCGGGCAGCGCATCAACAAGGGCGCTTACGGCGTCAAGATAAATGACGTTCACGGCGAATTCGGCGAGCTTACCCTCAAAGCGAGAGACTGAAATGATCGTCTCGAGTCCAGCATCGGCAATGATGTAGACGATGCGGTCGGACGGGAAGTTTTGGTCAAGAGGCACATAGGCGGCGCCAATTTTCATGATGGCCAGCAACGCCACGTACCCGTGGACGGACTTGTCGAACAGGACGCCGACGCGGTCGCCCGGCTGGACTCCCCGGTCAATCAGGTACCGCGCGGTCTGATTCGCCCGGTCGTCCAGTTGGTGGAACGTAAGCGCGGCATCCTCGGTGACGACCGCAAGGTGATCCTCGGGCACCGCATCGCAACGCTGCTCAAAGTAGTCATTAAGCCTTTCGCCAGACTTCCAACGAATCTTGTTATCGACGTCACGGGCGGGCGCGGAGAGTAGATCCCCGCGTGTTGCTAAGGTTTCGCTCATTTCAATTTCCTTCGTGCAAAGTTTTCAGTTTCACGCCGACTGGGCGTGCTCAATACTCGGAGTTGTTTCGGGTGTGTAGCCGGATCGTCCTCCCCCGGCCCACGGACTGGCCTGCTGCGGCGAAGCCATGGTGGTGCCCAGGAGTCTCTCCGGCACGCTGTCCCGTGGTGCCGCTTCGCTGTCCAATGCCAGACCAAAGGCCTGCCGAAGAACGCGGGCGGCGTCACCGAGTTGGCCGGCTCTCGTGACGGCAGCGACGCAGGTTTCCGATATTTCTGTCACCAGCATGTCAATTCCGGCGTGCGCCAGGGCGCTGAAGAATGAACCGAAGATTTCAGGTGAGGAGCGCATGCCGAGTCCGGTGAGGGATACCGTGCCGACGTCCTCGTGCTGAAGGTCCTGATAGCCAATGGCCGATCGGGCGGCACTCAGGGTTACGAGGGCGTCCGACGCCTGATGGGCAGGCAGAGTAAAGGTCAGATCGGACAATCCAGAGGTCCTTGCCCGGGCGTTTTGAACTATCGTTGCCGCCTTAAGCCCGGACGCTGCAAGTGCCTGGAAAACGACGGCGGCGGTCGCCGACTGTTCCGGTACGCCGGACACCGTGATCTTTGCAGTCGAATTCACACTGGATACTCCGGTAATTACAGCCTGCTCCCTGGCCGGTCCGCCCACGCGAATGCGGGCGGGGCCGGGCAGGATCAGCGTTCCGGAGTCTGGGACGAATGATGACCTCACATGAATCGGAACGCCGAAACGACGGGCGTACTCGACGCACCGCAGGTGCAGCACCTTGCTCCCGGAAGCTGCGAGTTCAAGCATCTCTTCGCTCGAGAGCACATCGATCTTCCGGGCCGCGGAGACGACGCGAGGGTCTGCGGTATAGACGCCGTCAACATCCGTGTAGATTTCACAGACGCCGGCGTCTAGTGCCGCCGCAATCGCAACAGCGGTGAGGTCCGAACCGCCCCTGCCCAGGGTGGTTACCTCTTTCGATTTGCGGGTCCTGCCCTGAAACCCGGCCACAATGGGGATTTCACCGCGCTCCAGGCACGCGCGCAGGCGGCTGGCTTTGACATGGGTGATGCGTGCTTTGCCATGGACATCATCAGTGATGATGCCAGCCCTGCTCCCAGTAAAAACCCGCGCGACTGCTCCTAGATCAGCGAGGGCGATGGCCAGCAGCGCTGCAGAAATGTTCTCACCCGTGCTCAGCAGGGCATCGAGTTCCCTGGGGCGGGGGCGGGCAGAAACGCTGGCAGCAAGGTCGCAGAGCTCATCGGTTGTGTCGCCCATCGCGGACACAACGCCCACGATGTGTTGTCCGGCCGCTCGGGACGCGGCGATCCGCTGCGCTACGCGGCGAATCCCCGCGGCGTCTGCCACGGACGAGCCACCGAATTTTTGCACGATGAGACCGTCGAGGGAAACTGGCCGACCCGTCCCCGCCCCGGCGTGGGGAGTCGCCAACCGGAGCGGCCCTGCTGGTCGCGTGCTCAAGCGACAGACCTGGCGGGAAGCGGTTCCGTGACAGCCCGGGCTGCTCCCGCCAGAATGTCGAGGCCGCGGCTTAGGTCTGCGGAACTGGTGGTCAGCGCCGGCATGGTCTTGACAACCTCGCCCTGCGGGCCTGAGGTTTCCACCAGGAGGCCCCGGGCAAAGGATTCGTTGGCGATTCTCCCGGCCGTCTCCGCCTGGGGATAGTAAATACCCGCCAGGAGACCGCGGCCGCGCACTTGAGCTCCTTCTGTTTCGGCGGCAATTTGCGCGAGCCCGCCGTGTAGTTGGCTGGCAAGCAGGGCTATGTGATTCTCGAGCCGATCGTCCTGCCAGAAATGCTCCAGAGCTGCAGCCGCCGTAACGAAAGCTGGGTTATGGCCGCGGAAGGTTCCGTTGTGCTCTCCGGGCTTCCAGATATCCAGTTCCGGTTTGAATATCGTCAGGGCAAGGGGCAGTCCGAAGCCTGAAATGGATTTGGACAGGCAGACGATGTCTGGGACGATGCCGGCTTCTTCGAAACTGAAGAAGGTCCCCGTGCGGCCGCATCCGGCCTGCACATCGTCGACGATCAGGAGGATTTCGTGCTGCCGGCAGAGATCAGCGAGGCCGCGGAGCCAGGTTGCCCGTGCAGCCCTGAGCCCGCCTTCACCCTGAACGGTTTCCACTATGACTGCAGCCGGCTTGTCGACCCCGGATCCACTGTTTTCCAGGGCATGCCGGAGCCAGAGGAAGTCTGCGGTCTGACCGTTGAATGACCCGTCGTAGGGCATGCTCGACGTGTTTGTCAGCGGAACACCTGCCCCGTGCCGCTTCATGGAATTGCCTGTTACGGACAGCGAACCAAGAGTCATGCCGTGGAATGCGTTGCTAAAGCTAAGGATATGGTGCCGGCCGGTGACCTTCCGCGCCAGTTTCAGGGCCGACTCCACAGAGTTCGTCCCGGTGGGACCGGGAAACATGACTTTGTAATTGAGTCCTCGGGGCTTGAGGATCAGTTCCTGAAACGTTTCCAGGAAATGCCTCTTAGCCGGTGTCTTCATGTCAAGGGAATGAACGATGGCCCCAGACAGCAGATACTCAATCAGCGGGCGGAGCATGACCGGGTTATTGTGTCCGTAGTTCAGTGCGCCTGCACCGGAGAAAAAGTCCAGGTATTCCTTTCCGTCCTCGCTGAGGACGATGCTGCCTGCGGCACTTTCGAACACCGTGTTCCAGTTGCGGCAGTAGCTACGGACTTCCGACTCGTGGGTCTCAAAGATATCCAGCAATGTTCTTCCTTCGTGTTATCAGGGGTTTCCCGGGTTCGCTGCAAGTCTCTGAATCCGGTACTTCAATGCTGACTCCAGGGCCCCTGCCGTCACTTCCGTGCTAACACGGGAAGATTCGACATCGGTAAAGAAATATAGGGTGCTTGTCACCCCCGAACTCACTGGCGACCGAGATCGACCTGCTTGTTGGGTGCTAAAGGGACGGGGGCTGACCACAGAGCGTCAAGAAGACACGGCCAGGCGGCCGGCCTCCATGCGGCGATAGACACCTGGGAGGCCGACGTCGAGACACTCCGGGGGCTGATCACGTGAGCGGTCTCGTGACGCCGGGAAGGAGTAACGCCGCAGTAACGGCATCCCGGTAGTTTCGGCTCATCCAGTGATGCCAGATGACGAAAAGGCGGTGCCGTGTCCTACCGTGAGCGGGCCGAGGAGTCAGGACCTAAGAAACTCCTGGCTCTGGACGGCGGCGGCATCCGAGGCGTCATTACCCTGGAAGTCCTCGACCAGATCGAGCGGACGCTGCGAAAGGAACTGGCCCGTGGAAAGGACTTTGTCCTCGCTGACTACTTCGACTACATCGCCGGCACCAGCACCGGCGCGATCATTGCTGCCGGGCTGGCATTGGGTTGGCCGGTTGACCGGCTGCGCCGGCTGTATGCGTTGAACGGCGAAGACATGTTCGACAGGGCGGTCCTGCTGCGCCGATACCGGTATAGGTACGACAGCAGCCGGTTGGCTGCCACGCTGCAGCGTGAATTCGGTACCGCCACGACCTTGGGCAGCGGCCAGATCCGATCTCTGTTGATGATGGTGCTGCGGAACGCGACCACCGACTCGCCCTGGCCGCTGAGCAACAATCCGAAGGCGAAATACAACGCGCCCCACCGCTCGGACAACAACCTGGAGCTGCCGCTGTGGCAACTCGTCCGGGCGAGCACGGCGGCGCCTGTGTATTTTCCGCCCGAGATTGTCACCGTCGGAGATCAGGAATTCGTCTTCGTCGACGGCGGAGTGACCATGTACAACAACCCTTCCTTCCAGCTGTTCCTCATGGCCAGCCTGGAAGCCTATGGCCTCAGCTGGGAGACCGGCGAACGGGAACTGCTGCTGGTCTCGGTGGGCACCGGCGCCGCGGCACATGCCAATGCCTACCTGGCTCCCGGGGACATGAACCTGCTGTACAACGCCTCCTCCGTACCCGGGGCGCTGATGTACGCGGCGGCAATCGAGCAGGATCTCTTGTGCAGGACTTTCGGACGCTGCCGCCACGGTGCCGTCGTCGACGGTGAGATTGGAGACCTCCGGGATGGCCGGGGACTCCTGGACCGTCGGCTCTTCACATATGTGCGCTACAACGCCGACCTGTCCCGGGCTGGGCTCGACGAGCTGGGGCTGCCCGACATCGATCCGCAGTCGGCGCAGCGCCTGGACTCCGTGCAGCACATTGGCGATCTCCAGCGGATCGGCATGTCCTTGGCCCGGGATGTGGACGCCGCACATTTTGAGGGATTCCTGGAGCACCAGTAGATCTGCCATGGAGCTCAGACGGGATGCGCCGCATCGACCGTTCGTCCCGTCCCGGCGGCGCGGCCAGCCATTCTGGTGGCCGAGTTTTGGCTCGGTGCTCGCACCCTATCTGCTCTTCCTGGTGCTCGGCTGGTGGACCTGGGCGCAGTTCTCCCGGGTCAGCAGCATCAACGCCTACATCGCCGTCATCTGGACCCTGCCGACCTTCACATCGGCACTTGGGTTGTATGGCGGCTACTGCACCGCCCGCCGCTTGCGGGGCGAGCGACGGCGGCAGGCGCCGGCGTCCGTGCCAGTCGTCAGCACCGACCAGCTCCTGGTGGTCATGCCCACCATTGCACGGAACGACACACTGCCTGCAGTGGAGCGGGTCATCGAGTCGATGCGGGTGTTCCTCCCCCGCTACTTCAATAAGCTGCGCATCGACGTCGTTATCGAGGAAGGAAGCCCTGCCCGGCGCAGGATCGAGGCCCTGGCTGGTGGTATGCCCGCGCTGCGGGTGGTGGTGGTGCCCCGCGGCTTCCGCACACTTTATGACACGCGATTCAAGGCAAGGGCCAACGAATATGCCAACCTGCTCCGTACGGCTGAGGGTGAAGCGCGCGAGGACGTCTGGGTCCTGCACATGGATGACGATACTGGGGTCGGAAACGATACCGCGCAGGAATTCGCCCGCTTCATTCTGGAGCAGCGGCAGGCAGGCGACGACGCCCTGGACCTTGGCCAAGGCGTGCTGTCCTTTCCACGCGAATTGGCCGCCAACCGGCTGATCTGGCTCGCGGACGCGATCCGTCCGGGCTGCGACATCGGGCTATTCGCGGCCACTACGGGACGTGGCTCTCCCCGCGCCGGACTGCACGGGGAGCTGCTCCTGGTCCGGGCATCGGTTGAGGCCGCCATTGGATGGGACTTCGGTCCTCGGTCGCTCGTGGAAGACGCCCAGTTTGCCCTGAACTTTTGTGAGCGCTTCCCGGGACGTAGTGGCTGGATCTCCGGCCTCTCCTACGGTGCCTCACCGGTGACCGTGTCGGACTTTATCCGCCAGCGGGAACGCTGGGTCTGGGGGCTGCTCGAACTCATTGCCGGCCGGACCGGAGTCCCCAAGGCCGCATCCTGGCGTCATCGTATGCTCATGCTGCATAACACTATGGTGTGGTCCTGCGCCCCGCTGGGTCATCCGGTCTTCGTGCTGATGCTGTGTGCGCTCCTGCGCGACTACCAAACGGCACCCATTCTTCCGGTGCTAATTCCACTGTGGGGGTTGAACGTCGCGTTCTGCATCTGGCTGTATTGGGAAGGCCTGAAGATCAACGTGCTCGCGTCGGCCCGGGCATCGCGGTTATGGTGGGAGCCCGTGTGCCTAATATTGCTGACACCGCTGTTCTCCCTCTGGGAGATGGTTGGGGTTGCTAGGGGTGTTTGGCGGTTTGCGGTCAGTGGCGAGCCCCGCTTCACGGTCATCACCAAGCCCGTTTGATCACTTGCTACATTTGGGCCCAAGGGCGCCTAGGTCAACGGCAGCGCATACACGCGGCCGTCGAGGCTTCCAACATAGACCATCCCACCAGCCACAACTGGCGAGGAATCGTCAATTGGTCCCCCGGTGGCGAATCTCCAAGCCAGCTTGCCGCTGGCCGCTTCAAGGGCGTAAAGGCTGAAATCGCGGCTGCCCACATAGACCAGGCCGCCCTGCTCGACCGGCGAGGAGCGGATGCCGTTGCCCGTATCGAAACGCCAGCGTTCACGTCCGGTGTGGGCATCGAGCGCGTACAGGTTCCCGTCGTCACTGCCAATGTAGACGACTTTGCCCACTACACAGGGTGAGGAGACTACACCGCCGCCGGTCACAAAGCTCCAGATCAGATCGCCGTTCGAAGCGTTCAGTGCATAGACCAGATGGTCGTCTCCGCCTATGTAGACAATGTTCTGCTCCACCGCCGGCGAGGAATCGACCGTCATTTGTGTGGTGAATGCCCAAAGAATTTCGCCCGACCCCGCTTTCAACGCGTACACGTTGTGGTCCCGACAACCCACGTAGACCACGTCCCCGGCCGCAGTCGGCGAGGAATTGAACCAGCCGCCCCGCGGAAACCGCCAGCGCTGCTTGCCCGTCGCGGCATCTACTGCGTACAGGTTGTTGTCCCGGCAGCCTACGTACACGGTGCCCGAGCTGACCGCCGGCGAGGAGTGAATGACTTCCCCCGCCGGGAATTTCCAGCGGCTGGCTCCGGTGGCCTGATCGACCGCATGCAGGTGGCCGTCATTTGAACCGAAATACACAGTTTCATCCGCGACCGCCGGGGAGGACGTCACTGAGCCCTCAGTGGCGTACCGCCAGCGCAGCTGCCCGCTATCGGCTGCGAGGGCATAGAGGTGCTGGTCAACGCTGCCCACGTAGACCACTCCCCTGTCAACTGCTGGTGACGAATAGACCTCATCCTCGGTCGGGTAGGCCCACACCGGTTCAGGTGGGCGATCCCGGGCCCAGTGGCTGGCGGTCCAGATGCCCGTACCGAGCAGCGCAAGCGCCGCGCCACCGCTTCCCCATTTCAGTAGCGCCCGGCGGCCGACGGCTGCCTGCGTGGAGAGCCCCAGTTGCTGGACCAACCCGTCAGCATCGGAACGGAATGTCTCATGATCGAGCCGCACGGCATTGCGGCGGGCGAGCGGTCTGAGCACTGCGGGCAGTTCTTCCTCCTTGGGGACCTCAGCACCATCGACCAACACGGGGATCACGCGCACCTGCCGGTCCATGGCGGTGCGTACTTCCAACACGATGTAGTCGTCCGGGTCATCCAGGCGGCGCCGTCCTTTGTCGTCAACCACTGTGGACCAATGCTGTCCGATTAGCACCAACAGCACGCCACAATTCGCCAGGGCCCGGTTAATTTCCTCCACGAAATCGCGACCGGGACCGATGGACTCAATGTCGATGAAGACACGGGCGTTACCAAACCTCACGCGCAGGTGATCGGCCAGCCTGCCTGCCACGTGCCCTGTCTCGTCGCGGCGGTAGCTGATGAAGACTCCCCCTTCGGATAGATCTGCCATACCGTCTCCGGTCCTTCCGGCAGTCACTCAACAGAAACTGTCCCGAACAATGTCCGGATCGGATCGATGACATCTTCGGGGTCCCCCCACTTCTGGAGGAAGTCAAGCTGGTATATCGCTGACCGGAGCTGGTCCGGCCGAGCTAGGACGGCTGCCTTTCCATAGGCGGCAACGGCGGCCGCAGCCGGCGCGCGGCCCATGAAGCATTCATGGAGCAGTAGCTCCGCCTGTGTGATTGCGGCCCAGAAATCTACGGGATCGGCTTCGGCCGCGCGGCGGGCCAGGAACTTTGTCACAGCGAGCGCCTCCTGCAGCCGGCCTTCTGCCTCCGCAGCCCCCTCGTCCAGGAAGCCGTGCCGGACGCCGAGGCGAAGGGCCATGACCAGATTGATACCCGTGTAGAACGTGGGTTCGACTTCGAAGCCTTTGCGGTAGTACTCGTGCATCAGAGCAAACCGACCAGCGACTCCCGCACTGTTAATTACGGGTTTCGGATTATCCAGTCCCCTCTTGATCAACCCTGCCAGGATTCCGTAGGTTTCCGAGTCCCCCAACCCTTCCTGGATGGCGGTGGACAGCAGCCTCTGCGCCTTCTCCCGGCATGTTGCTGCAGTGGCCGGATCGCAGCAGCTGGATTCGCCGATACGGCGGTAGGCCATGGCCAGATTCTGCAGCCAGGTGCGCCGCAGATGGCTGTCCGCCGGTGGCTCCGCCTGCTCCAGCAGCGCGGTGGCGGCATCGTACTCGCCCTCGCGGATAAGCCCGTTACCCAACTGGATCCGCAGGCCGATTCGCGACGACTCTGAAAGGTCGGACGCCCCGGCTATCTCCGACGCTGCGGCGAGCATGCTGTCCGGTGACGCACTCCGCAGCGCCAACTGAACAGCTTTGCGTAGTCGCAGGTCGGTCTGGACAGGGCCGTCCTGCCCCGCCTTGCGGCGAAATGGGCCCCGGACCGCTCCCAGCTCGAACCACTCGTGGACAGGACTGTCACTGCTGCGCGATGCCAAGACCTCGGCCAGGGCGGGGCGCAGGCGGCGGATAGCGTCTTCGCTCTGGTCGTCGGTCAACTCGGTGCCCCGTTCAAAGCGGTGGATGCGGATCAGGTTTATATCGAAGGGCGCCGCGCCGGCACGGGTTCCCTGCAGCTGCGGGTACACCAGGAGCGTCGAAGAACGAGCGAACACGTGCCGCAGCCCAAGTTCGTAGGCGACATTGAAGTTTGCGGTGGCCAGATCGACGATCACGACATCGCTGTTGGCCAGGTCTTCGATCATGCCAGCGTGGATGATGCCGCTGTCTGTCTCCAGG
Source organism: Pseudarthrobacter ribosi (assembly GCF_055412865.1). NCBI lineage: Bacteria > Bacillati > Actinomycetota > Actinomycetes > Micrococcales > Micrococcaceae > Pseudarthrobacter > Pseudarthrobacter ribosi. Next base: position 247,157 of record NZ_JBVAYZ010000001.1, on the reverse strand, counting down.
TCCGCCCGAGCCCAGTCCACATCCAGGTCCTCGAGCAGTGGGCGGTAAATCCGGTGGAATACGGGGTCGCAGTCATACCTGCGCCGGACCACGGGATCGAAACGCCGACCGTAAGGCATGGCAACAAAGCCGCGTGGCCGTTTGGCCAAGGGAGCCAGGTCCAGTGTAAGGATGCTCTGGGCTTCTGCGCGCCGTGCGAAGTCGTCGGAAACGCTTCCTGCGTCGTCGTCCGGATGCGGTCGGATGACCAACGCCCAGACCCGCTCGCCCCTCTCCAGGGCGAGGGCCTGCGCAAACCTGATGAGGTGCGCGTTGTGACGAGTGTAGGAATCCTTGTCGTCCGGGTCCAGGGACCCCTCCGTGATTCGGTTCGATCCTACGGTCTCGAGCAGCCGCCGGTATCGGGCCGTCCAACGCTGCCCACGGCCCTCGACGCTAGTTGTCTGGAAAGTCCCGACGTCGAACGGCAGTACAAAACAGACGTCGGCACCTTCCAGCAGTGCAGCCTCGGCGATGATGATGTCACTGCCTGATGCGGCGGCACCAACCACAAAGCTGGGGCGGAGGGATTGCAGCAGGCCGCGTATCCGCACAGTTAGCGGCTCCTCGGCCGCCCGCGGAAACCGGGGTTGCGCCCGCTCCGGTTCGTCTGCTTGGACACCGGCATACACGATGATCATCTCGACTCCGGTTCCTGCTGTGGAAGCTGGTTTATGTATTGTCCCCCGGAATTGGCAGTACGGAGCTGACCTCAAGGTACTCAATGTCCGGGGAGACCCACTCACGCCCCTGCTGGTGACTCAGGTACGGGGGGATTAGCGCGCGGAGGCAAGCGCCCGGGTTTGTGGAGTCGTTTCTAGTTCGAATTTTCAGCAGTTCCGTTGCCGGGTGGGCTGCGTGGCGGCGCTCGTATTCGACCGGCGGGCGGCAGATCGCCGTCTTGACGTGCCGTTTTGCCTGCAGAGGTTCGGCATGTCCTTGTGGCTGCAGGCGCGGTCACCTAGGTTGTCAGCCTTCCGCGGTCCCACCCCTGACCTTGTCGCATTCGCTCGCTGTGACTGCACAATGGGCGAACTCGCGTCATGCCGCCATACTCACCGTCGTCCATGAACGACCAGAAGCATCTTCGCTGTTTGTCGTCTGATCGCCCATCATCGTTGGGCGGGCCCTCCGCGCAACCAGGGCGCGATGCGCCGATCGCGATCCAAGATTTTGTCCGGCGCTCCTCCGTCGCTTATTTCCTCACGAGATCTTGGATAGTGACCGGTTCCCCAAGTTGCACTCCGGCCCCTCGTACCCAGCGGTGACTCCTCTATCAGAACGACGCCGAGATCTGGCAGGCACGTCCGGTGCCCGCCAAGCAAATGATCTGCTCCGGATCAGTGGACATGTCATGCCGTTCCCCCGTGCAGTCCTGCATGAACAGGTATCAGAGCGGAATTCCCGGACCGGCCGCAACCCTCGGGGGATCCAAAGAATAATCAGCAAGTCATGTTGTACGCGGCCCTGGCCACCATGAAGTGGTGAACGCGAAAAACCAAGGGAAGGAAGAACCAGCATGAACACCCAGAAGGGACCCCACGGGGCGGTACCCGGTCCGCCGTAGGCAGCCGCTCCCCCACACAACCGAATAGGACGTTTCCGGGACCCCACACACCCGGAACATCAGATCAGAGGCGACAGTGTGGACACTGTCCACACGAAAAAACACCAAAAAAGGCCTCTGACCTGCGGAAACACTGTGCCCGAGGTGGGACTCGAACCGGGTTCCAGCCCTTGTGAACACTGGGTTCCCTCGGAAACATACGGAATCCGGCCCGATCCGATCGATGTACGACCCGATCCGAAGCCGAAACTGTGGACATTGTCCACACCCCTTTCTGACAGATTTGAGTAACGCAGAGCGACTGCCGCGCTCCCCAACCTGGGGTGCGGCAGCTCTGTGTGTGCCAACGAGACTTGCGCACGCGTTTGCCCGGCACCCGGCTGTGGACCCTGATGTTGCAGCACATGCGCTTACTCAAGATCTGTCACTGGCCGTTCACTCTCCCCTCAGACCCTTTCATCGACTGAAATCGGAAAATCGCATGACCCGCCTGCGATTTCAAAGGTTCTGTGGGTCCCTGTAGACCGATCTGATTTAGCACAGCCAGCGTCCGGGTTGAGCGGGAACAGGGTGCTGTTAGTCCCTGCCGCGGCAATGAACTCGTGGGCGGCCTGGCATGGACACGCAATAGTGACGGCTCTGTAACACGGAGTACACATGCCCTTCGTAGCCTTGCAGTAGGAGCTCTCCCGAAAGGACATGTCCATGGATGCCGCAGACACCGCAATCAAGCCGATCATTGGCCTGACCACATATCTTGAGCAGGCCGGCACCGACGGCTGCGGCAACGTGCGCGCCGCATTCCTCCCCGAAAAATATCTCACGCCTATCCTTGACGCCGGCGCCGTTCCGATCCTTCTCCCGCCGCAGCCCACAGCCGGGGACATGATCGAGCACCTGGTCAGCAGGCTGGACGGGCTGGTCATTCCCGGTGGCTGGGACGTGGATCCGACCCGATACGGCCAGGAGCCGCACCCGGAAACGGACTCTCCCCGGCCGGAACGCGACGAGTGGGAAGCCGCCCTGATCCTCGAAGCGATCCGCCAGGACGTTCCGCTTCTCTGCATCTGCAGGGGTGAACAGCTGCTCAACGTCACCCTCGGCGGCACCCTGCACCAGCACCTGCCCGACGTCCTGGGAACCGGGCATTACCAGCTGGGCGGCTACCAGTTCAATGGCATCCGTGTCGACATCCGGCCCGATTCCCTGCTTGGCCGGCTCCTGGGGACTGACGCACTGGATGCCGTTCCAGTGTCACACCACCAGGCCGTGGACCGCCTTGGCGAAGGGCTCATCGCCACCGCGTGGAGTCACGACAAGATAGTCGAAGCAATTGAGCATCCCGGCGCACGCTTCTGCGTGGGGGTGCAGTGGCACCCGGAACAACTCGCGGAAGAGAAAGCACTGTTCCATGGATTCGTGGAGGCGGCCAGCGCCAAGATGCTGTCGCGGCTTCGCCCGGCTGCTGTGGAGTCCCTGGAGTTCGCCAACGAAATGGCTGCTAGCTAACTCCTACCTGACGCCCTGAGCCGTAGGGCGCATATGTACACACCCACTTTTCACCAGTCCAGAGCATTTCAGCCGTGCTCCCCAAAGCGGGGGACGCGGCAGCTCTGTATTCTGCGCCAGCAACCTTCCGGAACGGAATTCCCCCGCCCAGCCGGGATCAGGCGCCCTCTGCCGCAGCGGACAGAAGGTCCGATAGCGGCTGTTTAAAATGACCGGAGGAGAGGCCGGACAACTGGATTATCGGCCACGAGGCAAATCGGCCTTCGGATACCAATCTGATCGCGGTCCCTCTGCCAGCTGAGTGGGGTGTCGACCTGTACCGCAAGGACGAGTCAACCCACACCACTGGTCCTTGAAGCATCGGCTGGCGAGATCCCTGTTTTTTTATGCCTCGTGCTATAATGGATGGTTGTCGGCTCCGGCGGCCGACAGCAAAACTAGCCAGCTCAATACAGTCCGGACTCGATATCAAAGTGGTGGGATCCAGGCAGCTGGGGCGAGGCGCTTGTCATAGGACTCCCGCGCTGACATGACGTCTTCAAAGTATTTCTGGGCCCACCGTCCCAGATAGATCTCCGCGGCAACTCGTGCCAACCGGTGAACGACAGAAAAGCGCGTATCGGCCTCTCGAGCTTCCTGCTTCGTTAACCTGAACTGTTTCTCTTGTAAGCGGCGACGACCTCGATTTCCACCCGCGCTTTGAGCGGGAGTTCTGCTACGGCAACGGTGGTGCGGGCCGGGTGAGGGCGATCAAACACCTCACCGTAGACAGCGTTCATGTCCGCGAAGTCCTCCATGGAAACAAGGTAGACATTCACTTTGATCACGCAGGACCAGTTTAGTCCGGCCTGGCTCAGCACATTTTCAAGGTTGCGGAAGGCTTGGCGTGTCTGCTCCGCCGCGCCGCCGTCCACTAGCTCCCCGCTCGAAGGGTCCACCGGAGTTTGCCCGGAGAGGAAGAGTACTCCAAGGCCGGGTGCGGTGGAGGCATGGGAGTACGGGCCGATGGCTTTTGGTGCTTGCGGTGAATCAACAATCTGGCGTTCCATGACAGATCCTTCTGGGTGATAGGCGCCCAAGCACGTTTGCTCTGACGTGGTCGGCCGCGAGTTTTTGCTTGTGGTTGATTCTTTATCCATCTTTACCTTCGGGGGACCCGTATTGACGGGCGTCGAAGTTATCTTTTGGGCCCGGCGTATTGGCCATCTCGCGAATCCGGTCCCTCAGTAAAAGGCGCGAAGGGATTTGGTCTGTTCCTGCTGCAGGACAGCCTCGGATTCCCCGCCGGGCACGCCTGTGCGGGTGCTTGCTGGCCAGCCAGGGATTGCCGTCACTCCCCCGGCAGGGAGACCGTCTGATCGATCGATGAGGGTCCTGTGTGAAAGGCGCGTGCTGCCCGCTGCAGTGCGTGCGTAACGGCGATGATGGCCGGTCGTTTGCTTGAGGCGTCCCTGGTCGCCACGAGTACTTGCCGGCTCTGCATGCCGGGTGCTGTGGGAAAACGGCGCACGTTGGCCGCCGCTCCTGTGAGGGCAAGGCCGGGGAGGACGGCTACGGCGAGCCCGGCTTCGACGAAGCGCAGGTGCACGGAGTGGTCGTCTGAGGAACAGATGACTTTCGGGTCGAATCCGGCTTTCCTGCATTCGGTGGTTAGCCATGTATGGGGTGCTGAGTCTTCGACTTCGACGGCCCAGGCGGCGGCGGCCAGCTGGGAAATGAGGTTCGCGTCCGGGTCCATGGTCGCTGCGATGGCTGCGTCCATGATCAGCCACAGGGGATCTTCCAGGATCGTTGTCGCCGTGATTCCTGCCGTGGAGGAGATCGGCAGACCCGGGTAGGACTCGGCGATGACGAGGTCGTATTCAGATGAGGCCAGGGCCGGCAGTGTGGTCTCGGGTTCGCCTTGTTCGAATTCAATAGTGAGCTCGGGGTGGAGGCCGCGCAGTTCCTGGAGGGCCGGCGGGACGATGGTCAGCGCCGCCGATTGAAAGGCAGCGATCCTGACGGTGCCGCGGGGATGTTCCATGGAGGTGGAGACGTCCGCTTCTGCCCGTTCGAGCAGGTCCAGGATTTGTTCGGCGTGCGCTACCAGGATCAAACCTTGGGGGGTGAGCTGCAGGCGCCGCCCGGCGGGTTCGACCAACGGCACTCCGACTTCCTTTTCGAGAAGTCGGACCTGCTGGGAAACAGCTGATGTGCTGTAGGAGAGGGCTTCGGCAACGGCAGAAAGGGTCTTGCGGTGATGCAGCTCCCGCAGGACCCTGAATCGGACGATGTTCAGCACATCGGCTCTTTCTGCCTGTTCATGGTGCCCTCATGTGCTCGGTAAAGCACAGGTGCCTGTGTAGGAGAACTCTACGATAAGTTCCACTTCCACCGGAGCATCCAAGGGAAGCTCTGCGACGCCCACGGCCGAGCGGGCGTGCTGGCCATTGTCTCCAAAGACCTGCAGGAGCAGGTTGCTGGCACCATTGATCACCGCTGGCTGGCCATTGAATCCCGGAGCCGATGCCACGAAGCCGACGACTTTGAGGATGCGGGCGTTGTCGAGGTTTCCCTGCGTTCCGGCAGCGGCCAGCGCGTTCAGGACGCAGGTGACGGCCAGTTCGGCGGCCTCGGCGGCCTCAACCTGCGCTCCGACCTTGCCGGTAGCGGCGAGGGCGCCGTCACGCAATGGAAGCTGGCCGGAGGTGTAGACCGTGGTGCCGGTCCTGATGGCGGGGACATAGCTTGCGACGGCGCCGGGTACGGGGGGAAGTTCCAGTCCCAGTTCGGCGAGCCGCTGCCGGGTTTGAGGGTGGGTGCGGGTTGCAGTTTCGGTGCTCTGGGTCATGGTTTCCTTTGTCATGGTGTGCTTAGTTGCAGTACTTGGTGGCGGCCTGGGCGAGGACGCGGGTGACCCTGTCCAGGGAAGCGAGTTCGATCCATTCGGTGGCGGCGTGGGCGCCGCCACCGTCGACGCCGAACAGGAGCCCTGGAATGCCGGCTTCGAGCATGAGCGAGGCATCAGTCCAGAAGGGTTCCCCACGCAGAACGGGCACCGTTCCCGTGACGGACTCCGCTGCGGCCAGAACTGTCTGGACCAGCGGCTCCTCGGTGGGAACTTCGAAGGGGTGGCGCTCAAGACCGCGGGTCAGTGTGTAGCGGAAGTCAGGATCGGCTGCGGCAATCGCATCGAGAATTTCCTTCAGTTCCGCTTCAACGGTGTCCGCCGTTTCCCCTGGGACGGTGCGGCGTTCCAGGGAGACGGTGCACTGGGCCGGGTAGCTTGAGATCTCTTCTCCGCCGCGGATGAGCGACGCGTGGATGTTGCCGGTTCCGAGGATCGGGTGGGCAGGACCGTCCTGGAGCGCCTTTGCTAGGGCATCGATGCCGGTCAGGAAGCGTCCGGCTTTGGCGATCGCGTCAACCCCCAGGTCCGGGCGGGAACCGTGTGCCGCGACGCCATGGATAGTGACGTCGAACCACGCGAAGCCCCGGTGGGCGACGACGATGTCCTCATGGGTGGGCTCGGAGACAACGGCGGCGTCTGCGGTGAAATGACGGAGGACTTCTTCGGTGCCGGCGCTGGCGAATTCTTCGTCAGCAACCAGCGCGACAATGATGTCCCCTCGACGTGGCCGGGCCGCGGCCGCGGCTGCGGCGACCATCATCGCGGCGATTCCGGCCTTCATGTCGAAGGTGCCGCGGCCGTATATGCGGCCGCCTTCGATTCTTGGTTCCAGTGCCTCGCCGTCGTAACCGGCCAGGGTGACGGTGTCGAGGTGGCCGTTGAACATCAGGTTCCTGCCGTGTCCGGTTCCCGGGGCCACGGCCACGATGGAAGGACGGCCCGGGGTGGCTTCGAGCCGGGTGATGGTGAATCCCCTGGCTTCAAGCCAGGACGCGGTGAAGGATGCGATGGCTGCTTCACCGGCGGCCCCCGGAACGAGACCGGGATTGACCGAGTCGATCCGGACCAGGTCCTGCAGCAGGGCCGCCGCATCATCTGTAAAAGTTGGCGTGCTTGCCGGAGCGGTGGTGGGGTTGCGGTTCATCAGATGTGGTTCTTTCATCGAAGCGGGTTGACCGCGAGGCCCTCGGTGCTGACAAGCACAATGACTGAATCCCCGGTGATGCCCAGCTGGCGGCGGCGTTCCTCATCCGCCAGGGCGGTCCTGACGCCTGCAAGGGTTGAGGCTCCGCAGGGGCCTGCGTCCTGGCCCAGGTCGCCGAGGTCCAAAACCGCCTGGCGGCATTCTTCCTCAGACACGCTCACGGCACCGTCAATACCGGCCAGCAGGGACGGCCAGCCCAGTTCCGACGGGGTGCCGCAGTTCATCCCGGCCATGATCGTGGGGAAGGAGGTATCAACCACAACCGGCTGGCTGGCCTGCAGGGACTGGGCGATGCAGGCTGCCGTCTCCGGTTCGACAGTGAGCAGTGACGGTGCCCGGTTGCCGGGTTTCCGGTAGTGATCGACCATGGCGTGGGCGAGGGAGCCCACCCCCACCGGGCAGGCAACAAGGTGGGCGCCGTCGAGCCCGGTTTTGGCCAGTGCTTCATCAGTTTCGGCGAACAGAGTCGTATACCCGTCCACGATCCATCGGGGAACGTCGGTGTACCCGGCCCAGGCAGTGTCCTGGATCAGGACGTCCCGGCTGCTGCCCTGTGTGGACGCGGCCGCGACTTCCACGACGTCGTCATAAATGGCGTCGACTTCGATCAGCTCGGCCCCCTCGCCCCTGATCCTCTCAATCGCGACAGCGCTGAGACCGTTGGGAATGTAAACCCGGGCACTCAAACCCAGCAGTGCGGCCATCCGGGACACGGCCCGGCCATGGTTCCCGTCAGTAGCGGTCACCAGTACCGGCAATGACCCGGCATCCGGACCGGAATGCAGGTGTTCCCGGAGCTCGGGAACAGTAATGGTCTCGGCATCAAGGCCGTGGCGTTCACACAGCGCGCGGCAGACAGCCCACGAGGCGCCCAGGATCTTGAAGGCCGGCAAACCAAGCCGGTTCGACTCGTCCTTAAGGAACACCCGGCCAACGCCGAGTTCGGCAGCCAAGGACGGAAGTTCAGTCAGCGGTGTCGGCGAATAGCCGGTCAAAGTGCGGTGAAAGGACAGCGCCGAAGCGGGGGCGGCCGTCTGCCAGCTCCGGGCGTCGGGATTGGCGTACCAGTAAGCGGTTTGAGTCGAAAGCATGAATCCAATGATCCGGCAGCAGACCTAAAAGAAAAAGCGATGCTTTATGGCCGATTACTTTCACTTTTACTTAAGTAAATGTCCAAGGGTGCAGGATCGTCATCCACTTTTGCTTCAAGGTATGGGCCACAAAAGCCGCTTTTTCTTTGAGTGCGGATGGGGAAGTATGTAGCGGGCAGTGAGCGGCGCCACAGGTGCGGCCAGGCGGGCTGAGGACTCCAGCGAACCGCCGATGCCCCGTGACCCACGACCCCTTAACGGCCCGTACGTCGAGAAACGACACGCTGAAGGCCGCACGACCAGGAGAACCGCGCGACCTCTGAACCGGTACGGAAGCCCCTGGCGTTCCCAGAAACACCGCCACGAATGCCAACGAATCGTAATGGTTGGGCTGCATTGCGCTGATCAGCCTCGTGATCATCCTTCGCCTGTGGAGCTACTCCACACCGTGACTGACGCATCTCGGAAGGAATCACGGGGGAGGACCGCGGCGATCGTTGTGCTGGTCTTCAACTCTCAGACAGCGTCCGCTGACCTCGGACGGATTCAGAGTTATCGAGGGACGAGATTCCCTACAGAACAGCTCGACGCATCGTTTCGCCAACTCGCAGGTTCCCCCAGCGCCCAACGGGACAGCAGCCATCACAAGAGCAATCCGGTACTCCTGGAGGGGTCAGCGGTTGTTGGCGATGTCCAAGTCGACGGCTGAATCCCCCCGTTTGGCTGGCATCTCCTGCTTGGTTGTTCGCTATAAAGCGCGAGGGGTCCGTGTCGAGGTGCAGGCTCCGCTGTCCAGTCCCTTCCGTAACCAACCAAATGATGGTGCCTTCAGGATTCACCGCATCGACGCGGGCGTTCGCCAACTGGCCGTTTTCGTCCAACGCTTCAAGCCGTGTCCGTATCTTCAGGTCTGCCCAGTTCCGCACGATGCGGCCCGTGGGCAGAACCTTGTCCTGAACGTCCTGGGCTACTGATGCGAGCATGTTTAGAAGCCGAGGTAGGCGCGTCGAAGGTGCTTCACCTGCGGTGGTTAGGCGAAGTGGGTCCCACGAGCTCGCGCCATTGCTGGAATTCGGGTGATTCACGGAAACCGACAATGTGGTCTTCCAGTGTTTCCCAGCCAACGGTGAGGGCGTATTCGTTGGGTGTTTCAATGCTGCGGTCCAGCCGGAAGCTGAGCGCGCCTGGTGCTTTCTGAAACAGGGGCACGGCCGCCGCCGTTGCGGCTTCGAAGCCCTTCTCGGCGCCGGTGGTGATGGCGAAGGTTCCTACGGCATCAGGGAATTCACCAACAGGAAAACCTTCTGGACCGGACCGGCCACCACCACCCGCTAACAGACACGACAACCAAGGGACACACCACGCCACCCGGACCATGGCCGGCACCACCGACCGGACCAGGATCGACGAAAAACAAGCCAACCAGCCACCCGTCACGGAAGAAGTGATCTCGTGATCCAGGAAGTCGCCACAGTTGCCATGTCATGCCGTTCCCCCCGCATTCCTGCATGAACAGGTATCAGAGCGGAAAATCCGGACCAGCCGCAAACCCAGGTCCTTCTAACGAATAATCAGCAAGTCATGTTGTACGCGGCCCCAGCCACCATGAAGTGGTGAACGCGAAAGCCCGACGAAAGGACGAACGAGGATGAACACCCAGAAGAGACCCCACAGGGCGGTACCCGGTCCGCCGTAGGCAGCCGCTCCCCCACACAACCGAATAGGCCGTTTCCGGGACCCCAAACACCTGGAACATCAGATCAGAGGCAAGAGTGTGGACACTGTCCACACGAAAAAAGCACTAGAAAGCCCCTGACCTACGGAAACACTGTGCCCGAGGTGGGACTCGAACCGGGTTCCAGCCCTTGCAAATCCGCCACTCCCCCGAAAACCTCCGCAATCCTGCCCAGTCCGCCACCAGTACGGCCCAGTCCGAGACGCAAAGTGTGGACACTGTCCACACCCCATTTCTCCCCACCAATGGCACCCCCAAACAGCCGCACGCCGCATCGAAACGGTGCGGCGCTTTATCCCCTGAAAGACTTGATCCTGCGGGAGAAGACCAACCTTGACTGGTCTCTAGGCTCTGCATGACGGTGCCACCTCCATGCATCCCCTTCATGGTCCGATTGGCCGCCAGCCGCATGACCCGGTGCGTCCCTCACAACCCCTATTCGCGTGCTCGGTGAACTTCCAGCAAGTACCGGGGGAATCCCGCGTACCATCTGTCCTCCAAGTGGCCTACAGCGGCCGACCAATTGGAAGTTTGTGGCGCCGGTTCCCGAGTTGTTGTAGCCGAATCGGTCGGGTGCAATTCCGAGGCTGATAGTTGGCCGTCTTAGCTGGCCCTCCGTAGAGCATCGACGGCCTCGATTGCCTGCCGGATATCAGCCATCCCGTTGTACAGGTGGGGCGAAATTCGCACCCGTTTGTCTCCGGTCCAGGCGAGCACACCTCGGGCTTCGAGGCCGCGGCGCCAGACGCCCTCGTCGTCGACCTCGAACGCGACGATACCCGCCCGCCTGGCGGAGTCGCCGGGGGTGAGCATCCGCATCCCCAGGCCGTCGAGCTCAGTCCACAAGACGTCGGTCAGTGCCCGCACATGGGCCTCAATTCGGGCCAGTCCGCTGGCGCGCAGGTAGTCGACGCCGGCTCCCAGCATCTGCACGCACAGCGCGGCGGGGTTTCCGAGCTCGAAGCGCCGCCCGTCCAGGACCGGAGTGACCGAGGTGTCCCGGATGTCCGCATCCATCCACACCGCAGAGGTCCAGCCGGATTCCCGCGGCTGCCAGCCAGGCTGCCGGGCGGAATTGCAGTAGGCGATTCCTGCGCCGTGCGTGCCCAGGGCCCACTTGTAACCGCACGCGACGGCGAAATCAGCCAGCGAAACGTCGAAACCCGCAACACCCAAGGCCTGGGAGACGTCCACGATCAGCACCGCGCCGCAGGAATCGGCAATCACGCGGTAGTCCTTCAAATCGATCAGCTCGCCGGTGTAGTAGGAGACCAGGCTGGTCACGATGGCCCGGGTCGAACTGTCCACAGCGTCGCCGAACCTCTGGGGATCCATCAGATGGTCCGAGCTCCGGACCAGACGGATTTCCATGGTGGTGCCGCTCCGCCACGGATACATGTCTGACGGGTATTCCCACTGCGGCATGACGACGTTGCCGCCGGAAACGTCGATGCTGCGCGCCACCATGTTCACGGCCTGCGCCACGTTTTGGGGGAATCCCAGCTCTTCCGGCTGGCAGCCAAGCAGGGCGGCCAGCGAGTCAGCAGTCCGCGCAACCTTGGCGTAGATTCGTTCCCGCCCGCCCATCCCCTTGGCCTTGTCGTGCATGAATTCGCTGAAGAGTGCCGCCTGGGAGGCGAGCATGGGCGTCTCACCCGCGGCCGCCAGGTGGCACAGCCCCGGCAGGCCGGCGAAATCGGCCGGGCTGACTAGCGGCGGCAACCTCGGGTCGGGATCACCGTGTACCCGTTGGGACATGCTGCGGCACCTCCTCCGGACCGCCGGCGCCACACTGGCCACCGGTCCAGTTCAATGCTGGCCCAGCCTGGGTGCGGACACAAGTACTGACGGACACCGGGTTGGCGCCGCTCCCGCTGGCGTGTCAGGGGTCCGAACGTTGGGCGCGATTGACCCATACCATTGACGCGGCTCGTGGTCGGCCAGCTTGTTCAGGAGCACAACGTTGTGGCTCCAGTTCAATTGTCCAGACGGCGTCTGGACAATTGGTTCCGGGCCGTTCCATGCCGCGGCGAGGGCGTGCATGTTCGTCCGGGATAACCCCTCATATGCGGGAGCTCTGGCCGCAGATGGCGTGCGAGCCCGTCAAGGACTTTGCTCCCCCATGGCTCGTTTGCCTGCGGGTCCACTGCCTTGAAGCTGTCCCATCCCACCCGGCACCGGGCCGATAGGCATCCTAGCCATCGGCAAGGACCGGACCTGACCCGGCACCTCGTCGTCGAACTGAACCGCGGACGCACACCGACGGCGGCCTCAGCCAGATCCAGTGCTATTTGGGCGTCGTCCAGGAGGCTGCACGAGAACCCGGCGGCTGTCCAGCAAGGAGATACCCGTGTCGTCACCAAACTCGACAGGTTCGCCGAGCGGTCCGGACTACTCGGCCCGCTCCGTCCCGCGGCTGCATGGCGTGATGATCCACGAGGGCCCAGAGGCGTTATCGGCTAGCCTGCTGACACATCAATCAGCACCTTGCCGACGATGCTCTCTTCCACCGCGGCGTGGGCCGCAGCCGTGTCAGCCAGGTCAAAGCGATGCAGCGGCAGGCCTGCGGCCTCTCCCACCGGGAGGGCGCCGTCGGCGATGGCCGCATTGATGTCCTCGGCGGCGGCGTGCACCGCCGCCATGCCAACGGTGTAGAGCAACACGAACTGGTAGCGGACATTGAGGCTGAAATGCCTGCGCACGTCCAGGCTCACCTGATCGCCGCCGTTGTTGGCGTAGACCGCGATGGAGCCGCGGTTGCGGATCACTGCCAGGTCTAGTTCGGCGTTCTGCGCTGGTGCCACCTCCACGATCTGGTCGACGCCCTCGGGAGCGATCCGGCGGATCTCCGCGGCCGCGTGGGTTTCCCGGTAATAGATGACGTGATCGGCGCCGGCGGCCGTGACCAGTGCGGCCTTCGCCGGTCCGCTCACGGTAGTGATCACAAGGGCGCCGGCCCACTTGGCGAGCTGGATCGCCGCATGGCCTACGGCGCCGGCCCCTCCAGCAACGAGAACTACTTTGCCGTCCAGGCCCCCCGGGCGCAGCCGCCGCGGGCCGTCCTCGGCGATGGTCAGGGCCCGGTGGGCGGTGATCGCGGGAACGCCCAGGCTTGCGCCGAGGTCGAACCCGGCATTCTCCGGCAGCGGAAAGACCCGCTCGGCCGGCAGGACGGCGAACTCCTGCGCTGTCCCGCCGTCGGCGCGCTGGTAGGCGGCCAAGGCCACCCAGACCCTGTCACCGACGTGGAGGTGCTCCACGCCGGGTCCGACAGCGTCCACCACTCCGGCGCCGTCCTGGTTCGGCACGACCTCCGCGAAGGGCAACGGCTCGCCCGGTCTGGCGCCGCGGCGCGACTTCCAGTCGGTGGGGTTTACTGCGGAGACTATGATCCGCACCCGCACCTCCCCGCGCCCCGGGTCGCGGATCTCGCGGTTGACGAACTCGAGAACAGACGGATCGCCCGTGGCGCGGTACACGATTGCTTTCATATCAAGACCTAACGCCGGCCCGGACCGAAAATTCCCACCGGGCGCCGGACCAGACGTGGCCAACGGTCCTTCCGGGACGTCGAAACCACCACGTCCGGTGCGTGAGGAGCCACAGGAGCCAGACCTTGCAATTGCTGCAGCCCGCCGGATGTCTTGTGACAGAAAATCCACAATGAGCGTTTGAAAAGCCCCGGAGACAAGGGTGTTGGCGCCGCCTGCATTCAATTCCACGGACCAAGAAGGAGCCAGACAGCGATCCCGATGGCGGCTCGTGCCGATCTCTTAGGCGTTCTGCTCCAGCCAGGTTCGGCAAGGGACCTGAAGCCGATGCCCTGCCGTCCGGGGACGGTGAGATATCGAACAGGGGGCGGTGCTGCCACCGGCGGACAGCACTCAGGGGACGAACCGCGCCCGCGAATCCTGACGGAAACTGAGTAGAAAACAGTCCCGGGCACTGGAAGTCGGCAGTCTTGGCCCGTCCCAGCGGCCCCTGGGCCCAAAAGCAAGTACTAACCAGGTATTACTCTCGGGTACTCGGAAAAGTACTGAGGTACAGGTTACGCATGGGACAGATGAGCCTTGAGTTTAGTGTGGGGTCCACGGTGCTAAACCGGCGCAGGGACCATTCCCGGCAAGCGCTACTACCGGATCCGCACCACCAGTGAATCACCGTTGATCGCACTGCGAAGGAGTGGTCCATATGCCGAAAATCTCTTCCGGCTCGCCGTCATCCCGAATCCGGGACAGGCGCCTGTACGCGTTCCTCACCCAAACCATTTCCCGGGCACGCAAGGTTTCCGTCCCCTACAGGCTCGGCGACGTCGTGGTCGGAGATGACCCGTTCAATGGGCGCAGGCAGGGCCTGGTGGCGGTCAAGAACGGCAACTCCGTGGGGCTGCAGACCGCGGACCGGATTTTCTACTACGACCACCGGCAGCTCACGCGGCCGGACTAGGCCCGTACCGCGTCGCTGTCTGTTACTGTTCCGCTTCCCCCATTGCTGTCAGCAGCCCAAGGAGCCCGATTCGAATGCCCCTCGCAAGCATCCCCACCCCGTACCTGACCATCACCGAAGTAACCGAGGGCCTCCGTGTGTCCAAGATGACCGTCTACCGACTCGTCCGGACCCACACACTGGCCTCGATGCGCTTCGGCAAGTCCTACCGAATCTCTGAAAAGGCCGTCGAAGACTACCTCAGGAAGATCAGCTGTTCGGCGCAACCCTGATGGACCTTGTGCGGTCCGGAGGAGTCGCGCCCGGCACTTGACGACGGTCCTGGAACCCGCAGCAGGCCCGGCGCAATGGGGGGCCGCCGCACCAGCCCTGCGGCGCGCGCAGCAGCCGATTACTCAGCCCCGTCTGCCGTTGCAATGCCAGTCTGTGCCAGACGCCTTGAAACCTTGAACAGCCCAAACACTGAACAAACCAGCTTTGAACGTTCACTAATTGTGCTGTGAATTCCGGGATCGGGTCCGATGAACCTCATCAAACTGCGTGGCGAGCTCTGCGGCATCCTTGTTCCCCCACGGGATGTCGGTCCTGCCTTTCCGGCCGCTGGCCCTTCATTTCTCAGCGCTGTGAACGGCGAGGTTCGCGCCCTTAGGAAAATATTGGCCTCAAAGACACCACCTCCCGAATCACCGAAAAAGGTCATCGGGGAATGACCGAGTGGCGGAATCGTCCCCGAACCGGGGCAGTTGCGAATTAGGGGGTGATTGGACCCGCGGAAGACGCTGCCGGGGTCCGATTGAAACTGGCAAAGGCCAGTCCGCTCATGCAATCGTCTCGCCAGGTAACGCTTTGGTCCTGGTTGTTATCGCTGGCATGTGTTGACACCTCAACCGCCCACGGATCAATCTGGGTCAGAGGCCCGAATACCAGGAGGCGACAGTGGAACAGTCTCGAAAGGATACAGCGACCAGGGCCGCCTGGATAACTGGCGGGTTCGCTTTGGCAGGCACGCTGATCACACTCCTCTTCAGCAGCAACGTTCTCGGCTTCAGCAGCAACGTTCTCGGCAGCCCCGGGGGCGGAACGACATCACCCCCGCCCGCCGGTCCCTCTCCAGTCATCATCTCCACCTCAGCCCCCGCCATACCGGAAGGCGTCGAGGGACATTGGAAAGGCGGTGGCGCGATTTCAGAAAACTTTCATCTGACGATCGCGAACGACACAAGCTGGACGTTAATCAACGGTAACGATGTACAGGCGGGCCACGTCGCGGAAGGGAAAGTGGTCTTCAGCAATTCGCAGGCGACTTTCTACTATAACGACGGCCGAGCTCCGCTTGTAGTCGATTGGGCGATAGCCAAAACGCCAACCAACACTGTCCTGCATCTGGGAACCTATACGTACATCAGGCAGTAGCCCACATCGACCACGCTAGGCATCAAGTTATTCCATAGTAATTATTACCGATAACGGCCGATATGACAGCCCCCGACTGCTGGTTCCGTGTGTCTGCTCCGGCCGCTGCGTCGTGCTCGTATTGCCAAGACATGCCAAGGGGACGAGCGGAGAACAGGCTGGACGCTCCTAACACCGGATACGTCGTGGACCAGACACCCCAGCTGGCGGACCTCCCGGATGTACCACGCCCGGGTGCACTCGACGAGGCTCCCCCACTGGGTTCCTTCCGAACATTCCAGGTACCCATCAGAGATATCGCGGTGCTGACCGGGCTCGACCTGGAACAACTGACCGCCCTGGACCGGATGCCTATTGCTTCAACCCTGCCCACAGCCCGAATCGCCTCAACCTGGCGGCGACTCAGAACACCCCAGGACCTCGATCTCGACTTCGAACTCAACGACTAGGAACACGACACGTCCGACCGATCCTTCCGGCACCCGCTCCGCTTGCTCCGGGCAAGGACGGAACTGTCTCCGACAGGCATCGGACTACCGAACATGTTCCGGCACTCCTCCAATAGATGGTGCTGTCGTTTTTGTCAGGGATCCCTGACACACTTACGGTCAGGATTTCCTGACAGGAGGGTGCGGTCATGGGCTGGGTATCGAACGACAACGAACACGAGGGCTGGGCGGCCACCGTCGCACCGGATGGACGCTTGTCCGCATCCTCATCAGGTGAAGGAATGCTGGTGCAGGCATCACCGGCCGCTACCAGCCGGACAAGATGCTGCCCGACTACGAAGTAGTCCCGGACCGGGAGATTATCGGCTGGCGCGGAGCCTGCGGCTGCGGCTGGCGAGGCGAACTGTGGGAGCGGGTCACTTCCCCCGGGGCCGCCGACTTCAGCCGCCGACGGGACTACCTCGCTCCGGAGGAACCTGCATTCGCTTCCCTCGAGGTCGAAGACGCCATCCATGACGAGTGGAAAGCACACATCGCCCCATCGGAAGCCATCCTCGGTGTGGAAGCGGCTGCTCGTGAATACAACCAGGCCGGCCACAGGCTGGATAAGACCGTCGCCGCCGCGAAGGCGACCGGGGCATCCTGGACCGACATCGGCCGCGCAGTCGGCATCAGCCGCCAATCCGCACACGAACGGTGGGCCGACAAACAATGAGTAACGGGCATCAGTTGCTCCAGACTGGCAAAGATGTCAGGACTTGACTCACTGCCACGGCCGCAATCGGCTACAACGACGTCGCAGCCATCGGCATGATCACGAACTCCACCGACGCGGAATCCAGCCCGGTACAGATCTCGCCATCGCCGGATTCGACGGCTGCTGGCCTCGCGAGACCACCTCCCCGTCAAAGGCAAACAGCGGTGCTGAGATCCAGAAACTAATCGGCGCGTCCCGCACCACCGTCCATAGGTACATAAATACGGAGGGCGCGGCAGGTGTCGGCCGTGCTAGAGACCAGGACTAACCGGACGATCAGGGTGTCCATATGGACGGTGAACGTCCCCATATGGACGATAAGTACGTCGATATGGACGATATGTGTCCCCATATGGACACTTGCGCAAGCGCAAACGATGTTAGTCTATGTTTGTTCGAACGGTTCAAACCAACGAACACCAGAACTGAAAACGGCGCCGGAGAGAGGTCCAAGTCTCCCCGACGCCGTGTGGGCGGATGGTTACTAGAGCGGCCAGTTGTTCACAGCATGAATGAGCATTGAGAAAGCCACCGTGAGTCGCGTGCAGCCGGTCAGAAGCTGCAGGCACATGGTGGCTTTTTCGCGCCATTCAGACGGTCTGGCCTTTTTCCCGTTACCCATATTCACCCCCTTCCCTTTGTCGTAGGACTCCCGGAAGTGGGACAAGGAAAAGCTTAGCTGACGAGTGCGACGCCGTCCCATCCCCGGGTTACATATGTGTTGTTTTAGCGCGGTTAAAGGCGGTTTATCGCGGTTCCCGTTGTTCATCCACAGGAATACACACAGGCCCAAACAGAAAGCCCCCGGCGATAGACAGTTGGGAGGCGGATTGGTTATGAGACATTTTTCGACTCACCCCAACCTGGAGGAGTGCGAAGAGTGCACGATCCGAAGCGGCTAGCTCTGAGTGAGCGGCACTCGGACTATCGCGAAAGCAAGAAAGCCCTATAGAAGGTATCGGTAGACGGTGGCGCGGGAGACTCCGAGCATCTTGCCGATGTCGGAGGCGTCAATTCCTTTGCCTTTAAGTTCCTTGGCCCTGGCGGCGGCAGCGTCGTCCACCTTGCGTGGTCTGCCGCCATGGCGGTTGTTCGCCGCGGCCGCGGCGAGTCCTGCCCTGGTGCGTTGGATCATCGTGTCGCGCTCCAGTTGTGCGAATGCGGCCATGATCGTCAGCATGGCAGTGCCCATGGGCCCGGTCGTGTCCAGTCCCTCGGTCAGGGACCGGAAACCTGCTCCCTGTTCTCTGATGTTCTCGATGATGTCCAGGACGTGCCTGGTGTTGCGTCCCAGACGGTCGAGCTTCCACACGGTGAGCACGTCGCCAGGTTCAAGCCGGTCCAGGGCTTTTGCGAGCTGAGGACGTTCCACGGTGGATCCGCTGACTCCGTTGTCGGCAAAGGTCCGGGCTGTAGGCGGCCCGGAGTGCCGTGAGCTGCAGATCAAGGTTCTGTTCCATGGTGGAAACCCTCGCGTACCCAATGACAGCCATGCCCCCCACTATTCTCTTAATCCCGATGAATATGCCGTTGTGAGACTACCGGTTATTAGACGGTTTTTGAGACAGCGGAGGAGCCACGCCGCCGCGCGACCTGTCATTTTCAGGAGTCGCCTGCACTGAATGTCAGAAGTCGTCTGCACTGCGATTGTGTGTCCGAATGGGGATCATCCTCATACCCTGCCCCGAATGCGGATGAATAGGGCAGCGAACATCGCCCCGAAGAGGGACACCGTGAGGATGGCCAAGATCGCCAATGCCGGGTTCGTCCACGGCGGCACCAGATCGTACTCGGCGTTGCACTTTGTGGTCAGCGGGAACAGCTGGAGCTGCTCATGCGCGTTTTGGCTGCGGTACTCGTGGTCGTACGGCTGACCAGCACCCAATTCACACGCCTCCGCGACATCAAGCCCGCCGGCGAAGACACCTTGGAAGAGGACCACAACGAGGAGAAAAGCCGACAGTGCAGTCAGTTTCAGCCAGAATCCGGCCGGTTTGATCTTGCCCATTGACAGTCCCCCATAACTACAGGCCGAGTCTATAGTCCGCTATCCGCCATGCTTCACGCAGTGGCCCGCCGCAGCGTCTCGCCGGGAATCACCTGAGAGCTTGAGAAGTGCACCCAGTCATCGATCCGGCCCTCATCGAAAAGGCGGCGTGCCTTCATCTGGCACTCCTGCATGTCCCGTCGTGTGCCGCGCGGGTCGTAGCCGACGGCACCACCCAGAAGAGTTGAATTCACCAGGCGGGTCAGGCCAGGCGCGGTCATCACCTCGTACATGGTGTGTCCGCGCCGGAAGGGCCACTTGCCAGTTGGGACCTCGACCAGGCGAAGGTAGGTGTATCCGTGGGCGAACATGGTGTTCCCCATCTGCTGGAGCAGCGACAGTGACTCATCAGCGCCAAATGCGAAGTCGGTCATTTTCTGCAGCAGGTCCTGATACTGCTGGTCAAGCACCCTATCCACCGACCCGTCCGCCTTCTGCACGTACCTGTCGCCGAGTCCACCAGCACCTCCCTGGAGTGTCAGGCGAACCCATGCACGGATTTCCTCAACATCTTCGGCTGCAGGATTGGATAGAAGATACTTCGCCCGTGCCTCATAGTTCTCGGCCCCCTGCGGCTGACGGATGATTCGAAGCAGCCCGGAAAACGTCAGCATATCGAGGGCCAGCGAATTTACGTCCGTCGTCATCTCCGACTCCATTTCAGGTGTTATGCGCTGAGGCGCAGGTCGAATGCAATCTCTGCCGTGTCCCACTCCGGACCGAGTGACGCTGCGGTCGGATTCTTCAAGAACTCTTTCAGCGCCTCATCAACGGTCCCAAGGTCGCTGACATAGCGTGAGGGAATAAAGCCTTGGATTCGTCCGATCGGGACCTCTACCGATCTGTCCCCTGCTTGCCCGTGGCTTTGCAGGACCGCCCATGAGAAATCATTTTCCGCATCATGGTTGCGGTGGCACACCAGCTTCGATGGCGGGCTTCCGGCGACTTCGAAACGGGCGGGACCATGTTCCACTACCAAGCGGGGGTGGCGTTCCCCGTCCAACATATCCAGCTCCTGCTTGGCAACCTTGCGAGCCTCAGTCAGGGTATCGATTTCCCACCCGTTTACAGTCCACGAGGCTTTCATCTCGAACTTTTTACCCACGAGCCTCCAGGCAACACCGAACTGGGCCCCTGCAAGATAGCCGCCCATCCACATGAGTCCGGGTTGCCCCAGCAGCATGCCGACGATAAGGAATGATGCAAGGAACAGGAAGTTCAGCCACTTCCAAGGCAAGCCGAAGCGGAATACATAGGTGCTGAGAGCCAGCCCTGCAAGAAGCGGCCCGATGTCCGCTGACACCGACGTGTTCACGCCGAACAGCGTGAGGGCAACAGTTCCGGCCAGCACTACCGCACCGAAGATGGAGTAAGACCAGATCTCATTCCGGGTATTCTTCCCCGCCATGCTCAACCCTTTTCCTAGCCCTGACGGCGTTTCCCGCTCATCACCCAATCTACTTGGCACTCCAACTCGGACCCCCAAGCCAGGGTGTATGGCGAGCCATGTTCTTGAAAACGAAGGATTTCAAGAATGACTCAAATCGAGAATCCCCGGCTCTGTCGCTCTTCGAGATAGTGCGGCATTCTGTGACTGTTAACCGAGAATGGCGGTTTTTTCACAGCTCGGTTTGGCGGGTTTCGCACAGTTGGCCTGGTGGATTTGATGGCTCCTTGGCGGCGTTCCGTGATCGCTTGGTCTCGCCTTCAGGGAGGATGATGAGATGCGGCTAGTCCTTGAGTGCTCGCGACCGTCTATAAAACGTTGCTCGGGACATTCCGAGATCGCGGGCAACCTGCGCAGCGGGGTCGCCGCCTTCAACCAGGCGGACAGCGCTTCTGATCTGACTGTCAGTAACCCGGCGGGGTCGGCCGCCAAGGTCCTTTCCAGCTTCGCGCCGTTTGCTGATGGAATCGGTAACGCGTTCGCGCTTGATCTCGTGTTCCATTTGCGCGAGAGCGGCCATGATTGTGAACAACATCGAGCCCATGGGTGTCGCGGTGTCGACGTCGCCGCCGCCGAGGTTCAGGACGCGCAGGGCCGCGCCTCGGCCGCGGAGTTCGTCGGCGAAGTCAAGCATGTTCAGTGTGGATCGTCCAAGCCGGTCCAGTGTCGTGATGACGAGGGTGTCGCCATCGATCAGCGCGTCGAGTGCCCGATCGAACTCGGGTCGTGAAGCTCGCGCCCCAGACACGCCGTGATCAATGTAGAGGTCATCGCGTCGGACGCCGGCGGCCATAAGATCCACCTGCTGCCGGTCGGTGGACTGCTGCCGCGTCGAAACACGTGCGTAGCCGATCAGTTTTGTCATGGGCTGCTCCGACGTGTCTCGTAACTAACGGTGAATACACCGATTCAATCAGAAGCTTTCGAGACATAGTTACGAGACTCGCCGGCCGTGCACGAATGCGTTCGGTGCCGCGAAAATTTGGTCCTACCGGTCGTCGCGGTCGTTCAGTCGATGAGACACCTCATATCCCAAGGGTTGCGAGACAGACAGCGGGTCCAGCAGGTGCCGGCGATCGAGGCGACAAGTAGGCCCCCACCTATTGGATGGGGGCCCTACTTGTGTGCTGGTCATCGCGGAGCATCCGGCATAGCGTTGTGATCCGGTGCGGGCGATGTGGAGCACCCTTGCACCTGATCACTGAGCGGGTCAGCCGCCGGCCGCGAAGTTGAGGATCAGTCGAATGGACAGGGCGAGCACCGCGAGGAGGCCCACCACGCCAAAGAGGTTCTGCCACCACTTATTGCGTAGCGAACCCATCAGGTCGCGGCGATTCGCCATCACCACGATCAGTGTTGCCAGCAGAGGTGCAACCAGGATCGTCAGTGCCTGGGCGATAATGATGACCTGCACCGGTTGAGTTTGGAAGATGACGGTGATGGTGAGGCCGAACGCGAGGATGATCGCGCTGATCAGTTTCTGTGTGCCGGAAGTGATGCCATTAGTGCCGCGCCGGTTGAGTGCGTCGGAGAGCATGGTGCCACCGGCGGTGCAGTTGGCGGTCATGGCGGAGAAAGCGGCACCGGTAAACCCGATGGCGAAGATCGCGGTGCCGATCGGGCCGGCGAGGGGTTCGAAGACGCTGCCGAGCTGGCCCATGGTCGAGGCGACCTTGCCCGTGGCACCGAGTACGGAGGCCGCAACGATGATTACGAGCGAGGTCATGATGCCGGGGGCAACGATGCCGGGAATCGTATCGATCATGGTGATGTCGCGGTAGTCTTCCTCGCTGCGTGCGCGCTCCTTCGTGCCGTAAGAGGTGTAGAAGGCGGCGTTCACGGAGAAGTTCGTGCCGACCAATGCGATGACCAGCAACCAAGCATCGTTAGGAACGCTGGGAATCAGCCCGGATGCTGCCGCGGCCCAGTCGGGGTTCGCGATGAACGTCGTTGTTACGAAGGCAATCGCCATGACGCCAACCATCACGACGAGCACCTTCTCGATAACCCGATAGACATTGCGGACCAGAAGAATCGTGGCGACCAGGGCGGTGCCGATGATCGTCCACATGACCGGCGATCCGCCTAACAGCATAGACGCGCCCAGGCCGAGACCGACGGCGTTGCCGACCGAGAAGCACAAGGTGACCAGGAAGACGCCGATGCCAGCGATCATCCCGACCTTCTTTCCCAGGTGGTCCTTGATCGACTCGATGAGTGAGATTGGCGATTTGATGCCCAGACGCACGCTCATGTCGGTGAGGAAGATCATCAGGATGGTGGAGACGACGATCACCCAGAGCAGGGTGTATTGGTAGCCGCTACCAGCCTGGACGGCGGTGGCGAGGTTACCGGGCCCGAACTGCCAGGCGCCGGCGACGAAGGCTGGACCGATCAGGGCAAGGTGGCCCCAGAATGATCGACGGGTCTTTCGGGCCTCGGCGCTGGCCTGGACGCTGCTGGCGGACAGATGTCCGGAGCCGGTTCCCCGCTTGCGCGAGGTGCTAGGCGTCTTCGTGTGTTCAGTCACGGCGCGCCCTCCTTCCGCGGGACTATTCTCCCGCACAGTCTTCTTTGACTTTTTGATTCCGACCTCAATTGTCGGGTGGGCGGCCTACCAAGTGGCCGTTCGCTTGCGTAAACGCGGGCAGTGTCCGAGCCAGGGTGAGTGCGGTATGAATTCTCCCGCACACACCCTGCTGTCGGTCAGGCGGGGACGGCGACCTTGCCGATGTTTGCGGCGGCGAAGGCATCGGCAATCTCGGCCTCGGCGCCGTCGGGCAGGGGCAGCAGTGGGGTGCGCACTGTGGCGTGGTTCAGAATGCCGCGGTTCACGAGGCCCCACTTCAAAGCGACGGTGCCCTCCATGTGGGACCCGCGGTGGTAAACGTTTTTGGTCACCGGGAGCAGCCGCTCATGAATCGCGTGGGCACGCGGGTAGTCCTGCGCCTTGCCGGCTTCGATCAGTTCGACGAGCAGTTCGGGGGCGATGTTGCCGTAGCCGACGAGCAGACCGTCGACATCGAACATGGTCGGCAGCAGGTACTCGTCATGGCAGGACAACACCTGCAGCTCGGGGTACGCGGCGCGCAGCGCGGGGATCTCGGTGTACCACCGGCGCATGTTCCGGACACCGTTCTTTGTGGCGAACACGCCCTCCTGGCCGGCGATCTCGAGTTGAGTATCGAGGTCGTAGGTCGCCTTGGTGTTGTCGGGGTACTGAAACAGGATCAGCGGCAGACCGGACTCGTCATAGATCTCCTGGTAGCGCGACTGGGGCGCGCCCTTCTGGTACCCGAAGCGCAGCCACCCGTGCGAGGGGTAGACGAGACCGGCTGACGCGCCGGCCTCGACGGCCTTCTTGGCCTCGAGGGCCGCGGTCTTGTTGCCCTCCTTCGTGATGCCGGCCACGACCGGCACGCGGCCGTCGGTCGACGCCACGAACGCGCGGATGACGTCCAGCTGCTCCTCTTCGGTAAGGAACGTGCCTTCGCCGGCGTGCCCCAGGACGACGAGGCTCTTCACGCCGTCAATCGATCCGAGCCACGAACCCAGACGCTGGATCGCAGCGAAGTCGACAGCGCCATCTTCGGTGAACGGGGTGACAGGTGCGGGGCTGAGTCCGCGGAGATCGATGGTCATTACAGCTACCTCTTGTCTTCATTGATGGTCGGTAGTTCCGCTATGATGAGAACGTTTGCGGGAACGTTCTCTAGTTTGCACGTGTCGCAGCTCACTGTCAAGAGAACGTTTGCAAGTAAGGAGGACTAGAGTGTCTGTAACACCTCTGCTGACCAGGAGAACCGCCATGGAACCGGCAGCCACCGGCAATGTCGTCACACTAAAGGACGTGGCAGCGGCCAGTGGCGTTAGCATTTCCACAGCCAGCCGCGCCCTGGATGAACGGACCACGTACCGGTCTGCAGCCGCAGCGAACGTGCGGAAGATTGCCGAACAGCTCGGGTACCGGCGGAACTCTTTCGCCTCCAGCCTGCGCCGCGGCGAGACCCGGACCTTGGGCGTCCTTGTCCCCCGCTTGAGCGACACCGTCATGGCACTAATGTTCGAAGAACTCGAGAAGGCCGCGTCCTCCCGCGGATACTTCGCCATGGTCGGTACCAGCGGGGATGACCCTGACGAAGAACGCAGCGCCGCTGAAACACTCCTGGACAGAAACGTGGACGGGCTGATCCTGGCTACGGCCCGGCTCGACGACGAACTCCCCCGGCTCCTGCGTGAACGCCGGGTAGCGCACGCACTGGTACTCCGCACCGACGGCATCAGCCCATCAGCTCTCGGAGACGACGAAGTAGGCGGTTACCTCGCCGTGCGCCACCTCATCGACCTCGGCCACCGCGACATCGCCGTCGTCACCGGCCCCGCCTTCACGTCCACCGGAACTGCCCGTCTCGCCGGCGCCCGCAGGGCCATGGAAGAAGCCGGCATCAACCCGCCGGACAAGTGGCTCCTCGCCGCGGGTTACGGCATTGAAAACGGCTACACCGCAGGTGAAACACTCCTGGCCGCCGACCGTCGTCCCACAGCGATCTTCGCTGCCAACGACAACATCGCCATGGGCGTCATGGCGGCAGCGCACCGCGGCGGCATCACCATCCCCGATGACCTCGCACTGGTCGGGTACAACGACACACCCCTATCGGCGCGGCTGCCCACACCCTTAAGCTCGGTCCGCGTTCCCTTGGATCAGATCGCCGCCACAGCCATAGATCTCATCGTCAATCCCGGTACCGAACCCCTCATCAGGCGCTCCATGCCGACCCTCATCCCACGTCAATCCAGCGGAACACCCAAGCACTAGTCCCCTGAAGCCATCACATCCATAGGACACACATGCGCATCGCCCAATTTTCAGCAGGCGCTGAACCCCTCTTCGGCATTGTGGAAGGCCCGCCAGGGAACGAAGAAATTACCGTCATAGACGGTAACCCCTTCTCTGGCGGAATAAACCGGACCCTCGTCCGCCACAAGCTAACCGACGTCCGCCTGCTCGCCCCCGTTACCCCGCGCAGCACAATCATTGGTGCTGCACGGAACTTCGTTGCCCAGACAAGCGAGCTGGCACAAGTTGAAAGGTTCGGCCATCCACTCCTATTCATGAAGCCACACACCGCCGTGGTAGGCCCGGGCGAAGCAGTCATCCTGCCGAAATTCTCTACGGAAGTAACCTTTGAAGCCGAACTGTGCGCCGTCATCGGGCGCCGCTGCAAAGAAGTCGCCGCCGACGACGTGCAAGACTTCATCTTCGGCTATACCTGCGGAAACGACCTCACGGCCAAGGACGTCCAAGCCACCGATGGACAATGGACGCGGGCCAAAGGCTTCGACACCTCCGCACCACTCGGCCCGTGGATCGAGACCGACCTGGATATTTCCGACCTTGCCATCCAAGGCCGCCTCAACGGCGAACTCCGCCAGGACGGCAGCACCGCCCTCATGATCCACGGCGTCAATGAACTGATATCCGTCATCTCCCACGGACTAACCCTGCTGCCAGGCGACGTCATCATGACCGGAACCCCCAGCGGAATCGGCCAAGTGCAGGCAGGAGACAGCTTCGAAGTATCCATCGAAGGCATAGGAAAACTCACCAACCCTATAGTCCGCCAGTGAGCGGCAGGCGGGTTCCGGCCGCCTATAGATGGCCGATCCGACAACAGAGGCCGAATCTTTGTCATCGACCAACTCGGTGTCTCGAAACCTCCGTGCCTCGAATCCCTAGCGTTTCGAGACAACCGAGCAGCAAGGCGAGAGCTGGCCTGACTGCCTCTTACACCCGCGGAGGGCATCCGAAGGCGCCATGAAGGGCGCTGAAGCACCGCCTCATCGGACCAAACCACCCCAAATCACAGTCACGTTGTGCTCCAAGAACCACTTTTCAGGCACAGTGATCGACAAGTCTATGGCCCACCCTGACATCGGACTCAAGTCCTCACAGCCCTCCAATAAAGCAGACATAAGTGTGGACACTGTCCACACCCTCTTTGGCAGGACAAACCTCGGGGCGCGACTCTCGCGGGCACGCCCTAAGACCGCCTCCCAGGGGCGCTCTTTAGCGAGATCGCCGAGGTCATGTCGTCGTCGCTTCCCCCACACATGGATAGGTGTAGTCCACCCCCGGCCACACCGAAAGAACCGGAACGAGGAACCATATAACCCACTTCAGCAGGCGGAAGGCCCATCAGCCAGGGACTTGAACCCGCCACCCCACACACCTGAACAGGCCCCGCGGTAGCCAGGCCACCGCCCGCGAACCAGCCGTCAGAGCGACGCGACCACAAGCTTTCGCAACACGTCAAAGCAAAATCGCCTCTGACGAGGAAAAACGTCGTGCCCGAGGTGGGACTCGAACCGGGTTCCAGCCCTTGAATTTCCGCCACTCCCCCGAAAACCTCCGGAATCCGGCCCAGTCCGGCACCCGTACGACCCGAACCGAAGCCCAAGGTGTGCACATTGTGCACACCCTCTTTTTGACCAATTTGATGCAACAACCAGAAAGAGGGCCGCAGCCCTGCCGGCATGGAGTATCCCGTCTGCTCCTCGCCGATATTCCGCCCTGTGCGGCCCCGCCTACACGAGTCTTGGCCGGAGCTTGGCCTGGTACAAGCGCAGCATCCTGGCAAGCGGAAGACTGGGAATCAACGAGCGACATGGTGTTGCACCTCCTTTCGTACATCTCATTGCGGAAAGAATGGAACCGCGCATGACGACTACCCCCTGCACGGGAGCACGGGCTGACCCATTCGGTTTCCCAAAGCGACGGAAGATCCAATATCGGTAGTTCCTCGTCAGCCGTTAGGCGTCAACATTTACGCAGCAGCCGTCGTTAGTGCTTTCGCATTTGGTGAACAGCAGGCTTGCTGACCAAGACGGAATGCATTAGATAGGCCTGCCTGTCGGGCCTGGCAATCGCCCAGTACGCCGTCGGGCAGGTTTCCGCTGACCGTGTACCCACACATCTCCCCGGCGGCAACAACGCAGATGTGGACCACCGCCTGTTCGACCGGCCACACGGTCCGCGATGGCGAGGATCACGGGCAAATGACAAGGGCCACTAAGACGCGGCTAGCACCGCTCATTGAGTCCATGCCTGTCGAGTCGGTACGCTGCCGAACGAATCAGCTCGACAATGCGGCCAGTCCGGAACCTCGGCTTGCGTCAACTGCGGATCCAAGGAGCCGTTCCAAGCGGGGCTGGCGGTTGTCCGAAGACCTATATGAGTGTCCCACCGGCATAGTGGACCGCCGGTGGGACACTCACAGAATGCCGTTAATGCAAACCCGCGAGCGATGGGTATCCCAGTGGGGATGAAGCACTTCAGTTTTCATTTAGAAGTAGGTTATAAATACTTTCTGTGTAACACAGTAAATATTTGCCCTACAGAGAATCGGCTGATTCGTATTGGTCAGCAGCCGCCAATGTAATATGCAAAGTTGAGGCCGCCCAAGTTCGGGTTTGCATAGAGGCGGGTTTCTCCAGGGGTCACGCACAGGTCGCGTTCGGCGTAGTAGTACTGGACTCTGATCTTGACGTTACCTGGACCGCAGTGGTTATAGATCGCTTCTTCCCAGGGCGGTATGTTGCCGCCGATGTTCGACGTGACAACACCCTGAAAACCGCACACGGCTGCAGATGCCGGCGCGGCGGTGACCACCAGTCCGGAGACTACCAGAGCCGCCCCAGTCGCTATTGCGGCGCAAACGCGCTTGAAACCGTTTAGCTGACTCATTGGACCTGCCCCTTAGCAGAGGCCGACGTAGTAGGCGCCAGCGATCCTGTCGCCCTGGTTCACGAATCCGAGCCAGCTGTCACCCGGGGGTACGCATGCGTAACGGTTGCCATTGGGTGATTCGGTGACGATCCTAACGTTTGTGGGACCGCAGTGACCGTAGACAGACACGACTTTCTGGCCGCCAAAGGGGTCTAGGGTCTGACCAAGCAAGTTCAGACTGAGGATGGAACTGTAGGTGCGGATTTCTTGCGAGTAACCACATACCGAAGCCTTCGCCTCTTCCGGCCCCACTAGTGAGGTGCCAACGATGCCACCGGCAACGAGAAGCCCGGTGGACAGAATTGTGACAATCTTTCGAGCTTTCATGTTATATTCCCCCAAATTATTTACAAACCCTGTCAAGTTGGATTCGTTCAATACGATAGAATATATTCATGGCTACTTCAACTAGATCGCCGATGATGCGCCAGGGCCGCAAGCAGAAGGTACTAGGGCTGGCGTTTTGCGTGTCGATGGCGGGCCTCTTGGCTTCGATCTTCCTTACCGGCCGGAACCCGCTTTTTCCTGGGATGTCTGGTCCGCTGCTGGTGCTGTTCTTCTTCCTGGCCGCAGCAGGCAGCGTCGTCGGGCTTGCCGCTATCAGATTGCGGCGAACAGCGAAGGAAATCTCAGACAGGGATATCTGAGAGGACTTCGCTCCTGCGGGAGTGACATGCGGCTACGTGGAGGATCCCTAAGCGGACGCCGTGGCAAGGATCGGCCGCCGCCGTTTTCGCGAGGTTAGGGTAGGCCCCATGACGACAGTTGCGCCTCTGCCCTCGGCCTAAGCCTTGACGCCCTCGCGATCGCGTACGCCTATTGCGACGCACTTCTAACCGATGCTGAAGCCCGGGCCGCGCTCATTAACTCTCGTGAGCTGCGCCACTTCGGCGCCTACGTCCCCCGCAACGCGCAGGAGATGGCAGATTGGCTCGATGGCCTTCCCGCTGTCCCAAGCCCAGAGACGTCCGTCAATCATCCGCCCCATCGCCCTGTCTGAAGATCCGTACGCGTCGTCCGCTGGTCTCAGGCGACAACACGCATAGTCAGCGCCAGATAGAGCATCGCCAAGGATCCTGTGTTGATCAGCCAGAAGAGCGGGAAGCAGGCTAGCAACTGGGTGCCGAAGCCTATGAAGTAGGTGCGCTTGCGGCCAATCCTGTCCGAGAGGTATCCGGCGAGGTAGGTGAAGATAAGCCAGACAGCAGAACCGTAAGTGACTGCGACGAGCACGTCAGTGCGTCCGTGACCGACGGCGGGGCTGGTCGCGTAGCTGGGGATGAAGCCGCCTGTTGCCATATACCCTGCAGCGTTGTTGCCCGCGAAGATCAGGGCAGCGATGCGTCATCGAGATCGCCATCAGCACCGACGACGGGAAGATCGACCTGGAGCGCCAGCGCACGACGGTGAGGGACGCCCGGTGAACGGCACCCCTCTCTGGCCCTGGTATTCAGGCCCGGACGACGTCGTCGAGATCGAGAGGACCCCCCTCTCCGAACGCGGGCTTCCAGCATCGACGTATGAGCTGTTGTGCCGAGCCGCCCGGCTGTGGCCGGATCGGACGGCAGCGGCGATACTTCCGAACACCGAGCGCTGGCAGGAACCCATCGAACTGACGTTCGCTGAGCTTCTCGCCGATGTGAACCGGATAGCGAACCTGCTGGCAGAAATCGGGGTCGGCCGCAAGGACACCGTGGCCCTACTCTCGCCCAACTGCCAGGAGCTCATCTCCGCAACCCTGGCCGCCCAGGCTGCCGGGATCGCCGTCCCGATCAACCCCGGTTTGTCCGAGGATTACATCGCCGAGCTGCTCCAGCGCTCGGGCGCTCGTGTGCTGGTGGCCGCCGGACCCGATCTCGATCCCGACGTCACCGAGGCCGCGTTCAGCCTGGCGAAGAAGGGCCTGGTGGACTGTGTGCTCCTCCTGTCACCGACCGGCCAGGCACCAGCCGGCCCGGCCGCCATCGTCGGATCCGCAAGCGTGGACAACCTGACCCGCCGGGCAGCAGACGCGTCGCCTGAGCAGTTCCACGGTGATCAGCCCGGACCAGGCGATCTGGCGGCACTCTTCCACACCGGCGGCACAACCGGGACCCCCAAGCTGGCGGCACACACCCACGCCAACAAGATCACCGACTCTTGGATGATCGCGGCCTACGACCTCCTCGACGAGGACGACGTGTACTTCGCCGCCCTGCCCTTGTTCCACGTCAACGCCCTCATGGTGACCGTCCTCGCTCCCCTTTTCAAGGGCCAGACCGTCGTGTGGTCCGGACCGCTGGGCTATCGCGACCCTGCCCTTTACGACGTCTTCTGGAAGCTCGTCGAACACCACCGGCTTACCGCGATGAGCGCCGTTCCGACCGTTTACGCCACGCTCGCCGCGTCTCCCGTCAACGCCGACATCAGCAGCCTGCGCTACGCCCTGGTCGGAGCCAGTCCGTTGCCCGCGGCAGTGCGTGTCGGCTTCGAGACAGCCACCTGCGTCCCCCTCATCGAAGGGTACGGCCTGACGGAGGCGACGTGCATCAGCGTCCGGAGCTTCCCAGGCGCCACCGGGAGCTCTGTCGGCTGCCGACTGCCGTACCAGGAGATCAAGGCGGTGCATGTCGACGACGCCGGGCAGTGGCATGATGTCGGACCAGGCACAAGAGGCTTGCTGGTGATCAAGGGCCCGACGGTCTTCCCCGGCTACGTCGTCGGCAACGGCCCCGACGGCCTCTTACTCGACGGCCTCGGCAAACTGCGGGACGGCTGGCTCGACATCGGCGACCTCGGACAGGTCGATGAGAACGGCTTCGTCAAGCTCACCGGCCGCGCCAAAGACCTGATCATCCGAGGCGGCCACAACATCGACCCTGCAATCGTCGAAGACGCCCTCCTGACTCACCCGGACGTGACCGGCGCAGCGGCTGTCGGCAGACCCGACCGGCATGCGGGCGAGGTACCGGTCGCCTACGTCACCTTGGCCGCAGGTGCGACCACGAGGACTGAAGACCTGATCAGCTGGGCGGACGACCGGGTCGGGGAACGGGCGTCCTCGCCGAAGTCCGTCACCGTCGTCGACCAGCTTCCGGTCACTGCCGTGGGCAAGCCATACAAGCTCGCGCTCCGGGCGGACGCCACCAGGGTAGCGCTGAGCGAGACCTTGCGGGAAATGACATCCGTGCACGCCGTGGGCGCCGATATCGAGGACGGCACCATAGTCATCACCGTGAGCGCTGACGAGGCATCGCATGCGGCCATCAAGCGTGCCCTCGACGAGTACGGCGTCCGCTGGCGGCTCACGCATCGGACTGCACCGAAGGCGGATCGATGATCATCGTCCTCACGATAGCTCTGGTTGGATGCTTCACCATGCTCGGCCTGGCAAAAGTGGCCGGCGCGGCGGGGATGCCCGACCGCGCCGCACATGTGGGCTTTCCGCGCCCAGGTCGCCAACAGGTGGCGCGACCGCCGCGTCTTCCTCCTCGGCGACGCCGCCCACCTGAGCCCTCCCTTCATAGGTCAGGGCATGGGCGCCGGACTCCGGGATGCAATGAACCTGGCCTGGAAGGTCGCCGGGGTTCTTGCCGGCGACCTCCCCGCAATAGCGCTGGCCAGCTACCAGACCGAGCGCAAGCGGCACGCGAAAAGAACCATTACCGTCGCAAAGCTCTTCGGCTTCACCATGACCGCAGGTGGTCGCGTCGGAACCGTCCTGCGCAGGTTCCTGGCACCGGGCCTGCACCTCGTGGCAGGCATCCCCGCACAGCCCGAGACAGCTATACCCCCTGGCTCTCGCACTCGGCTCCGGGCAATCGCCCGCACGTCCGCCGTCGGACGTGTCTGCCCGAACGCCCCGACCTCGGTCACCCCGGACGCCAACCGCTTCGACGACATCGCCGGCAACGGATTCGCGCTGCTAGCTCTCGCGATCACTCCCGAGGAACGCGAACAGATCCTTGACAAGGGAGCTGCGCCGGTCGTCCCCGATCCCGGATCTGAGCTCCACCAGTGGCTCGTCCGACATCGAATGGCTTCGGGGGTCGTCCGCCCGGATCGCACCGTGATGTTCACCTCCGACTCGGTCTCCGGGAGCCTCACCCGCCTGCCGTCCTTCCACTCGGCAACCGCGGACGCCGAGGGAACAGAGCGATGAAAGGTCCCCTGCCCACCGTCCAACACCCCGTGGTGGTTCCCAATCGGTTCCCGGACGCTCAGCAACGCTCAGAGGCGCTTAAGGAGCGCGTATATGTCACCTTCACAGCCCTGGCCGTGACGATCGCTTCCGAACGCGACGCCGGGCACGCGACAGTGGCCGGCGCTGCACTCACGCTCCTACTCACCGTCCTGGGCACGCTTCTGGCCGTCTTTGTTGCAGATGTGATCGCACATATGGTCCGGGACAGCTCGCTACCCTCCCGGGCCGAACTCGCCCACCTCATATACGTGAGCTTCGGGTCTTTAGGCGTGATCGTCGCGCCGATGGCGATTCTTGGTCTCAGCGCACTTGGCGTGATCGGCGTGGCGCCAGCGCTCCGGATGATCGCGGCGACCCTCGTCGCCACCCTGGTAGTCGTCGCGCTCTTCGCGGTGCGGCGACCGCCCGTCAAGCCATGGCTTAAAATCCTTGTACTCGCCATCATGGCGGCGCTTGGACTCGCAGTGCTCGCCATCGAACTCGCCACCCACTGAACAGCTTCAGGTGGCCTTTGCACCGTCGGACGAACAGTACCGCCATGTCCTTTGCGGCTTGGTGTTCGGTGCGCGTTCAGGCGGGGCGGGGAGGACGCCCGCCTGCTCGGGTGGGGCGGGCCGGCCGGCCCGTCGCGGTCTCCGGGGCCCGGCGGGAAACCGGCAAACCAACATCCGGGCCCGCCGGTGATGGCAGCACCGGAGCCACCAAGAAAACGTCCATAACCGTCATACCGATCCCGAGGTGTTCCTTATCGATGAAATCCTCGCCGTTTGCGACGAACCTTTTCAGCGGAAGTGCATTGCCAAGATCCAGGAGCTGGCGCAAGACGGCAAGACGCTAGTTGTGGTCAGCCACGATCTGGATCTTGTCTCCCGGATCTGTGACCGGGGAGTCCTGCTGGAGCACGGTCGGGTAATGTTCGATGGACCCATTGTCGAGGCCGTGGCTTTGCTCCGGTCCTGAATGGGTCCTTGCGATCAAATCCTCATTCTCGCCATTCAGATTCACTCATCAAAGGCAAGGCTCCATGAGGACTGCCCTCAAGACTTCCGCCGTCTCATCGGGTGGCAACCCTCCTGACGGAGCGCGGCCAGCGCCTCGTCGGGACATCCAGGGGCTGCGGACCGTGGCCGTGGGTCTCGTTATCATCTATCACCTGTGGCCCGAGCTACTGCCTGGTGGATTTGTCGGTGTAGATGTCTTCCTCGTGATCTCCGGATATCTCATTGTTGGATCCCTTGTCCGCGAGATTCAGGCCACGGGGCGGCTGAACATGGGCGAGTTCTATTCCAGGCGGATCCGGCGCCTGCTGCCCGCCGCAACTCTGGTTCTGCTGACAACATTGGTGGCTGCCGTCATTGTGCTGCCTCAGTCCCGGTGGCAGCCAATTGCGCTGGACGTCATCATGTCTGCGCTGCAGCTTCAAAACTGGAACCAGGCGTTCAGCACCGGAACTTATGAGGGCGCCACCGCGCTCGTGTCGCCAGTGCAGCACTTCTGGTCCCTGGCCGTTGAGGAGCAGTTTTACCTGCTGATTCCGCTGCTGCTGGCTTCAGTGGCCTACTGGCGCTGGGTTCCGGGAAAGTCACTGCAGCGCCGCTGCCTCAACTTCTTCATCGGACTTTCTGCTGTATCCCTGGTCCACAGCATTGCCCTCTCGCAGACTCACCATGACGTGGCCTATTTCGCAACAACCACGCGGATGTGGGAACTGGGGTTCGGCGGGATACTTGCGCTGACGAAATTCTCGCCACTTCTCAGTCACACATGGCGACGCCTTCTCGGGTGGGCGGGGCTGGCGGCACTTGCAGCTGCAGCCCTTGCGTTCTCAACTCAGCTGGCGTTCCCGGGATATGTTGCGCTTCTTCCGGTTTTGGGGACCGGTGCCCTCATACTCGTCGGGGAGGACAGCAGAGCAGGCGCGCCCGCCCCGCGGGGCGTCACAGGACTGCTGTCGACCGGGCCTTTCACCTGGTTAGGCGATATTTCGTATTCGCTCTACCTATGGCATTGGCCGGTCATTGTCTTTTTCGTCCACATCGCTGGCCGCTCGCCCCAGGCAGTGGACGGCGTTCTGCTGGTTGCGCTCAGCGTGGCGCTGGCTGCCGGATCCTACCGGTGGGTAGAGCAACCTTTTCGCCGGGGAACCAGATTCTCGTGGTTCCGCGATGCGATGACGGCTAAGGGCAGGCACCTCGGCCGGGGTAGGACGGCATACGCGCTAGGAGCCTCGCTCATTGTGACCACAACGCTCGTGGCGGCCGTGCCGTGGGCGGCTATGGAAATCAAGTTCTCCGGGATCGAACGGACACTCAACATCCGGCAGTACCCGGGAGCCCTGGCCATGGACCCCGCATCAAGAATTGATCCTCCGCGTGGACTGCCCGTTCAACCGGACCCTGCCGTGGCGCTCAAGGATGTGCCCTTGACGGCTGCGGGCGACTGCGGCGTCTTCGATCCGTCGAAGCAGAATGCACACAGTTGCGTTTACGGTCCAGCGAACGCCGACAAGGTGATGATCGTCGTCGGAGACTCGCACGCCGCCCAGTTCGTGGACCCGCTGGTTCTTGCAGGGGAGTCGTCGGGCTGGAAAGTCCACGCCATGGTCCGGAACGGCTGTCCCTTCTCATCTGCACCGCCGGAATCGGAGCAGGTGGTGTTCCGAGGCTGTTCGGACCAAAACGAGGTCACGTTGGGGATGATTCTGGACCAGAAGCCGGAACTCGTGGTGGTTTCCGGGATGCATCCAGAGGGCTACGCCAAGGACCTGAAATGGCATTGGGCTGGACCCGGCAGCCTTGCACGCGGCTACGTGGACCTCGTGGGCCGTCTGCGGGCGCAGGGTGTCCGCGTGGCAGTCATTCCCGACATCCCCTTTCCGGACCGGTCCGTGCCGGACTGTGTGGCGGCGGTAGGAAATGATCACAGTTGCTCCGTTCCTGCCCGGGACGGGGAACGGCACGAAGATCCTCTCCGCCGCACAGCGCTGGACCTGGAAGGCGTGGAGCTTCTGGATCTTGATCCATATTTATGCCGCGATGGCACGTGCCCGGCAGTTCTGGGGAACGTCCTGGTCTACCGGGACAATCACCTGACGAATACCTTCGCCAAAACCCTGGCCCGTCCTCTCGCCACGATGCTTGGTCTGTAGCGCTGCTCCCGAATAGCCTAGCGGCAGGCCGTCAGCTCCAGCAGTTTCGCGTCACCGACCTGCGCCACCAGCTCGAATCCCGGAGTCGAACTGGGTATCAGTAGTCCCTGGAAACCGTGGTTGCCGCCGTGTACTTCCCTGGTTCCGAAATCAAGAACATAGGCGACGCCGGTCTGCCGGACGGCCGGACAGACGCTGGGATCAGTGGTCGCGTCGCGCAGTTTATCGTTGAGGAGTAGCTCGGCATCGGTGTACGTGGTGAGTGTGTGTTTGGATGTCGTGTTGCGGTCCGCCACTGCAAAGGCCATCGCACCGCCGGTCCAGGGATTGACCGCAATCGTTGCCCCTTCCGGGACCAGGTCGTCCAGCTTTTCGAGCAGGGCCATCTCATCAGCACTGACCAGTGGTGATTCCGCCGTCGATGCGTAATTCACCCGCGCGGAGGAGCCCACGGTCCGGAAGGTCACCGACCGTCTGGCTGGCCGGTTTCCCGATGCGCCCAAGGCCTCATCGCGGGAATCGTGGCGGAGGAATACGACTCGCTGAACACGGGCCGGATCAAAATTTACATCCCGACCCTGATCGAAAACTCGGTCAGAAACCGGCTGCACCACGACTTCGATACCAAGACGACACTCGACTGACTGGAGTGCCTGCAACAGTCCACCGAATGTCACTGCCCGGCGGCGCGAGAACTCACGGCGCATCCTCCGCCCCAACGAACTAATCTGCTGCCAGCGCCCGGTGGATAGTTGACTCTCAGACAATGCAGCTTTCCAAATGACTCAATACGCGGGGACTCCCCCGCCCGACAGCCAAGTCTCGGCCAACCGCGCCCACACGCGCACACAGGGTCACGGACGACAGGCGGCACCGGCATGGAACTGCCGCCCCGGTGGGCCGCCCTTGCGTGCGCGGCAGGCCCCAAGATCCGGGAATCGACTCTTTCCGTCTGGATAGCCGCGCCCAGCCGAACCACGGCAAAGCGGCGGTTAAAGCATCGGGGGGGGCCGAACTGGACAGAGTGGTCTTCCTGACACTAATTCAGCGTTGGCAGCCGGGCGGCGCCCCGGCCGACCAGCGCCAGCGGCGAAGCATCCCCGGGAATGCCAAGGAGATAGGGAACGGATATGAAAAGCATTTTGACCGGTTCCTCGCAGAGGCCTCGACCACCGACCGGGAAACCGACGGAGGGTTGGACAAGGAAGAGCTGTACGGCCTGTACACCAGCTGGTGCCTCCTCAACGATTTCCAGCCGGAGCCCGCCGAGGCGCTGTGGGAGGCCCTCAAAGGCCGCCGAATCAACACTGACGACAACACTCTCGCCATGTCCGGTCCCGCCGCGTTGGATTACATCGTGAAGCAGCTCCCCCGACCTGGCGCAGAACGCCCGACGGCGAGTCGCTTGAGGGGGTACGCAGCCCCTGGCAGCGTCAGAGCGCGGGACAAAGTTCGGCTCTGGTGAAATCTTACGTTTCCTCTCGCGCCCTCGACGCCACAAGGGATCGCGGAGGATGGGGTTGTGCAGCCTTTGCACGGCCATCTTCCCGCCGAGTCCATCCGCGTCGTTCCTGGTAGAAGGCCAAAATGCGGTTCGATTCCGATTCGAGGCTCTCTTCATCAATGCGTTTCCCGTCGAGGCCCCGCCTACCGACTGGCCGGGCTCAGCGAGCTCAAGATCAGCTCTGGTTCGGTTGCCAGGGCATGCAGTCCCCTCCGCATTCCTGCATGAACAGGTATCAGAGCGGAAATTCCGGACCGGCCGCAACCCTCGGTCGATCAAAAGAAATAGCCAGCAAGTCATGTTGTACGCGGTTCTAGACACCATGAAGTAGTGAACGCGAAAACCCAACGAAAGGACGAACGAGGATGAACACACATAAGAGTCCCCAGGGGGTGGTACCCGGTCCGCCGTAGGCAGCCGCTCCCCTACACAACCGAATAGGCCGTTCCGGGACCCCACACACCCGGAACATCAGATCAGAGGTCAGAGTGTGCACAATGTGCACACGAAGAAACACCAAAAAGGCCCCTGACCTGCGGAAACACTGTGCCCGAGGTGGGACTCGAACCGGGTTCCAGCCCTCGAATTTCCGCCACTCCCCCGAAAACCTCCGAAGTCCGGCCCAGTCCGGCACCAGTACGGCCCGATCCGAAGCCCAGGGTGTGCACATTGTGCACACCTTGGATCTTGCCCCGCCAAAGACCTCCCAAACAGCCTCACCCGCATTGAACGGGTGCGGCGTTTCTCTGTCTCGATAAAGTTGAACGAGCCATTCAACTCCACGAGCGGGAGCAGCCTGGTCATGACCTCGCTCTTTGCGGGCTCTTGGGCTGACCTCGCAGGGCTGTCGGTCGCCAGGCGCCTCATAACGATTCCACCTCCGTTCATCCCCTTCATGGTCGGTAGCGTCGAGAGCCGCATGACCGGGCAGTGCCCCTCAGAACCTCTCCCCCGATGTCCAGAAGCGTGCACGCAGCAAAGGGGTTTCCCATACTTCGAGAACGGGAGACCCCCTGCGGTTTGGGGTGTAAGTCGACCGCCGTGGTTAGCTGGCGTAGGGGTCGGCGATGCCGATGTACTGGGTGTAGAGGTATTCTTCGATGCCCTCGAGGCCACCTTCCCGGCCCAGGCCTGACTGCTTGACCCCGCCGAAGGGTGCCGCGGCGTTGGAGACCACACCTGCGTTCAGGCCCAGCATGCCGGTCTCCAGGCGTTCGCCCATCCGGATGCCCCGGTTGAGGTCCCTCGTGAAGACGTAGGCCACGAGCCCGTACTCGGTGTTGTTCGCCAGGCGGACGGCCTCTTCCTCGGTTGAGAAGGTGACGATCGGGGCGACGGGTCCGAAGATTTCCCGGGATAGTATCCGGGCGCCTTCGCGCACGTCGAGGAGAAGGGTGGGTTCGTAGAAGTATCCCGGACCGTCGACCGGTGCCCCGCCCGTAATTAGGACGGCACCATCACTCACGGCGTCGGTAACGAGCTCGTGGACCTTGTCCCGGCTCTTGGCATCGATCAACGGGCCGACCTTGGACTCCGGTTCGGTGCCGCGTGCGATGGTCATCTCTGCCATCTTCGCGGCGAACTTCTTGGCGAACTCCTGCGCGACGGATTCGTGCACGATGAACCGGTTCGCGGCCGTGCAGGCTTCGCCCATGTTCCGCAGCTTCGCCAGCATTGCCCCGGCGACGGCGGCGTCGACGTCGGCGTCCTCAAAGACCACGAACGGGGCGTTCCCGCCGAGCTCCATCGAGGTCCGCAGCACGTTCTCGGACGCATCCGAGAGCAGCCGGCGGCCGACCTCAGTGGACCCGGTGAAGGAGAGCTTACGCAGCCTCGAATCCTTGATCAGCGGCCCCGTGGTGGCACCGGCCGTGGACGTCGGGATCACGTTCAGCACCCCGGCCGGCAGCCCGGCCTCCAGCATCACCGCGGCGAACAGCTGCGAGGTCAGCGGCGTCAGGTTCGCGGACTTCAGCACCAAGGTGCAGCCCGCGGCGACGGCGGGGGCGACCTTGCGGGTCGCCATGGCCAGCGGGAAGTTCCACGGCGTGATCAGCAGGCACGGGCCCACCGGCTTCTTCGTCACCAGCAGCCGGGACTTCCCGTCCGGGGACACCGAGTAGCGCCCGAAGGCCCGCACGGCCTCCTCGGAGAACCAGCGCAGGAACTCCGCGCCGTAGGTGACCTCGCCGCGGGCCTCGGCCAGCGGCTTGCCCATCTCCAGCGTCATCAGCAGCGCGAAGTCATCGGCCCGTTCGGTCACGAGCTCAAAGGCGCGGCGCAGGATCTCCCCGCGCTCCCTGGCTGGGACCCTCGCCCAAGACTCCTGCGCGGCAGCGGCCGCGTCCAGGGCCGCCATGCCGTCTTCAGGTCCGGCGTCGGCAAGACTCAGCAGGACCTTCCCCGTCGACGGGTCCTCCACGTCGAAGGTCTTCCCGGACACGGCCGGACGCCACTGACCATTGATCAGCAGGCCCGTCGGGACAGAGGCCAGCAGGGCGCTCTCATGCTGGGCATTTGTTGACATCGTTCGCTCTCCAGGGTGTTTTGAAGGAAGCCGTGGCGGTGTGCAGCACGACCTTCAGCAGTTCGGTGCGGTAGGGCCGCCAGAAGCAGTGCATGAGGACGTTAAACCTTC
Source organism: Pseudarthrobacter ribosi (assembly GCF_055412865.1). NCBI lineage: Bacteria > Bacillati > Actinomycetota > Actinomycetes > Micrococcales > Micrococcaceae > Pseudarthrobacter > Pseudarthrobacter ribosi. The sequence continues at coordinate 207,298 of NZ_JBVAYZ010000001.1, read as the reverse complement.
GGGTGTCTCATGCACCCACTGGCGTCGGTGCCGGCCCTCCTGGGTCGGCACCGACGCCTTAGGCGAGAACCGGCTAGGCTCGGACGCTTGTGTTGGTGCGGATCAGGTCCAGAGCCTGAACGAGGTATTCCTTGAAAACCGGGTAGTTCTCGCTCATCGGGAAGTGCCCGATGGCCTTCATCTCGATGAACTCGGCACCCGGGATCTGGCTGGCCGTGCGGGCTCCGTCTTCAGGGGTGGTGAGGTAGTCGTACTCGCCGGTCATCAGGACCACCGCACATTTGTCGGTCTGGATTTCGCCCAGTTTGCCGCGCAGATCGTGGTCCACCGAGTAGAAGTACAGGTCACCCTTGAACGCCTCGGAACCCTGAGTGTAGTAGAACCACGTTTTCCAGCGGTCCGCCTCCGGCGATTGCGGGGCCATGAGATCCCAGGTGCCGCTGCCGCACACCTGAGCGGCATTGGCATGGGGGTGCTGCCACCAGTCGAGGTAGAAGCCCGGTGAGTGGTCCGCTCCCTCCACGGGGATGACGGCGTCGAACCTCTCCGGGAAGCGGTGGGCGAGCTGCAGCGCTATGTTGCCGCCGAAGGAGGATCCCATGAAAATGGGGTCAACAAGTTCCAGTGCATCGACGAGGGCGACGATGAAGTTGGCGAAGTGGTCCGCGCTGAGCTGGTACTCCTCGGTCCACCACTCAGTGTTTTCAGGGGGGTCTGATTTGCCGTGGCGGGGGAGGTCGTAGGCGATGACGCGGTAGTTGGCGGTGATCTCCGGGTCCTCCAGCAGGCCGCGCCACTGGTGGTTGTGGGCTCCGGCGGTGTGCTGGCAGACCAGGGGCTGGCCCTGTCCGTTTTCGAGGTAGAAGACCTTGTATTCGAGGCCGTCCACGTCGACTGTGACGTAGTGGCCGGTGACGGGGGAAATTTTGCTCATGTCAGGAACTCCTATGGTCTAGACGGGTGCGCCGGTGGAGCGCAGCAGTTCGATCTGGCGGGTGATGCAACGCAGGTTCTGCATCAGAATCAGGACGTCGCCCTCCAGCTTCATGTCGCGCTGGAAAGTGGCGGCCCAGATGCCGTGGTACATGGGAGCCGGGACGGGCTTGCCGAATTCACCCCAGGTGTGGGCGCTGGCCCGGATGGCGAACTGGTAGGGCACCTCGATGGGTCCCGGGTCCACGGAAATCTGGGCGATGGTGCCCGACACCACCCGAACAACAAAGGTGTGCGCCTCCATGTCCAGCAGGTAGGAGCAGGTGAAGTACTTTCCGTGGGCCTGGATTTCCGGGTCCTGGTTGTTGGCCTCGGTGAAGCTCTGAACCCAGGATTCTACAGAAGGGGCACGTGTTGCGACCGTCATGTCGTTGTTCCTCTCATTGGTCTCGCGGAGGGTCGGACTTCTCTGCCCGAGCCTCGAAAGCGGGGTTCCTGGAGTGCCTTTGGCGGCTGTCTCCGTTGGCAACCCTTCGCTGTTTCCATTGCAGCCCCCGTGACCCCGAACGGTCCAATACCTGTGCCCTATCCACCAATAGGCCCAAACTATTGGACCCCGATTGTGGCGGAGCTTAGAGTTGAACGATGCAGCAGCCACAGCTAGACCTGCGCGTCCTGCAGTACTTCGTCGCCGTTGCGGAAGAATTGCACTTCGGTCGAGCCGCTGCGCGGCTCCATATAGCTCAGCCATCCCTCAGCGTCCAAATACGGAAGCTTGAACACTCGCTGGGCACTCCCCTGCTGATCCGGACCAGCCGCAGCGTCTCCCTGACCAGCGCAGGGGATGTCCTGATGGGTGAAGCTAAGCGCCTTTTATCCGCCGCGGAGCGCGCCGTTTCGTTGACGCGTGAGGTCGCCAGCGGCGTGCGGGGCACCCTGATAGTCGGCTTTCAGGCCAACGCGGCCGCTGAACTGACCCCGCGGATCCTCGCCGCGTTCAAGAACAACCACCCGGAAATTCACGTCCAGATGAGGTCCTTCGATTTCGCCGACCCCACAGCGGGTCTTGCCGACGGAAGCGCTGACGTGGCATTTGTACGGCCGCCCCTGCCAGCGGCTGACTGGCTCGCCATGGAGACACTGTTCATTGAGCCGCGGGTCCTCGTAGTTGCCAGCAGTTCCCGCTTTGCCGGTCTGTCCGAGGTCTCGGTGGAACAGGTCGTTGATGAGTCCTTCGTCGCCCGCAAGGCTCCGGATAAGTGGAGGGATTTCTGGCTCGCAACCCAGGCCCGCGGCGGGCAGCCGGTCCGTCTGGGCACTCAGGTAGCCACCGTCGACGAGTGTTTCGAAGCCATCATGGGTGAGCGGGGCATTGCGTTCACTCAGGCCTCGACCCAACGTTTCTATGACCGTCCTGGGCTGTCTTTTATCCCCGTCAGAGACGTCCCGCCCTCTCCGCTGTCGATTGCATGGCGCACTGACGTCAATGACGGGCTGGCGCGCGAGTTCGTGGAGACGGCCCGGACCTTGGCCTCGTTCGGAGGCGTACCAAACCTCGTCGACTCCCCTCTGCCTGCCTCGCTATCCTCTTCGACCAGTCGAATTAGCGGCACTGACGATCGCAGTGCAGCCTAGCAATGCCGCCGATATTGCGTCTAGTGTAGGTTGCCCGCCGAGGCACCGACTGGGGGGCTTGCGGTTGCCGGCCCGAACGGGAGGAAATCTCCCGCCATTCCGGGAACCAACCAACGCTGGGCGGGAAACCGCCCGCCGTCGTCCGCTGTTCTTGAGCTACTTCGTGAGGGCCCCCTCCAACCAGGACCTCAGCACCGGCGCGGGAGCCGCGCCGGCCTGCCTCGCGACGATCTTGCCGTCGACGATGACCAGCAACGTTGGCACTGCCTGAATGGCGAATCTGGCGGAGAGCTGCGGCGAGTGGTCCACATCGACCTTCACAAGTTTGATCTGCCCCGCGCGTTCGTGTGCCAACTGGTCCAGCACGGGGCTCACCATCCGGCAGGGTCCGCACCAGACCGCCCAAAAGTCCACCAGTACCGGAACGCTGGGCCGTTCGGCGATCGCGCCGAAGTCGTCGTCGCCCGCTTCAACCACCCAGGGAAGCTCCCGGTGGCAACTTCCGCAGCGTGGCCGGCCCTCGGCGACAGCCGGAACGCGGTTGGACTTGCCGCAATGGGGACATTTGATGATGGCCTTGTTCATGCCGTTCCGGCCCCTTCCAGCTCCATCGTGCTGTAGTCAACCACGAGTTCCCCTTCGAATGCGGTCACCCTGACCACTCCGCCCTCCGCGATGCTGCCACGCAGCAGGGCACGGCCCACCTGCGTTTCCACCACGTGGGAAATATAGCGGCGCAGGGGCCGGGCTCCGTATACCGGATCGAAGCCGCGTTCGGCAATCAGGAGGCGCGCCTCCTCGGTTAGGTGCAGCTCTATTTGCTGCTCGGCCAGCCGCTGCCGCAGCTGCTGGAATTGCAGATCAACGATGCGTTCGATTTGCGGCAGTCCCAGGGGCGCGAACAGGACCGTATCGTCCACGCGGTTGAGGAACTCGGGGCGGAAATGCGCCCGGAGCTCACCCATGACCATGCCTCGCGCCTCCTCGGTGATCGCCCCGCCTTCGGCCGAACCCTCCAGAAGATACTGGGAGCCGATATTGGAGGTCATGATGATGACGGTGTTGCGGAAATCGACGGTCCGGCCTTGCGAGTCCGTAATCCGTCCGTCGTCGAGCACTTGCAGGAAGGTGTTGAAAATGTCCGGATGGGCCTTTTCCACCTCATCGAACAGCACCACCGAGTAGGGCTTCCGGCGTACCGCCTCCGTGAGCTGTCCTCCTTCGTCGTAACCGATGTAGCCAGGAGGCGCCCCCAGAAGCCGGCTCACGGTGTGGCGCTCCTGGTACTCACTCATGTCCAGCCGGATCATTGCGTTCTCGCTGTCGAAGAGCGCCGCAGCCAGAGCCTTGGCAAGCTCGGTCTTCCCGACGCCGGTCGGGCCGAGGAAGATGAAGGAGCCGATGGGCCGGCGGGGATCCCGGATACCGGAGCGGGCGCGGATGATGGCGTCCGTCACCGCGCTAATCGCTTCTTCCTGCCCCACGACGCGGGCGCGCAGGATTTCATCCAGGTGCAGGACTTTTTCACGTTCGCCCTGCTTCAGCCGTGCGACCGGTATGCCTGTCCAGGCCGCGACAATGTCGGAGATCTCGTCTTCCGTCACCACCTCGCGGAGCAGGCGTTTTTCACCCTGTTTCGCGGTCAGCCGTTCCTCCTCGGCGGCCAGCCGCCGTTCGAGGTCACCAAGTCGGCCGTAGCGTAGCTCCGCCGCCCGGTTGAGGTCGTAGTTCCGCTCGGCTTCCTCAGCCTCCAGCCGCACCCGCTCCAGTTCACTGCGGATTTCCTGCAGCTTGTGGATCGCCTGGCGCTCGGCTTCCCATTGGGCCCTCTTCGCGTCGGCCTCGGCGCGCAGATCCGCCAATTCACGCCTCAGCTCCTCGAGCCGGGTCTTGCTGGCCGGATCGGTCTCTTTGGAGAGCGCCGCCTCTTCGATTTCGAGCCGCGTGACCTTTCGGGTGAGCTCATCCAGTTCCGCTGGCATCGAATCAATTTCCGTCCGCAGCCGGGCGCATGCTTCATCCACGAGGTCAATGGCCTTGTCCGGGAGGAAACGGTCTGTGATGTACCGGTGGGATAGGGTGGCCGCAGCCACCAGAGCACTATCCTGGATCCGTACGCCGTGGAAGACCTCAAGCCGCTCCCGCAAGCCGCGAAGGATGGAAATGGCGTCCTCGACGTCGGGTTCCTCAACCAGGACCGGCTGGAAGCGGCGTTCCAAAGCCGCATCCGACTCAATGTGTTTGCGGTATTCGTCGAGGGTGGTGGCGCCGATCATGTGCAGCTCCCCGCGGGCCAGCATTGGCTTCAGCATGTTACCGGCGTCCATCGACCCCTCGGACGCGCCTGCCCCGACGACGGTGTGCAGCTCGTCCACGAAGAGCAGGATCCGGCCTTCTGCCGCCAGCACCTCGGCCAGCACCGCCTTCAGCCGCTCCTCGAATTCGCCGCGGTACTTGGCACCGGCCACGAGGGCGCTCAGGTCGAGCGAGAAAATGGTCTTGTTCTTCAGGCCTTCCGGCACATCCTGCCGGACGATCCGCTGGGCCAGTCCCTCCACAATGGCGGTTTTGCCGACTCCAGGCTCGCCGATAAGCACCGGATTGTTTTTGGTCTTGCGTGAAAGTATCTGGACGACACGCCGGATTTCCGCGTCGCGGCCGATGACCGGATCCAGCTTTCCGGTGCGGGCGTCCGCCACAAGATCGCGGCCGTACTTCTCCAGCGCCTCGTAGGTCTGCTCCGGCGTAGCAGAGGTGACGCGCTGGTTTCCCCTGACCTGAGTCAGGACCGAGAGGAACGCCTCGCGGGTGATGCCGTGCTCGGCCAGCACCTTGCCGGCTGCCGTGGACCGGCCTTCCTCCGCCAGCGCGACCAGCAGGTGTTCCACCGAGACGTACTCGTCTTTGAGCCGTTTGGCTTCACGTTCAGCGGCATCGAGGAGTGTGCCGAGCCTGCGGCTCACGTACACCTGCCCTGGCGCTGCCCCCGGTCCGGTCACCTTCGGCTTCCGCCGCAGCTCGGTCTCGACCGCCCTGTTCAGCTCGTCCACGTCAACCTGCATGCCCACGAGCAGCCGCGGAACGAGGCCACCCTCCTGCTCCAGCAGGGCCGCCAGCAGATGCTCGCCGTCGGTCTCGGTATGGCCGTGTTGCTGGGCGATCCGCTGGGCCCCTGCCAAGGCCTCCTGCGACTTCTGGGTCAAACTCTCCATATTCATCGCGAAGTAGTCCTTTCCACTTGCGTGATTTCAACCAAACGTCGTTCCAGCGTGTCCACCCGCGCCAGCAAGTCCAGTACCAGCGGGATTGCCGCATAGTTCAGCGCCAGCTCCGAATGCAACCGCAGGACGCGCGCGATCAGTTCCGGGGCCCGCGGACTGAACCACGGGCCGCCCGGAGCATCGCCACCTAGCGGCCGAATCAGATCCAGCTCTACGAACCGTCTGACGACGTCGGGGTGGACACCGCTGCTGCGCGCCACCGCCTCGAGATTCAGGCGCCACGGATAGGCGAGCGGATATTCTCGGCTCATAGAAGCCCCTCCCTAGGGTGAAAGTCGGACTCGGCGGCAAGCTGCTCGTATAGCTTGCGCACCTCGCTGCTCAGCCGCGGGGGCACCATGACGCGTATCTCCGCGTAGAGGTTCCCCGGCTGGCCCTTCGGGTCGGGCAGGCCCTGGCCGCGAAGCCGAAGTCTGCGCCCGCTGGAAGACCCTTCGGGAACGGTGATGGTGACCGGTCCCGCAGGCGCGTTGACCTTTATCTTGGCCCCGAGAGCGGCTTCCGACGGCGTGACGGGAAGGCCGAAGTGAATGTCCCGGCCCTTGACCAGGTATCTGGCGTCCGGCTGGATGCGTACGGTCAGGAATAGATCCCCCGGCGAACCCCCGTCGCGGCCCGCCGCGCCCTCCCCCGCGAGGCGGATGCGCTGACCGTCCAGCACACCGGGGGGCACGTCAACGTCATAATTCCGAGTCTCGCCACCCGGCTGGGCCAGGCGGACGGTGCGCCGTCCGCCACGGATCGCTTCTTCGAGGGTCAGCCGAAGCTCGGCTTCGTGGTCCACCCCCTGAGCCGAACCTGCTCCCTGCTGACGGAACCAGCCACCGAGCAGATCCTCCCAATCGACGTCACCTCCCATGTCGACATGGGCGTTGCCGTAGGCGCCGCGTCCCGGGCCCGGCCGGGGGTCGGGACGCGGCCCGCCGGAACCCCGCTGCGTGCCGCCGCCGCCCGGGCCGGCCCCGCTGCCGGCGTACTGCCGGTAGTCGGCACCGAACCGGTCATAGCGCGCCCTGGTTTCGGGATCTGACAAGGTATCGTAGGCCTCGCCGATCTCCTTGAACTTGTCGGCGGCATCCGGCTCCCGGTTGACGTCCGGATGGTATTTTCTTGCCAGATTGCGGTAGGCGCGCTGGATTGCGTCAGGCTTCGCCGTGCGCGGGACGCCGAGAACCGAGTAGTGATCCTTAGCCACGGTCCGGGGTCACCGCCCGGCTCACAACGACGGCGGCTGGCCTGAGGATGGTGTCCGCGCCGCCGTAGCCCGGGCGCAGTACGGTCAGCACAGTCCCGGGGGGAGCCTCGTCCGTTTCCGACACACTGACCACCTCGTGGGTCCGTGGGTCGAAGGGGACGTTCTCGGCGTCAATCCGCGGATAGCCCAGGCGGGCCAGGATATCGATGGCCTGGGAGCGTATAGCGGCTATGCCATCGACGAGCGGGTCCCCGGCAGACGGGGCGTGGGCCAAGGCCAGTTCCAGGTTGTCCAGGACGGGCAGCCACGCCAAAGAGACCGCTGCGCGCTCCTGTGCCCTTAGCTGTGCGCCCTCCCGGGCGGCGCGCTTTCGCACGTTATCTGCGTCAGCCAGCGCACGGCGCCACCGGTCCTCCATTTTGGCCAGCGCGTCCGCCTGTGCAGCCGCTTCGGTTTCCCTTTCCTCGGGTGCGGCGGCTTCTGTCTCGTCAATTCCTGGATGGGCCTGGCCAGCGGGCCCTACCTGGTCACTCATGGCCGTTCCTAGCCACGATCGAATTCTGCATCGACGATGTCATCGTCATCTACATCGTTGGACGCTCCGGGCCGTGATGCGGATCCCTGGCCAGCCCCTGCAGTGGCCGCGGAGGCAGCGGAGGCGCTCAGCGCCGACTGCAACTGCTGAAGCTCGGAAATTAGTTCCCTCGCGGTGCCAACGTCTGCCTGGTTGCTGACGGCGTCGCGAGCCTGGCCAACCAGCAGTTCCGCTCGGGCCTTGTCATGCACCGGGACCGCGCCACCAAGCTCATTGACGGCCCGCTCAACGCGGTATGCCACCGCATCGAGTTCGTTGAGGGTGTCAATCCGCTCCCGGTTCTGCAGGTCCTCGCTTCTGTGGGACTCAGCCTCGGCAATCATGCGCTCGACTTCCTTGGCGTCGAGGTTGGAGCCTTCGCTGATGGTGATGCCCTGTTCCTTGCCCGTGTCCTTGTCGCGGGCGGTGACGTTCAGAATGCCGTTGGCGTCCACGTCGAACGTGACCTCGACCTGCGGTTCTCCGCGAGGCGCTGGCCGGATATCGGTCAGCTGGAACCGGCCCAGCACCCGATTATCCGCCGCCAGTTCCCGCTCCCCCTGCAAGACCACTACGTCAACGGCGGGCTGGTTATCGTCGGCGGTGGAGAACACTTCGCTGCGCCTTGCGGGGATCGTCGTGTTGCGCTCGATAATCTTGGTCATCACGCCGCCGCGGGTTTCGACACCCAAGGAAAGCGGCACAACGTCTAGTAGCAGGACGTCCGAGACCTCTCCCTTGAGCACGCCGGCCTGGATCGCCGCACCGATAGCCACGACTTCGTCTGGATTGACGCTCATGTTGGGATCTTTGCCGCCGGTCAGACGCCGGACGACGTTCTGTACCGCAGGAATACGGGTGGATCCGCCGACCAAAATCACTTCATCGATGTCGTTGGCGGTGACCTTGGCGTCCGTCATCGCCTGCTTGACCGGACCCAGGGTGCGCTCCACCAGGTCATGGGTGATGTCTTCAAAAACGGAACGCCGAACGGTGGTCGTCAGATGCTTGGGACCCGTGGCGTCGGCAGTGATAAAGGGAAGGTTGACCTGGGTCTGGGTCACAGAACTCAGCTCGACCTTCGCTTTCTCGGCCGCCTCGAACAGGCGTTGCAACGCCTGGGCGTCCGACCGGAGGTCGATGCCCGCCTCCTTCTGGAAGTCGTCAGCCAAGTAATCGACCAGCCGGCGGTCAAAATCGTCGCCGCCAAGGTGCGTGTCACCCGCCGTCGAGCGGACCTCCACAACCCCGTCCCCCACGTCCAGCAGGCTCACATCAAATGTTCCGCCGCCAAGGTCGAAAACCAACACCGTCTCATGCTGACGTTTGTCGATGCCGTAGGCCAGGGCCGCTGCAGTAGGTTCGTTGATGATGCGCAGGACTTCCAGTCCGGCAATCTTGCCCGCGTCCTTGGTCGCGGTGCGCTGTGCATCGTTAAAGTACGCGGGAACGGTAATGACGGCCTCCGTCACCTTTTCGCCCAGCTGCTTCGCGGCGTCGTCCACCAGCTTGCGGAGAACGAGCGCACTCACCTCTTCGGGTGCGACTTTCTTGCCCTGAACTTGAAAACGCGCCACGCCGTTGTCGTCCGCTACGACGTCGAAACTCACGGCCTTGGCCTCATCCGAAATCTCGTCATAGTGTCGGCCGATAAACCGCTTGGCCGACGTGATGGTTCCCTTGGGGTTGAGAATCGCCTGCCGGCGGGCCAGTTGCCCCACAAGCCGTTCCCCGGTGTCCGTGTACGCCACAACTGACGGAGTGGTCCGGGCTCCTTCTGCGTTGGGTATGACGCGTGCTTCCCCGCCTTCCCAGACCGCGATCACCGAGTTGGTTGTTCCGAGATCAATTCCTACTGCTTTGGCCATGACTCACTCCGGTCCTAGAGGGCGCGACCGGTCCTGTGGCGACGTCCGCCCGAGGTTGCACCGCACGACGCACGCCCTGTCCCGCTGGGCCACGAGGCTCAAGGGCGTTGTCATGGGGCCTAATAGGGTTGAGTCTGCCCCCTGGATGGGGCGACGGCATGACCCTCGAAGGTCAAATATGCTCCAAGGAATTGACCTCTCAGGACAGGGTCCACAGGCTAATCCTCCAAGACGCCGAGATAATCTGAGGATCAGCCGTCGCACATCTCGCCCACGAACGTGTCCCTCAGCTGCGGATTGCCTGCAGGTCCAACAAATGCTCCATCCGCTAAGGGCCGGGGAGATTCCCGCCAAGGCCGTGCAATCTCTTTCTGCACTGGCCTTCTGCCAGGTAGTCTTGCTAACTGCGGTGGACGGTCACTTGTTTCGAGCCCGAACGGGGCGCCGACGGCGAGGACCACGATGTCCGCCAGCTCCAAGTCAGGGATGGCCCACTCCCCACCCCAGGCCCGGGATGGCGATACCCGCTCTCCCCTGGCGCCAGTTCACTCGGGTACGGGACTCACTGCAATTCCGGTACACAAGGCACGACGACGACGGCGGGAGGGTCCCGCCGTCGTCGACTTCCCTGCTCGACGCGGATTTCCCGGATGTACCCCTTGACAGGCCAATGAGCCGGGTCTATTACTGTGCTTTATCTGGGGCACCCCGCTCGCCGGTCCGAATGGTTCCCAAGCCGCCGGTCAGTGCCGACGCAACCCTTATTGCCGCCTACCGCGGCGAGGCCGGCTCCATGGCCGGACCGACATAGGAGCGAACATGATTCCTGGAATTCCTGATCCGCATCTCGCGCAGATTCGTCCGGTTCGGTTACGCACACCGCAGGGCTGCGAGGAATGTCTGTCATTGGGCACTCCGTGGGTTCATTTGCGATTGTGTCTCTCCTGCGGCCACGTCGGGTGCTGTGATTCCTCACCCATGCGGCACGCCCGAGCCCACGCCACCGAGTTGCATCCAATCGTTCGTTCCTTGGAGCCCGGCGAGGACTGGCGCTGGTGCTATCCCCATGAGGCATTCGTCTAGGGTACCGGCGGGAACAAGCAGCTGATGGAACCTATCGCAGACTCGACGCTGATCGAAACGCCGGATGTCTCCGGCGCCTATCCACGGCTCGGCCAAGCCCAGATCGAATTGTTGGGCCGTGCCGGCACCAGCCGGGCTACCTCCGCCGGAGAAGTCCTCATACAGGAGGGAAACTTCGACAGTGACTTCTTCGTCATACTGCAGGGCACGGTAATGGTCGTAGAGGGGCTGCACGACGCCGATGGCAGACAGCCTGCTGAGCTGGGCCCCGGCACGCGGATCCTCGAAGTTCACGGTCCGGGACGGTTCCTCGGGGAATTGGGCCTGGTCGAGGGGCAACCGGCCTTTGTCAGCACTGTGTCCGCCGAAGCGTGTGAAGTGCTCCAGATCAGCGGGGACGATCTGCGCCGTGTGATTCTGACGGACGCCGCGGTGGGCGAGACCATCCTGCGGGCATATCTTCAGCGCCGAATCCTGCTGATCAGCGCGGGCGCGGGCATCCGCATCGTTGGATCCCGCTTCAGCCGTGACACCCTTCGCCTCCTGGAATTTTCAGCCGCCAACCGCCTGCCTCACCGGCTGGTTGATCTGGAGGATGACGAGCAGGCGCAGGCCATCCTGGACCGGGCCGGGATCCTCGCAAGTGACCTGCCCGCAGTGGTGCTTAATGCTTCACAGGTCCTCAGAAACCCGTCCAACGCAGACCTGGCCCTCGCCATGGGCCTGCGGGCAGTGAAAGAGCATTCGGCCACGTACGATCTCATGGTGATCGGGGCCGGTCCGGCCGGCCTGGCGGCCGCCGTCTACGCAGCGTCCGACGGGTTGTCGGTCGTCCTTAAGGAAGGCTTCGGGTTAGGTGGGCAGGCCGGCACGTCGCCGCGGATCGAGAACTTTCTGGGCTTCCCCGCCGGAATCTCCGGCGGGGAACTCACTGAAAGAGCAATCCTTCAGGCCCGCAAGTTCAGAGTCCAGATCAACGTCGCCTGCCGGGCACGCAGCATCGAGTTGAGGGACGGCGAGTTCCGCGCCGAGTTCAACGAGAGCGGCCCTGCCTTCTCACGGGCCGCGCTACTAGCAACCGGGGTCCGCTACCGCCGGCTGCCGGTCCCCGGGCTGGAGGAATTCGAGGGAATCAGTGTCTTCTACGCCGCCACAGTCCATGAAGCCAGGCTCTGCGGATTGCAGCCCGTGACCGTCGTCGGCGGTGGAAACTCCGCGGGACAGGCCGCGCTTTTCCTGGCTGGCACGGGAGCCCCAGTGCGGCTGGTGGTGCGCGGGGCGGACCTCCGCGCGGACATGTCGAGATACCTCGCGGAACGGATCGAAGAGCAACCGGGCATAGAAGTACTGCTGGGGGCCAACATCGTGGGCGTAGACGGTTCAGGCGCCCTCGAACGGATCGTCGTCGATCTGCGAGCCACAGGCGAACAGCGCATCTTCGACTCCCGATACCTCTTCATTTTCATCGGGGCCACGCCGCACACAGAATGGCTGCAGGGTACCCTCGCCCTGGATGACCACGGCTTTGTTCTCACCGGGGCTGATCTCGAGGACATTCCTCCTGAGTTCAGCCATCTGGGGCGCAGACGGCTGCCCCTGGAAACCAGCGTCCCCGGGATGTTCGCGGTCGGCGATGTTCGGCATGGATCGGTGAAACGCGTAACGGCGGCCGCCGGTGAAGGCTCAACAGCCGTGGCAATGATCCACGAGCACCTGCGCCTCCTCCGGTACGGACCGGCCGGTGCGCGCTGGAGTGAGGGACGGTGAAAGTCCAGCAGGAGGGTCCCCTGGGCGAGACGGACGACGGCCGGCACCAATTTCGCGATTTACGTCAAGTCGCCGCGCATCCGTCCCGGCGGTCGAGTTACCTGACTATGCCGCGCAAGCGTCGAAGACGTCCCGAAATGTCGTTTAGCGTCCAGCACTGACGGCAATCCGCAGGGACATGACAAGAGCTTAACAACGGCGACATACGGGCGTAGTTTTGGTGGTGTTGGTATGCCGATCCCGGCCTTGCCGGATCGGCCGCAGAGTTGGCCGGGCCGGCAAGAGAGGACTCACCGGTATCCCGGCCAAGTACGGCGTTGGACACCCTGCGTCGAGGGTTCATGTTCAGGTCGGCATACCGTGGGACTCGAAAATGGTCGATTCTGAACTCCGTGATGGGGACAAGCGGCTAAAGCCGAGTCTCGATCACAGAGGGCAACGGATTACGGTCTGCCCAGGCTTGTATCCCCTGTAAGCCTTTGCTGTGGACAGAGACGAGGATCAATATGTTCGATCGACGTGTGGCAGAGGAAATCCTCAACACGGCCGCGCAGGCGGTGTCGGACATGTCGTTCTGTGAGGTCAAGGACCGTTACCTCGCGGTGAATGGCCAGTTGAACCCCGTGCCCGAACGCGCGGAGTTGCCTCAGGATCAGGACGTCCGGCGCCTCAATGGCAGGGACTCCGTTCTCCCGTGCGCCAGGCCGGGCTGGCGATACGCGCTGTTCACCGTTGGCGACGCTGCCGAGCTGACCGGGTGTCTGGTGCTGTCCGCCGCCGACCGTCCGGATCTCCCGCAGCTGATGCAGCTGATGCAGCTCCGGATAACCGCGGGGACAACGGGAACGACTCATGCCAGGGGGTCCCCCCGGGAACTCCCGAATGACGCAACCGGTCAGCCGCTCCGCCGTGACGACATGGACCAGCGTCTCCTGTCCCTCTCGGCGACGGTCCTTGAGCTTGAAGAACACGACAGGATCCGGGATGCCCTGGACCAGGGCGCGGCTCCCGACCTCGGGGACAGCGAATCCCGGGAGGGACTCCTGGCGGAGGTCCTTTCACGGCTGACGGGGCGGCCCATCTGTATTGAGGACGCGTTCGGGCATATTAGCGCGGCGGCTGGAATCGGGTCCAAACGCCCCTACCCCAGGCTTGGCGCAGCGGCCAGGTCGCGGACTGCGCAGCTATGGCTTGCCTCCGGCTCACCAGTCCGCGAACCGCGAAGGCTCGTTTCCCTTGCCCTGTCGCACGGCGAGGTGTTGGGGGCTATTTGCATGCTGGCAACCGACAGGCAGGTCACAGCCGGCAACGTCTTCGCGCTGAAGTACGCAACGCGGCTCTTGGAAGTCGAGTTGTCGCACCGCCGCAGCCTGGCCCGGCTGGAACTAAGGCTGGGGCGCGACCTCGTGGACGAACTCGTGTCCGGAACGGATGGCGCAACCGCAGGCGTTCGTACCGCGGCATTGGGATATGACATCAGTGGTCCGCAGCACGTCATCGTGGCGCAGTGGCAGCCGCCACGAACGGACGATACTGTCGTGGTCGCACTGCGCAGGACGTTCCGGGAACTCCGTTCATCCGCGCTCGTTTCACGGCGCTCGGACATGGCTGTTGCCGTCGTACGTGGAGATCCGTTGGGTGCCGAGGTCTTTTCCGTTGTCGCCAAAACCCTGCGAAGTGCCACCGGGGCCGTGGGCATCGGCGGTCCAAGCCTTGATATTGCCCAGATTCCGCGCTCCTTCTCGGAAGCCCTGCACGCGCTCCACATCCGGGCCGGTTCAATCGATCGCTACGGTGTCACCCGCTTTGATCAACTGGGGATCTACCGCCTCTTGGTCCCAGCTGGGGGCGAACCGGATCTGGCCGACTATATCGACGAGTGGCTCGGTACCCTTCAACGCGCCGACGACAGCCGGGGGTCTGACCTGGTGCAAACCCTGGCCCAGTATCTGGACCACGGCGGCAACTATGACAGTACAGCCCAGAGCCTGACCATCCATCGAAGCACTCTGCGTTACCGCTTGAAGTCCATCCGGCAGATCAGCGGCTTCGACCTTGCCGATCCCGAGACCCGACTAAACCTGCACGTCGCAACGCGCGCATGGCGCCTTCGTCCGCACGGCGCCCCTTTTCACGTCCCATAGCCAGGCCTCAATCGGCCGAATAGCCGCGGTCAACGCGGCGCCGGGTGACCTGCCAGGTTCGAATATGGGCAGTTTCTGGGCGGGCCGGGCAATGCGGCAGCCGAGGCGTTCAGGCATCGGGACCCTCTGTTCACGGCGAGGGTGACGTCCAGTTTGCAGGTCATAGACACTGAACCATTGGAGGTCGGGCGTGCCGGAACATTCGGGCGACGTGAACCCCACCAGTGCCCGTACGCTGGGCGTGCTCGCCGAACCGGAGGTCACCGCCGAGTTTGCCGAGCGCAACGGACGCGAAGTGGGCCATCTGCTCAACCTTGCCGACGAGCGCCACGACTGGTCCGTGGTGATCGAGTACCAGGATTTTACGGCCGGCAATGGGTTGACGCCGATGCTGGACTCCTTGGCGAAACACCGGACCCTCCGTGCATGGGATGTCATGGTCTGCCTGACCGATCTTCCGATTCGTTTCGAGGGCCGGACCGTGGTCGCGGAAGTTGCGGTGGGAGAGCCGATCTCCCTGGTTTCGTTGCCCGCGCTCGGCGCTGTCAACATCGACCGCCGGGTCCGCTCCGCCGTCGCCGATCTCGGCTGGGCGATGCACCGCCACTTCGATCCCGAGGATGACGCCGTGGAATTTGGCCCGCCCTCGCTGCACCAATCCAAGCACATTGAGACCGCTGTTCTTGACGAAGGGCCGATTGGGTTCCGCTACGTCTCAGCAACCCGCCTCGGCCGGGGACGGTTGCTGGCGGGCATGCTGCGGGCGAACCGACCTTGGCGGCTGGTCTTCGGATTGAGAAGCGCAATGGCCGCCGCGATCGCCACAGGCGCCTTCGCGCTTGTCACGGACACAATCTGGCAACTCGCGGACCTGCTCGGGGCGCCGAGGCTGACCCTGCTGATGGTCCTCTCGATCAGTTCTATGGTGTTCTGGATCATCACCCAACACGATCTCTGGGAAAGCCCCCGGCGCGACGATACCCTCGAACGGTACAAGGCTTCCTTGTATAACTCTTCAACAGTGTGGTCGTTGATGATCGGCGTCGTGATCAGCTACGTCCTGCTGTTCGTGGCCGTGCTGCTGGCCGCGGCATTCACTATCGACGATGCCTTATTGGCACGGACCCTGCAACATCCCGTGACTGTCTGGGACTTTATGGAAGTCGCCTGGATGACGACATCGGCGACGCTCATCGGTGGTGCGTTGGGCTCAGGATTCGAGTCAAAGGATGACATTCTTCGGGCGGCGTACGGCCAACGCGAACGTCATCGTCGCGAAGCGGTCGACGAAGGCGAATAATCCGGCCCTGCCGAAGGCGGCCCAGCCTATCCTTGTTTCGTTTCTCCCACCGTCGCCTTCACCGCGGCGCCCGGGGTGTTTCGCTGCCGGCGCGGTCTCCCGATCCTTCCGCAAGTCGGTTGCGGGTGCGGGCGAGGCGGCAGGAGTCGGTCGGTGCCGGTTTTCGATGATGTTACGCCATACGTGAGGCGGTCAACGATCGCTGCGCAATTCGTTTGAGACGATGGCGAGGGAGTTCTTTAGCTCCCTCCGCCAACTCGGTCAGACGCTAGGGGATCAGCGACTCCCGCAGCTGTTGCAGCGCAACACGAACCTCGCTCTCGGATCGGTGGATCTCCCTCACATTCATCCTGGTAAACTCCTTCACCGCACGGCGCATGCTTTGCACATTGGTGAATCCGCACGATGTCGCAATTTCTGAGTAGGTGATCCTTTGGGCGTCGGCCTGAAGGAGGAGCTCCAGCGCTTTGCGCGTTCTCAAAGCGCGTATGCGCTCGCTCAAGTGGAGTTCTTCTTTCTCGAAAAAGTAGAACAGGGAGCGACGAGAGAGGTTGAACCTTTCGGCGACCATTGCCACGTCCAGATCGGGGTTGTCATAGCTAGCATCAAGGTATTTCTTCACCGCCCGACTTAGGGCTGGTTTCTGCGCCTCAGCGTCGACCGGCGTTTCGAGCAGGGAGCCCACCAGGGTCGCAATTACGGATCTGAGGATGTCTGCGGTTCCCGATGCCTCCCGGTCGATGCCCGGCCGCTTCCAACTCAACAGCGCAGGAATCACGAAAGTCCCCACAATTGGATGCTTCGCGAGGTCAGGCATGCGAAGCAGGGAGCCTAACGCGGCCTCGCCCACATCCAGGCTGCTGCGATCGATGTTGATCTGCAAGGCATGAAAGCCCTCGGGCGCATCGAAACTGCCGCCCAGCGAGGTATCAATGAACCTGACGGAGCCCGGCGATACTGGCTCAGGCACGCCGTTGAGAGCGAGGGTTAGGGCCGGCGCTTTCCTGAAGTAGGCCAGGCGCAGATCCCTAGTGTCGGGATTCGGCGCCCACGAGCCCAATGCGGGGGCATTGCACATTTCTATGAGGCTGAAACCTGGCCCGGCAAGACTAATGGCCGAAGGAGTGAAAGGGACGGCAGCAGCATGTGCCGACTTTTCCAACCGCATCGGAGTTTCGACAGCACTGCCATACCACGTTCGCCAATGTTCGAACCGTTGTTCGGGGCTGAGCCCCTCCGGCACTGTATATCGCCGCAGATGACCGCTGTTCTCGGTAGCAGATTGAGGCATGCCATCCTCCTTTTTCACAAGTGTGAACCTTCATGGCGCTCCCTTGGAAGGGCCACGATGTCGTGAGCAAGCGGTTGCGGGGCACACAAGGCCCGCCTAAAAGACCTCAACTGTAAGCCCATTTTACCTGTGTACATCTTTAATTGGTGCGTTCATGGTTTCAGTGCCGGCGCCCCAACACGACCGGTTTTGTCGTCGCTCTGGCTTGGGTGTGCATGGCGTTGGATAGGGCACGGGCTCGGGCGATAATGCTCCGCTCCACACGAGGAGCGGTTAGCCATGGCGCGCGTGCCCTCCACATCTTCGTTTGGAAACGTGGCCAAAGAGATGCGCGGTGCCATTAACTGGCCACGGAGTCACGGAGTGATGCTTGGGCGACGTGTTCCACATTCTGCCGATCGGTATTTTGGTGTCCGCCGGGATCCAGTGTGGCTGCGAGATCATTGACTCGTTCAGGGGCGAGGGCATGTTCAACAGCCAAGATGCTGGCCCCAACGACTCCAGCTTCCGGGCCGGTTTCGGATTGAGTGATATTCAGATGCTGGGTCGCCAACGGCGTTGAGCGTGCATAGACCGTTTCACGGATTCCGGCGATCAGATGTTCTCCGGATTGTGCAAGCGATCCACCGACGACAATCAGGGCAGGGTTGATGAGGCTCACACACATGTTGAGCATTTCTCCGATGTCGCGGCCAGCCTGCCGGACGGCGTGAATAGCAGCCAAATCGCCGGAACGGACGAGTGAGACGACGTCGTTTGCGGTCGTTGCTTCGAGTCCGTTTTCGCGGAGCTGGGCGGCGACGGCCGGAGCGCCTGCGATGGCCTCCAGGCAGGCAGTCTTGCCGCAGCGGCATTGGATTCCTGCTGCCTTGGAAACAGCAATGTGACCGACGTCTCCTGCGACTCCTGCCGCGCCTCGCTGCAATATTCCTCCACTAATAACGCCCGAGCCGATGCCGGTGGCGACTTTAAGGAAGATCATGTTGTCCTCAGTGGGCCAGCGCGTCGCCCGTTCCCCGAGGGCCATAATGTTGACATCGTTATCGACGAGTACGGGAACGTCAAAGGTCCGCTGAACGTAAGCGGGGACATCGAATCCGTCCCATCCCGGCATGATCGGAGGGCTGGTCGGCTTTCCGGTGGAGTGTTCAACGGGACCGGGCAGCCCGATGCCAACAGCGATGATGTCCGTTGCCGGACGCTTCATCGTTTTCAAATGACCCTGCAGCGTCATCACTAGCCAGTCCAGAACAGCTTCCGGTCCGCAGGAAATCTCAAGTCGTTCAGTGGTTTCTAGGAGAATCCTTCCCGACAGGTCCGTGAGCGCCACGGTCGCGTGTGTGGCGCCGACGTCGGCGGCAGCGGCCAGCCTTGCACCGGGGTTGAAGGCTAGTCGCGCCGAGGGGCGGCCTCCAGTGGAGGGCGCATCCGACACTGGTGCAACTAGTCCGAGTTCCAGGAGCGCCTCGAGGCGAGAACTGATGGCAGCTCGCCCCAAGCCCGTTATCCCGGCCAGGTCGGCCCTGGTCCGCGGGCGTCCGTCCCGCAGGATACGCAAAAGTTCGCCGGCGCCGCCGTTGTTCATGTCTCTCCGTTTCGGGGGGGGTCAAAAGAGGTGAATGGGGAGCGTGAGGTCTTGACATATCACCCACACAGGACCCCGAGGGGTCCTTGTCTCCACTCAGTGTCACGGCGCCCACTCGTTCCCGTCCACTCGTCGATGCCCACAGCATCAAAGAGTGCAACTTCCGTGCGCATTCCATCGCCAGCAGCGTCAAAAGGTGCAGACTTTTGCTGACTGGCAACCAAAGCCGCCTGGTGCGTGTCACTGTTTCGGCATGGAAAACGACAGAACCACAACAGCCCCCTCCCGGTTACGGGCCGGGTTCGTCGGCGCCGGGTTCATGGCTGAGGTGCATAGCAGAGCTGCCCGTGCCGCAGGGGCGGAAATCGCAGGCATCGCATCCTCGAGCCCTGCCAGTGCCGCCCGCGCCAAAGACCGCCTGGGCGTCGAGCAGGCTTACGCCTCCGTCCAGGACCTCCTCCAGGACGACAGGATCGACGTCATCCACGTCTGCACCCCGAACGCCACCCACGTCGCATTGGCCGAGGCAGCGCTGAAAGCAGGAAAGCACGTTGTCTGCGAGAAGCCTCTGGCTACCACCGCACAGGATGCCGCCCATCTGGTCGAGCTGGCCGCTACGGCCGGGACTGTCGCGACCGTTCCCTTCGTCTACCGGTTCCACCCAATGGTCCGGGAAGCCCGGGAACGTATCGCCTCCGGCCAGACGGGACGGATCTCCACCATCCAGGGGTCCTATCTTCAGGACTGGCTTCTGTCCCGGAACGACGATAACTGGCGGGTGGACGCCGGTCTCGGTGGCCCTTCGCGGGCGTTCGCCGACATCGGGTCCCACCTGTGCGATCTCCTCGAATTCGTGAGCGGGGAACGGATAACACGGGTCGGTGCACTGAGCCGCACTCTCTTTTCGGGCCGGGCACACCACAAGGACGTCCAGACCGAGGACCTCGTTGCAGCTGTATTCGCGACTGAGAACGGCACCGTGGGAAACCTCCTGGTCAGCCAGGTTGCGCCGGGGCGGAAGAACCGCCTGATGATCGAGATTTCGGGTTCTGAGAGCACGGTCCAGTTCGACCAGGAAGCGCCGGAGACGTTGTGGCTTGGTAAACGGGCCGGTTCCCAGCTGCTTGTCCGCGACCCGGACGCGCTTAGCCCCGAAGCGGCACGGCTCAGCGTCCTGCCGGCAGGGCATCCCCAGGGTTATCAGGATGCGTTCAATGCATTTGTCGCCGATACCTACGCCGCAATCGACGGAGACAACCGCGATGGCCTGCCCACCTTCCGGGACGGACTCAGGTCAGCCGTCCTCACCGAAAGCATCATCGAATCCAGCAAGTGCGGCGAGTGGGTCGACGTCCCAAGCGTAAAAGAACTAGAAGGAGTGCAGTAATGAAAATCATCCAGGTAGGCCTCAGCACATGGGGCGCCCATAGCTTGAGGAAGGCAGTAAAATGATCCGATCTCTCGATCGCGTCAAGCGGTCACGCATCGTAGCGGGCTTGGGAGCCGCGCTCACCGTAACCCTATTGGCAACCGCATGCACGGGCGGGTCATCGGCACCCAACACGGCGGCGGCCAAACCGGCAGAGCTGCGGATGCTCTACACCACCGATGAAGCCAACAGCGCCGCCGTCGCGTCGCTGGTGCCGCAGTTCAAGGAAAAGTTCGGCATCGATCTGAAGATCGACAACCAGCCGTACGACGCGTTGCAACAGAAGGTCTTCTCCGAGTTCGCTTCCAGCAGCAGCTACTACGACATTGTCGTCGTCGACACCCCGTGGGCGCCGGCCCTGGTGCAGAACCTCGAACCCCTGAGCCAGTACCTCGAGAACGGGGCCTTGAACCCTGACGGCCCGCAGTCCAACGTGGGCGACTTCATCCCCAAGGTGTTCCACGACACAGCCGTCTACAACGCTGATTCCCCGATCAAACGCTACCCGGATCCCACGGCAAAGCCCGACGCTTCCGCGATAAAGAATGCAGGATTCGACGTGTACGGGATGCCGATCCAGTCGAACGTGGCCGTCATGGCCTACCGCAGCGATCTGTTCAACGACCCGGCCCAGAAGGCGAATTTCAAGGCCAAGTACGGTAAGGACCTCACTGTCCCGAAGACCTGGGACGACTATGCCCAGGTGGCGGAGTTCTTCACCCAGCCGGACAAGAAGCTCTACGGCACCACGGTCATGGCAGGTGTCGGCGACTGGGCCACCGATGACTTCAAGACCCTCCTCGCCTCCCTGGGCGGGGACGGGACCCTGGCGGACCAGAACGGCAAGCCTACATTCGACACGCCCGAAGGAGTCCAGGCGCTGGATTACTACGCCAAGCTGGCGCAAAGCGGACATGTCCCCCCGGGCAGCACGTCAGCGGACTGGGGGACAACCGCCGAATCGTTCGGCAGCGGACTGACCGCCATGACGATCAACTACCACGACCTCAAGCTCGGTGACAACGTCGAGGGCGGCACCATCGGCTATGCCCCGTTGCCCACCGCGAAGGCCGCCGGACCCCACTTCGGGACCTGGATGCTGAGCGTCAACAAGAATTCCAAGAACAAGGAATGGGCCTACCAGACGATCAGCTGGCTGACCGCCGCCGAGCAGCAAACAACGATGACCGCCAAGTCCCTGCACCCCAGCCGGACCTCCGTCTTTGCCAGCATCAAGAGCGATAACCCCCTCGCACCCTTCTACGACACCCTCGGAAAATCCCTCGCAGAAGGCGTCGGCCGCGCACGGTTGACCAACTACACCGAAGTCAGCCACGAGGTGGCCGTCGCGGTGAACAACGCAGCAACCGGCGCTTCCTCGCCATCAGACGCCCTCAAGTCCGCATCAGACAAGGTCTCGGCCCTCCTTAAATCGGCCGGCTACTAACCCATCGGACCGTTCAAGGTCGCCCAAGGAGTATCGATTATGAAAGCAACCGCCGCACCATTGGATGCGCCCTTGACGGTTGACGCTTCCCCCCGCGCGGACGGCCTTGCCACGGCCGGCCCGCGCGGCAGGAAGCCGCTGACCTGGAAAAAACGTTCGACCCCGTGGGTCTACATGGCCCCCGCCATGTTTGTCCTGCTGCTAATGACGGTGGCCCCGGCCATTTTTATCTTCTACTCAGCATTCCGCAACGACAAGATCCTCGGGGGCGTGGGAAAGTTCGTCGGACTGGATAACTTCATCGCAGCGATCACCAATGCCTCGGTCCAGCACGCATTCCTGATCACGTTCGGCTTCGTTGCGGTCGCGGTGATCCTGGAGATGATCCTGGGCTTCGCCCTGGCACTCCCGCTAGCGGCCCAGACCCGCGCCAACAAGGTCGGGGCCGCGCTCATGCTGCTGCCGTTCGCCGTCACGCCGGCGGTCGCGGCAATGGTCTTCAAGCAGCTGCTGAACCCCAACTACGGGTGGGTAGGCTACTACCTCGGCGTCTTCGGATTCCCCAAAGGCATCGACCTGCTCGGTGATCCGACATCGGCATGGATCGTCCTGGTCATTCTCGACATGTGGCAGTGGACCCCGTTCATCGCCCTGATCCTCATGGCCGGCCTTCAATCCCTGCCGGGGGAACCCAGGGAAGCAGCCATGGTCGACGGAGCGACCCCATGGCAGATGTTCCGGCACATCACCTTCCCGGCCATGGTTCCGTTCATTGCCATCGCGGCCGTGCTGCGGACCATCCAGGCCTTCAAAACCTTCGATTCCTTCAAGATCCTCACCGGCGGCGGTCCCGGTGAATCCACCGAAATCATCAACCTGGGCATTTTCCGCGTCGGCCTTCAAAGCTTCAACGTCGGTCTCGCCTGCGCCCTGGGCGTGATCTTCCTGATCATCCTCTCGCTCCTTATCCCCTTCATGCTGCGCATCATCGGCCGCCGAGCAGACCCCGAGGAAATGTAATGACAACGACATCATCAACCAGCCGCGGGGGTACCGTGGCACGCGTCATCATCGGACGTACCTTCCTGTGGACATGGCTCCTGATCGGCCTTGTGCCGCTGCTGTTCATGTTCATCACCTCCATCAAGCCAGACGGGATCGCCAACCAGATCCCCCCGGCCTGGATCTTCCAGCCCACCCTGGACAACTACGCCTCCGTACTGTCAGCCGGCGACGGCAAATCCGAAAGCTTCGGTCAGCTGCTCACCAACAGTGCAATCGTCAGTCTCGGTGCCACCGCCCTGGCCATCATCGTGGGGGTCCCTGCCGCATACGCCCTGACCATGAGGGATTTCCGGGCCCGCAAGGGGCTCTCATCCTGGATCCTGTCGACCTACATGTTCCCGCCCATCGTCGCCGTCATCCCGGTCTTCGTCTTCGCCGGCAAGCTCGGGCTCATGGACACCTACCCGGCCCTGATCATCCCGTACGCTGCCTTCAACCTGCCCATCGTGGTCTGGATCCTGCGCAGCTCGATCCTGCAGCTGCCCTATGAGATCCAGGAAGCAGCCATGGTCGACGGGGCCTCGACATGGAACGTGCTCCGCCGGATCATTTGGCCGCTGCTCGTGCCGTCCGTTGCGACGGCCGCCGTGCTGACCATCGTCCTGTCCTGGAACGAATTCCTGTTCGCCCTGTCCCTGACCCGCAGCGGAGCGAAGACCGCTCCGGTGGGCCTGCAGCAGTTCACCGGCATGTACGGCACGGACTGGGGCAACATCACCGCGGCCGCGACCCTGATCGTCGCACCCATCCTGGTGCTCATGGTCGTGCTGCGTCGCCAGATGGTCGCCGGCCTCACCTTCGGGGCAGTCAAGTAAATGAGTATTGGAGAAGAAAAGATGAAAGCAGTCATCCTCCCCGGTGACAAAAGAGTCACCGTCGTGGAACGCGACGTCCCGGAACCGGGACCGCATGAAGTGCTGGTGAGGACCCGTGCCTCCGCGATCTGCCGCAGCGACATGAGCATCTACTACGGCACTCCGATCGTCGGCGGCGAAGGCGCCGGCCACGGTTCGGTGATACCCGGGCACGAGGCAGCCGGCGAAGTCATCAAGATCGGGAACGCCGTGACCCACGTCAAAGAAGGCGACCGTGTCGCCGGCTACCTCGCCCTGGGCTGCGGATTCTGCGAGTACTGCCTCAGCGGCTACATGATGCTGTGTGACCAGTGGCAATGCTTCGGTTTCGACGTCCACGGCGGTGACGCCGACTACTTCGTGCTCCCCGAACGCAACTGTCTTCAGCTCCCCGACGAGCTCAGCTTCCGCGCCGGCGCGGTCATGACCGACATGGTCGGCAGCCAGTACCACGTGCAGAAGCAGCTCGGCGTGGCTGGCGGAAAAACCGTCGCCGTCTTCGGCATGGGACCAATGGGATCCGCCGCGGTACTCATCGGCAAGGCCTTCGGCGCCCGCGTCATCGCCGTCGACGTCATCGACCACCGGCTCGAACAGGCCAGCTCGCTCGGCGCGGACGCCGTCATCAACAGCACGACAGCCGACGCCGTCCAGCAAATCCGGGACCTCACCCAGGGCCGCGGAGCGGACGTCTGCATCGATTGTTCCGGCAACCCCGCCGGGCAAAACTCTGCCCTGGACGCCGCCGCCAAGCTCGGTGCCGTCGCTTTCGTCGGTGAGTCGCGGGCCACGCAGATCAACCCCAGCGACCAGATGCTCAGAAAACTGCTCACCGTCGTCGGCGGCTGGTACTTCCCCATCAGCGACTGGGAAGAAATCGTGCGCCTGGTCATCGACCAGAAAATTCCGGTCGAAAAGCTCATCAGCCACGACTTTTCCATCGATCAGGCCGAGGAAGCCTTCCGCGCCTTCGACCAGCGCGAAACCGAAAAAGCCGTCTTCATCTGGTAACCCGTCAGACCATCCGAAGGAGAGAACCCATGTTCAGATACGCCGCCGAACTCGTCCCTTACCACGACCACGGCTTCGAAGACTCGATCCGCGACCTTGCCGACATCGGCTTCAAAGAAGTCAACCTCTGGTCCTCCGCCGCACCGCTGGCCCACCACGTCAACCCGGGAGATGACCCCGGAAAAATCCTCGGAGTGCTGGACAAATATGGGATCAAACCCTGCGGCCTCACCGTCTACGGAAAGACCCAGGATGAAATCCTTGAACGCGTCGATTTCGCCGCAGACCTCGGAATCGACACCGTCATCTTCGACTGCGAAGCCAACTACCCCGACTTCGTCTCCACCTTCCTGCCACCCATCGTCGAAGCAGGGGCGCGCCGCGGAGTCCGGATCGCGGTCGAAAACCATCTCACTGTCCCTTTCGCCGCCGATTTCGAATCCGGTGCCAACGAAGACCAGCGCTGGGACGAAGGCGTTGACACTCTCGCCCAGATGAAGCGGCTCATCCGCGACATCGACGATCCCTACCTCGGGGTCTGCATCGCTCCCCCGCACCTGTGGGTGATGCAGGACACCATCAGCGAAGCGATCACGTTCCTCGCCGAACGCAAACGGCTCTTCTACTACTACATCTGGGACATCGACCGCGCCTACCGCCACGGCATAGACGGGCTGAACTTCGGTCCCGCCGACCAGCAACTCCCCCGCCCCGACGGAACACTGGATCACTCCGTAATGCTGGGAACACTGCGCCGTGTCGGGTATGAAGGCGTCGCCAGCCTTAAATGCCACGGAACGCAGGGATGGAGCTTCGAACAGATCGGTGAACACCTTCGCGCGTCCGATGCTTACGTCAGGGACTGCGTGAAGAAATCCCAAGCCATCTGAGAATCCGGGACTCACCACGTGGTCCGGGGTCTGCAGCGGCAACCCCCCGGTATTTTCCCGGCCGTACCCGACCTGCAGTCCCCGGACCTCAAGAACGGAAATCCGAAAAGGCAGCAAGCATTGCAACAGCCGGACCCACAACCTGTGATCCGGACGCGTCGACCCGAAACCGACGATCCGACCAAAACCGGACAATCCAGTAGGCCAAGGAGCCTGACATGCCCCGCCCGTACACCCTGTTCACCGGCCAGTGGGCCGACCTGCCCTTCGAGGAAGTCGCCCGCCTGGCCTCCGGCTGGGGCTACGACGGCTTGGAAATCGCCGTCTCCGGGGACCACCTGGACGCCTGGCGCTGGGACGAACCCGGCTACGTGGAGGCCAAACTCGCCGTGTTGGAGAAATACAATCTCCAGGTCTGGGCCATCTCCAACCACCTCAAGGGCCAGGCCGTCTGCGATGACCCGATCGACTTCCGCCACGAGGCCATCGTCGGGGCCAAGGTCTGGGGCGACGGCGACCCCGAAGGCGTCCGGCAGCGCGCCGCCGAGGAAATGCAGCACACCGCCCGGCTCGCGCGCGCTTTGGGCGTGGACACCGTGGTCGGGTTCACCGGATCCTCGATCTGGCAGTACGTCGCGATGTTCCCGCCCGTGCCTGCGTCGGTGATCGAGGCCGGCTACCAGGACTTTGCCGACCGCTGGAACCCGATCCTGGACGTCTTCGACGAATGCGGGGTCCGCTTCGCCCACGAGGTGCACCCCTCCGAGATCGCCTACGACTACTGGACCACCGTCCGGACCCTCGAGGCGATCGGCCACCGGGAAGCCTTCGGGCTGAACTGGGACCCGTCCCACTTCATGTGGCAGGGCATCGACCCGGTCTCCTTTATCTGGGATTTCAAGGACCGGATCTACCATGTGGACTGCAAGGACACGAAGCTGCGCCCCACCGGCCGGAACACCGTGATGGGCTCGCACCTGCCCTGGGGCGACCCGCGCCGGGGCTGGGACTTCGTCTCCGCCGGCCGCGGCGACGTGCCCTGGGAATCGTCTTTTCGGGCCCTCACCGCGATCGGCTACGACGGCCCTATCTCGATCGAATGGGAGGACGCCGGCATGGACCGCCTCCACGGCGCCCCCGAAGCCCTCGCCGCGCTCAAAAGGTACGACTTCCCGGCCTCGAACACCTCCTTCGACGCCGCCTTCAAGCAGTAGCCTCTATGGCCGATGCGAGGCTTCACGAAGCTTTGACAGCGCTGTCCAGGGCAGAGGGTACGGCCGGGGCACCCGGGACTCGTAGGACCGTCGGAAGGATTGTCTACACGTATGTGACCATGATCCGTCTTCGAGCATATAAGCGAAGGTGTAGCGCCATCTTGCCATCCGCTGCTCACCACGAGCAGCCTACGACGCCGGACATGGCTGGCGAGCTCTGTCCTCACATCCATAAAGGAACAGCGAACCGAGAAAGAACGCCGCGGCGGCGATCCCAAGCAGCACAGCCCATCTCTAGATCCATCTGCGCCAAAGCGGGCATCACGGCGGACTCCATGCTCCCCATCGGCATGCCGGTGTCGATGTTCCCGCCGCCGAGGTTTAGGAGGAGGAGGTTGACGCCCCGCCTCCGCAGCCCATCGGACAGTCCGAGCGTGTTGATGGCGGGCGCCCCAGTTCTGCCCAGAGTGGTGACCACTAGCGGCCTACGGATCGTCCTTTTCGGCTTCGGCCGGCCAGGACTCGATGTAGGGACTAGGTGGTTGTTGTTCGCGACGCCACTCAAACGGCCCCAGCTGCTATCGACCGCTCTAGGCGATGCGCGCTACTTGATACTGAGGAGACAGCATGACCCCGTACATTTGCCCGGCAGCCCCGATTCCCGTGCGGGCGGTGATGACCTGGTTCAGCGACGAATGCCAGCTTCTGGTCGAGTGCCGAGGAGACGTCCCGCGTTCCGGTTCCTTCATCGTGGGGCTCGAGGTGAAGAGCGATAGCGGGGAGATCCGACACTGTTGCATCGAGTATGCGGACGCTTCGCCGGCCGGAATCTTCACTTTCGACCTTTGGCGGAACCTACAGTTTGCACATGACTTGGGCACTGTGAAGATGAGAGGCCCCATTCTCGAAGGACGGTTCCCGGCATGGATTCTTAGCATGCCGGGCTCGGCGCCGTCGTTTTCCGTCTTCTGCATTCAGAACGGAGTGACCACCGCAAGCGGCGTTCAAGTCGAGCGGGCCTCAGCCCAGAATTGCCCGGCCCCGCAGTGGGTAACCTCGACCATCCGGTTACACGGTCAGTCCGCCGGTCGACAGTGAATACTGGGTGGTCAGACCGTTTCCACTTCCACGCCAGCTGACCGTAGTGACTCGAGCATCTGTGGCTCTATGCCATCATCCGTTAGGACGAGGTCGATGTCAGCCAACCCTGCGTGTCTCCAATTGCTGACCCGTCCAAATTTACTGTGGTCCGCCAAGAGGATCCGGCGGCGGGCGCTGGCACACATCAGCCGCTTCACTGCGGCTTCGGCGGCATCGGGCGTGGTGAGACCCCGGTCGAGTGAAACGGCGCTGGTGCCCAGGAAGGCGACGTCCACATTGATGTCGGCAAGGGCGCGGGCGGCCCAGTCATCCACTTCCGCTGAAGTAACCGGGCGTACCCGGCCACCGAGGGTGTAGATCGTAAGGAGAGGCGAGTCCATCAGTGCCAGTGCGATCGAGAGCGTGTTGGTGTAGACGCTCATCGCCCTGTCCCGGGGAAACAAGTCAGCGAAACGTGAGGTAGTTGACCCCGCATCGATGAGCACCGACCCGTCGGCTGGGAGGTGACGGAGTGCCGCGGCGGCTATTCGGGTCTTTTCCTCTGTGAAGGCAGTTCTGGAGGCAACGGGGGGCTCGTAGGTGAGCCGTCCGACGGGTACTGCTCCGCCGTGGACCCGCTTGATGAGCCCTAGCTGCTCAAGGGCCACCAGATCCTTGCGAACGGTCTCGTTCGTGACTCCCAGCTCCAGAGCAATAGCTGTGGCATCGGCACGCCCTTCCGTCCGAAGCGTCGTCAGGATGAGTTCCCGCCGTTGGTCAGGAAAAGGGACACGGGTCTCGAGACGTGTGGTGGCCGGGTCCGCGGCTGGGGTCATGGCGGCCTCCTTCAAGTGTGGCGTCAGTGATGTACCCAACCGTGTCACGAAAAGTGCCCTAATGAAAAGCGAGGTTAAAGACAACCTTGGCTGGTTCACCGGAGGACCTCTGATGGACGTGACACTTTAGCGACCGCAAAGGGCGCCGGGGCCATATTTCGGCAGGAACGCCGCGCCATGATCCCCGCCCGCGCGGCCCTCCCTTGGGTATCCAGTCGGCCCCTGTTCAGTCGTCACCCGCCGTTAGATGGCGAAAATGGTCCAGTTTGCGATGTGCGTCGCCCCGGGCAGGAGGTGAACGACGTCTTCGCCGGAGTTAAACGCATCGGGCGGGCAGCTCATCGGTTCGACGGCAAGTCCGAGCCGGTGGCGCTCAGCGACCACGTGGTCGGCGGTGTGGACCTGGACCCAGTCGCAAGACCGATTCCAGCGGATTCCGACACCGGATCCGCCAGGCTCCGTGAGCCGAACCGTTGCATTCCCCTGCGGATCCCGAACGAGGCCGGTGAATGGATGATCGATTTCGACGCCGCCCAATGTCCGTGCCTCGCGGAAGTCAAAAGGCCCGTCAGCAGCCGGGCGCCTGCCCAGGGGCAGAAGCCGGTCGGGGGTGACCTCCAGGAACGTGTCGGCCGGCAGCTCGAGGCTCCAGGAATTGAGTGCTGACTTCCCGGCCACCAGGTAGGGGTGGGGACAGATCCCGTACGGTGCGGCGTGATCGCCCGTATTGGTAGCTGACACTTTTGTGTGGAAGCCGCCGTTGTCCAGCCGATAGGTGACGTCCAGTAACACCGAAAACGGGTAGCCTGCGCTTGGCCAGATTTGGTGCCGCAACCGGACGCCGGATGGCTCCGGTGAAACCAGAGTCCAGGGCTGTTCACAGACCAGGCCATGTAGGGCGGCGTCACGTTCTGGTTCGTTTACGGGCAGCTGAAGCTCCCGCCCTTTATATGTATAACGTCCATCCGCGATGCGGTTTGGCCATGGGGCCACCAACGCGCCACGGTAGTCGGGAACCGGCTCGTCTGCCATGAACCCCACAATGAGGTCGCGGCCCCGGAAGCGGAGCTGTCGGACGGTAGCTCCTTGTTCTGTTACGACGGCGGTGTAGTTGGCCGCCGCTATTTCGTACTGCGCCCCGGTGGCGCCGATGCTCACATTCTGGGCTGTCTTCACGGGATCTTCCTGGCTGGTCTTCTTCACTGCAATTCCTAAGCCTTGTCGGCATATTGGCTTTCTAGCCCCACGATTGTTCGGACATGTGCCGGAAGGCAACCTCAAGGATCCGGAGGTGCCGCGGGCGGGAGAGGGCGAAGAGCACAACCTCGGCGACATCGGCAGGAGTCATCATCTCTTGCAGTTCCGGCATGCCCGGCCGGCGCAGGCCGCGTCCCATCCCGAAATTGCTAGCGACGCCTCCGGGACAGATATTCGTGCAGCGGATGCTGCTGCCCCTAAGCTCATGATCCAGCGATCGGGTGAAACCGACTTGGGCGAACTTGGTCGCAACGTATGCGGCTTCATCGGGCAGCCCGCGGCGGCCAGCTTCGGACGCCACGGTGATGATATCCCCTGCCCCTCTTTCCTTCAGGTAGGGAAGCGTGGCTTCCACGGTGTGGAAGAGGCCCGCCACATTCACCTCGGTCATCTCCTGAATGTCGCTGTCGGGGGTGTCGATGAAAAGTCCCCAGGAGCCAACCCCGGCGTTGGCGACGACGATGTCGATACCTCCAAAATGCTCGGCGGCCCGCTCGGCGGCGCCCTTCATCGCCTCCCTGTCCCTGACATCGGCCGCAACCTTCAAACTGTTGGGAAGCCGGGGACCCGAGCCGGATCTGGACACGATGCATACGGCCGCTCCCGATTGGGACAGGGCGTCCGCGACGGCGGCACCGATGCCGCCGCTGCCTCCCGTGATGAAAGCGGTTTTGCCCAGCAGCGGCTGGTTGACTGTCTCGTTCATGATTTTCCTGTCCTAGGTGAAGAAATGGTTTTCAACGCTTCACGTACGACCCGGGCGGTCCGGGTCCGCGCTGGTGCCAGGTACTTGCGGGGATCCACCAGTTCTATGGGGCGGAGAGCCTCCCGGACGCCCTCCGTAAAGGCGATGTTGAGCATGGTCCCGATGTTGATCTTGGTCATGCCGGCCTCAATGGCCAACGCTAGTTCTGTGCTCGGAACGCCCGAAGACCCGTGTAATACGAGGGGCACGTCGACGACGGCGCGGATCCGTCTGATGAGGTCATGGTCAAGAAGCGCTGTCTGGGCGGTCATCGCATGTGAGCTCCCCACGGCAACGGCAAGAGAGTCGACGCCGGTGGACTCGATGAAGGCCGCCGCTTCCGCCGGATCGGTTCGGACGCCAGGGGCGTGCGCACCGTCTTTCCCCCCGACCTCGCCAAGCTCGGCTTCAAGATGCCAGCCTTGGGTCCGCGCAAAGGAAACCGCTCTGCGGGTAGCGGCGATGTTTTCCGCGATGGCGAGCTTCGATGCATCAAACATGGCTGAGGAGACCCCCGTTCCCACTGCCTGCTCCAGAAACTGAAACTCTTCGATATGGTCCAGGTGCAAGGAGACGCGGGCATGCGACGCTTCCGCCATGGCGGCTAAACCAGCCAGCAGCGGCCTGACCTGGCCCCGGTGGAACTTGACGCAGTTTTCGCTCACCTGGAGCACGGCAGGAAGCCCGATTTCTTCGGCGGCTTCAACGATCGCCTCGCCATGTTCAAGATTGATGACGTTGAAGGCAGCCAGCCCGACTCCGCCGGCCATCGCCTCCCGCAACAACTCTCCGGTGTGGACCACAGGCATGCAATTCTCCTTAGTTAATTTCCCGACATGGGACGAAAGCCTCGTACGCGGCTGCGATCACAGGACTTTGGAATGTGACCTTGACAACACTCCAAGTAAACACAAGAATATCCAATAGAACGCAATAAGCAATGGAAGGCAAGGAGGTGACAAGGCA
This sequence comes from Pseudarthrobacter ribosi, assembly GCF_055412865.1. Classification (NCBI taxonomy): domain Bacteria; kingdom Bacillati; phylum Actinomycetota; class Actinomycetes; order Micrococcales; family Micrococcaceae; genus Pseudarthrobacter; species Pseudarthrobacter ribosi. The sequence continues at coordinate 175,848 of NZ_JBVAYZ010000001.1, read as the reverse complement.
ATGGTGCTAACAGTCGGTCTGGACGTCGGAACTACATCAAGCAAGGCAGTAGTTGTCTGTGAAAACGGGAAGATCTTGGCTCAGGGCCGTGCCCGCACGCCGTGGGACACCTCGGCGTCCGGCGTGCAAGTCGCCGCTTGCGATTTGTTGGAATCAGCAAAGGCGGCTCTGTCAATAGCCCTGAAGGATGCGCCCTCCGGCCGGATTGCCGCGCTCGGCATTACCAGCATGGGTGAGTCGGGTGTCCTTGTTGATGCCCAAAGCCGACCACTCACTCCCATAATCGCGTGGCATGACACCCGGGACGGCCAGGAGCTGGCGGACCTGAGGAACCATGTCACGGACGACGATTTCGCAAGGCGGACGGGTCTGCCCTTGCGGGCCCAATGGTCGCTGACGAAACACCGGTGGTTGCTGAACCATGTTCCCGCCGCCGGCCGTGCCGTGCGCCGTTTGAATATCGCCGAATGGATAGCTTTTTCGCTCGGCGGCGAAGCGGTCACAGAACAATCTTTGGCGTCCCGCACGGGCTGGCTTGACTTGGCGACCCGAGACTGGTGGAGCGACGCACTGGAGTGGTCGGGCCTCAACGTATCCCTCCTGCCGGAGCTGGTCACGGCCGGCACCAATATCGGCACCGTTGCTCCCGAGGCGGGCTTGAGCCGTCTAACAGGAGCCGCGCTCACAGTCGCAGGTCACGACCATCAGGCAGCGGTCGTCGGCGCAGGCGCCGGCGGAACAAGAGACGTACTGGACTCCTGCGGCACCGCAGAGGCCCTCGTTCGAACGATTGATCCCGGTCTGGAGCCGGGCGCTGTCCTCAAACTGACCCGGGCGGGCATCACCGTTGGCTGGTCGGCTATTGCGGACAAGTGGACGATGTTGGGCGGCACGCAAGCCGGAGTGATCCTGCAGACCACCCTGTCCATGCTCGGGCAGTCCACCCGTGACATCTGCCGTCTCGACGAGGAAGCAGCGGGCACCCGCACTGGCGGCCTTCGTCTCAGAGGCAAAGATCCCGCCTCGCTAACTCTCGAAGGGATATCGGGCCACGTGACCCCGGCCCGGGTATGGATGGCCGCCGTGGACGCGGTCACAGTCCAGGCGGACGAAGTCCACACCGCGATGAACGCCGTGGTCGGTCCGCATGCCTCCATGGTGGTGACTGGTGGATGGTCCCGCAGTGCGGCACTCCTCAAGGCCAAGGAGCGGGCCTTCGGTAAGGTGCGGCTCTCCTCGGTCCAGGAGACCGGAGCCCGCGGAGCGGCCCTGTTTGGCGGAATGGCTGCGGGCCTCTTTGGAGACATTCATGACTTTCCGGCGCCGGCCCAAACTCCCGCTGCGGCTTTCCCGCAGCAGGGCTCCCCCGTCGGGCCGGACAACACCTCAAAAGACAGGGTGCCGTCATGACCGAAATCGAAGACGCTTCCCGTCAAGACCAGCGGCTGCTCTATCCGGAACAACGCCGCGAATTCATCCTAACCATGCTCCGTACAGAGGGACGGGTCGACGCAACAGGAATCGCCGAGGACCTCGCTGTAACCAATGAAACGGTCCGAAAAGATCTGGTGTTCCTGGAACAGTCTGGCCTGTTGCGGCGCGTACATGGTGGTGCGGTGCCCGTCGGTCGCCTGACCTATGAACCCGCGGTTGCCAGACGCACTGGCTTTGCCGAAGAAAAGACCCGGATCGCCAAGGCGGCCCTCGAACACCTTCCCGCGGGCGGGTCAGTGCTGATCGACGCAGGTTCGACCACTGCACGTCTGGCGGATCTATTCCCCCGCGACCGGGAGACGACGGTTTATACGAATACGCTCACCATCGCGGCCTCCCTACTTGACCGGCCTCTCCTGACCGTCTACACGTTTGGTGGCCGGATAAGGCCGCTGACGGCGGCCCAAGTGGACCACTGGGCTGCAAGGTCCCTCGGTGAGATCAATGTTGATGTGGCTTTCCTGGGAGCAAACGCAGTGTCCGTGGATCGCGGGTTGACTACTCCGGACCCTGCAGAGGCAGCCGTCAAGAGGCTCATGCTTTCCAGCGCCCGCAAGCGAATCCTGTTAACTGACCACAGCAAGTTTGGCTGCGTAAGTAACTGCAAGCACGCTGATCTGGCCGATATCGACCTCATGATTACCGACGAAGGCGCGGACAGCCGTGAACTGAAGGCACTGAGAGCGGCGGGAGTCGAGGTGCAGCTGGCATGATTGTGACCGTTTCGCCGAACCCCAGTGTGGACCGGACCATGCGCGTTGAAGCGCTGCCCCGTGGAGAGGTTGTACGCAGCCTGCGGACCTACAGCGAGCCGAGCGGCAAAGGCGTGAATGTGGCGGTTGCATTGCACGCCCACGAGATCGACGTCCTGACGGTTCTACCCGCAGGCGGCTTCGCCGGCACACAGATCACTTCGATGCTGGCCGCCATGGGTGTGCCCTACCTGGCCGTTCCCATCGCGGGCGAGATCCGCAGCAACGTCAGCCTCGTGGAACCCGACGCGACAGTGACAAAAATCAATGAGCTTGGCCCTACGCTCGACCGGGCGGAAGCGGCATCCCTGGTCGCCGCGGCCCTGAGCAGTATCGGCGAAGGCGACTGGATGGTCGCCTGCGGGACCCTTCCTACAGGCGAAGTCGAGTCTATATATGCAGAGCTGGTAGTCGGTGCACGGGTGCGGAACGCGTGCGTCGCAGTCGATACCTCGGGCGAGGCCCTGCGGAAAGTGCTGCAGTACGGGCCGGACCTGATCAAACCCAACGCCAGCGAGCTCGCGGAGCTCACCGGCAGGGCGATGGAGAACCTCGGTGACGTCGTCGACGCCGCTGCCGAACTCCGGCAACGAGGTGCACGGGCAGTCCTGGCCAGCCTGGGATCCGACGGAGCAATCCTCCTCGACGATTCCGGCTGCTACTACGGTCGCGCGCCCGTCGATAGCGTCGTCAGCGCTGTCGGCGCCGGCGACGCGCTGCTAGCCGGATTCCTGGCCGGCGGCGGAAGCGGAAGCCAAGCCCTACGGCAGGGCATGGCGTGGGCGGCTGCCGCCGTCCAACACGAGGGCACCCTTTATCAGGGCCAAGGCGTCCCGATAAAGGTGGAAATCAGCGACGATCTCGACCGTAACCGAGCCCTTAAGGAACCTTGTACCGACTGGTATCAGCCGGGAGAATGCCCCCGCTAGTCCCCCGACAGCAGTCTCGATGCCACGGCGGTGATCTTTACATCCGTCATCTGGCTTGCACCCCACCAATCTGTGGCTACACCCTACCCATTTTAGGAGCATCATGGTTACAAAACGCGCTACGCGCTTCGCTCTCATCTCCTCCCTGGCTGCCGCGACGATGATTGTCGCGACGGGATGCGGCGGGACAGCGCCCGCCGCTTCCTCGTCCTCCAACGAAAAAGGCCTGATCGGCATCTCGATGCGGTTCATCGCCGGAAACTCCTGGCTGAGCACCATGTCCGACGGCGCCGTGAAGTCAGGGCAAGCCAAGGGCTACACCATGGAGGCGGTCGATGCGCAAGGAAGCGCGCAGACCCAGATCCAGCAGATGCGCACCTTCATCAACAAAGGCGCCAAGGCGATCATCATCGAACCCGTGGGTGACCGCAACATTGCCAGCGGCATCGAAGCCGCCAAGGCGGCCGGCATCCCGGTCATCGTCGTCAACGACAGGGTCTCAGAAGAGCTCGCCGCGAAGGTCTCCTGCAACGTTCACGACGACGGCGAGGCTACCGCAGCCCTCGTGGGCGAGAAAGCCGCTGCCGCGGCCGTGGCGAAGAAGGGCGAAAACTCCACCATTAGCCTGTACATCCAGGCGTTGTTCCCCCAGGAACTGGTCACGCAGAGCCGGGAGAATGGTTTCATGGCCGGCTGGGAGAAGTACATGGCCCAACACCCGGGTGTGAAGACCAAGCGGATCCCCAACAACTACGGCGAAGCACTGCCGGACAAGACGTTGGCCGCCATGCGCAACGTTCTCGCCGGCAACCCGGATATTGACGTCGTGTTCAACCAGACGGACGTCGTCATGCCCGCCGTCACCGAGGCCCTCAAAGGCTCCGGACTGATGGACCAGCAAGGCAACACGAAGGTTGTCATCGCCGGATTCGACGGTGGAATGGACGTCATCAAGAGCATGGCCACCAACCCGTCGTCACCTGTCGTGGCGGACGGTCTGAACCAGCCTGCCCTGCAGGCGGGCTACGCGGTGGATGAGGCGATCGCCGCCATGTCCGGCAAGCCGACCGGCAAATGCAGCGGATCACCGGCCACGCGTGTGCTCCCCGCTCTCGCCGTCACACCACAGGACGCGTCCAAGTACGTGACCGAGGGCCTCGCCTTCGCCGGCCAAGAGTAAGCAGGAGCAATCATGACTGCGCCCGCTGAGACTGCCTTACGGCCACTGATCGCCGTGGCCGGTGTTTCCAAGGCCTACCCCGGCACCCAGGCTTTGAGCAATATCGATCTGCACATCATGCCTGGAGAAATTCACGGCATTGCCGGGCAGAACGGTGCCGGGAAGTCCACACTGGTAAGGATTCTGTCCGGAGTGGAAAAACCTGACTCCGGAACAGTCCTCCTTGACGGGGCCCCCGTCAGTTTCGACAATCCACATGCGGCCCAGCGGGCGCGGATCATGACGGTGCACCAGGAACTCAGCCTGATGCCACACCTTTCCGTGGCCGAGAACATCTACGTCGGCGAGCTGCCCCGGACGGTGCTTGGAACTGTCGACTGGCGGGCGGTCCGGTCACAGGCACGGGAGCAGCTGCTCCGCCTCGGGTTTGATCTCGACGTCCGGGCCTCCGTCGGTTCCCTGCCGATCGCGCACCGGCAGGCAGTGGAGATCGCCAAGGCTGTCAGCGGCAATGCCCGTGTGCTGATTCTGGATGAACCGACCGCTACATTGCCCCGGCACGACGTCCGCCAACTGTTTGACCTCCTCAACCAGCTGAAGAAACTTGGCATCGCGATCATCTACATCTCGCATCATTTCGACGAAATGTATGAAATCTGCGACAAGATCTCTGTGTTTCGTGATGGCAGGCGGGTGGCGGTCCATGAGGCCGACGCCAGCCGCCATGACCTGATCCTGCAAGCAATGCTGGGCGGAGTAAGCACGGAACAGTCGGCGAAACTGCAATTGAGCTCCAGCGAGACGCCCCGCCTGGGTGTGGGCCGAACCACGGGAGAGGTAGCCCTGGCCGTCAGGGGGCTCCGGGACGGCCATGACCTCCACGGCATCGACTTGACGCTCCATCGCGGTGAGGTGCTGGGCGTCGCCGGCCTGTCCGGGAACGGTCAAAGTCAGCTGGCTGCGGCCCTGTTCGGGGCGGAGAAATCGACCCAGCAGAGTTTCGAGATTAACGGCCGGAAGCGGCACACAGCGGATCCCGCAGAATCGATCAGGCTCGGCCTCGGGCTGTTGCCCGAGGAACGCAAGACCCAAGGCCTGGCGCTCACGATGTCCGTGACCGAGAACATCACCATGGCCTCACTTGCGAAGTTTTCACCCGGATTCTTCCTAAACCGGGGCAGCGAACACAGGGCCGCCCTCCGCATGCGGGACGCGCTGGCCATAAAAGTGGCGTCCGTAAGGCAACCCGTCGGCAATCTCAGCGGCGGCAATCAGCAAAAGGTTGCCCTCGCCAAGTGGCTGGTCAGCGGCGTCAAGACACTGATCATCGTGGAACCCACAAGAGGCGTGGACGTGGGTGCAAAGCTCGAAATCTATGAGCTTATCCGTCAGTTCGTGGAAGACGGCGGCAGCGTCATCGTGATCACCTCAGAAATCGATGAAGCGCTCATGTGCGACCGCGTGCTGATCCTCAGCCGTGGCCGGATCTCCGGGACCGTGGACCGTGCCGAGATCGACGAACACGGCGAAGCCGCCGTCCTTAATCGATTCAACTGATCACCCAAGAACCAGTTCTAACAATGGAGTTGTAACTCGTGTCCCTAAACACCAGTCCAGTCACCCCGCCTCGGCCCCAGACCTCCCGGCTGTCCGCTGCCGTCAATGCCCTCCGTACATTCACCAGCTCGCTTGGCTCCAAGGGATATCTCTTCGTGGTCGGCGCCCTTGTGCTTTCGGTGGGGAGCGTTCTTTCTCCCTATTTCATGACGTCGCGGAACCTGATAGCCGTGCTCATTACGGCATCGGTTGTCTCCGTGCTTGCCGTCGGCCAGTATCTCGTCATCGTTACCGGCGGCATTGATCTTTCGGTCGGGGCCGTAGCCGCACTATCCTCCGTCACTGTGGGGCTTGCCCTGCAGGCGGGCGTCTCGTGGCCATTGGCGCTGCTGCTGGCGCTGCTGGTCGCTGGCTTCGTGGGCATCTTCAACGGTCTGATGATCGTCTATGGAGGAATTACCCCGTTCATAGTGACACTCGCGATGATGAGCATTGCCCGTGGAGTGGCGTACATCCTACAGACGGGGCGCCAGGTGGCCATTGACGATCAGGGTTTCCTGTCCGCTTTCACCGCCGATTTTGGGCCCCTGCCTGCCCCTGTCGTCATCGCCATGATCGTCATGATCGTCCTGGCCGTGACCATGTCACAGACGCGCTACGGACGCCGCCTGTTCGCGATCGGCGGGAACCCCGAAGCCGCCCGGCTTTCGGGTCTTCCGATCAAGCGGGACATCGTCGGCGCCTACTTCCTTTCGTCTCTGCTGGCAGGGCTTGGCGGCGTCATGATCGCTGCCCAGTTGACGGAAGGCAGCGCGATTATCGGCGAAGGATACGAGCTGAACGCCATCGCGGCCGTAGTGGTAGGCGGCGCCTCACTGTTCGGCGGCACGGGAGACCCCATCAGCGCGGTGCTCGGCGGCCTGATTATCGCCGTGATTCTCAACATCATGGATCTGCTTGGAATCCAGGCCCAGCCGCAGCTGATCGTCAAAGGCGCAGTCATCCTCCTCGCAGTGCTGTTCACCAGCGGGGTGGGAAACAAGCTCCCTGGTGCGATACGAAAGCTCGTGTTCCAGAAGCGCTACACCGGGAATGGTGCCGACCTCCCATCCGAACGAAAGGAAAAGGAGAAGATCGATGTCGCCAAGTAGCGATACAACCGTGACCCAGTGGCAGTTCCTCACGCAGGCAGAGGCCGAGACAATCGAGGCCGTCTGCGAACGTATCTTCCCGAACGACGACGGCAGGGCGGGTGCACGCGAGGCGCGTGTGATTGTCTTCATCGATCGGACCGCTGCGGACGAGGACGAAGCCTTGCGCCTGTGCTACCGAGAAGGCGTCCAAGCACTCAATGCCCTCAGTAACGACCTGTACGGGTCCCCGTTCGCCAGATTGTCCGGCGCCGCCGCGGACAGCCTCCTGGAGCGGATTGAGAATGCTGAGTCCTCTTCCCACCCGGATGTCCCCCACCCGCTGGAGACCTTCTTCGCGCTGGTCTGGGAACACACCATCCAAGGCATGTTCTGTGACCCGAAGTACGGCGGAAACCACGACACACTCGGCTGGCAGCTGGTCGGCTTCCCCGGAGCGCAATGGGGCTACAACGCCGAACAGATGAAGCCCGGGTTCGACTCGACCACCATCCCCATCAAATCCCTGGAAGATCTACGCAAAGAATTGAGGGGCACGAATGCCTGAACAAGCAGAGGCCATCGTCGTCGGCCTGGGCGCATCGGGCGGCATCATCGCTGAACAGCTGACCAAGGCCGGCGTGCGTGTCCTTGCCCTGGACAAGGGCCCGATGCACAGCAACGAAGAGTTCACCTTCAAGCATGACGAGGTCAAGTACTACTCCCGGGGCTCCCTCGTTCCCCAGCTGTCCACCGATCCGGTGACGTGGCGGCCGAATGAAGCGACGGAGGCCCAACTTCTGCCGTGGGCAGCCGGCGTCCGCGGCAACAGCGAACCGCTGCACCTGCCGCCGTCGATCGGCCCCGGCGGCGGAACGCTTCATTGGGGCGGTGCCTCCTGGCGCCACCGCGACTCCGACTTCCGTATGAAGTCACTCATCGAGGAACGCTTCGGGCCCGAGGCGCTGGACGGCGACTCCACCATGGTGGACTGGCCGGTGACCTACGGCGATCTGGAGCCCTACTACGACAAGGTCGAATGGGAACTCGGCGTCTCCGGCCAGGCCGGGAACGTCAAGGGAATACACAATCCGGCAGGCAGCCCATTCGAATCCGACCGCCAGCGGGAGTACCCGATGCCGCCCTTGCGCCGGGCACCGGCCGACGACCGTTTCAAGGCCGCCTGTGAAAGACTCGGCTACCGCCCATTCCAGCAGCCCGCGGCCGTGGCCTCCACGGACTACAAGTCGCTGAAGGGCTGCGAATACTGCGGCTTCTGCCATGGGTTCCTGTGTCACGTCAACGCCAAGCAGTCCAGCCGTATCACCTCGGTGGAGGCGGCGCTCCAGACCGGCAACCTCGAAATCCGCTCCTCCTCCCGCGTCTTCCGGTTGAACCGCGACGCGACAGGACGCAGAATCACCGGCGTCTCCTACTTCGACGCTGATGGCGTGGTGCACGAAGTTGAATCTGACCTGGTGGTTGTCGCCTGCTACGCCCTCGAAAACAGCCGGCTGCTGCTCGCTTCCGGCATCAACGCCAACGGACAGGTGGGACAGAACTTTATGACCCACAGCTTCGGCTGGTGCACGCTCGTGTTGCCGGAGTTCAGCAACCCGTTCATGGCGCCCCTGGTGGCTGCCAGCGTGGTGGATGATCTCAACTGCGACGGCGTGCCGGACAACGACGAAGGTGTTCTCTGGGGATCCGTCCTCACGAGCATCCCCGGAGACCTGCAGCCCATCGAGGCCGCACACAACCTGCCACCGGGTATGCGCCGCTGGGGCGGGGAATTCAAGGACTGGTTTTCCGAGAACTACCGCAAACTCATGGGCATCCACAACCAAATCCCGAGTTTCCCGACGAAACGGTACTACTGCGACCTGGACCCGGCGGTAAAAGACAAGTTCGGCCAGCCCGCGCTTCGAATCACCCACGACTGGTCCCAGCACGACGTTGCTGCGCTGAACTACTTCGAAAAAGTAAAGCGCAACATCGCCGACGAAATGGGCGCCACCCAGTTCTGGTCCGAACCCAACCCACCGGCTTACCACCTCTCCACCCATGAAGTGGGCACCCACCGCATGGGCGAAAATCCCGCGGATTCCGTCGTGGACATCTACGGCGAGTCCCATGAATGCAAGGGCCTTTACGTGGTCGGAGGCGGACAGTTTCCCACCCTGTCCGGCTACAACCCCACCCAGACCCTGCAGGCCCTCGCGTACCTGAGTGCCGACCGAATTCTGGAGAAGGTCTAGCGCCTCCGGGTGATGCTTCTCCAGACCAGCAAGACCATCTGTAAACCGAACAGTCGGCCTGAATCCGGGCCGACTCCAGTGAAGAAAAAGAAAGAGAAGAAACCAATGGTTGACCCGTATTCCATCGTGGCCCTGTCAAACGTCGTCCACACGATCAAGAAGCGCGAAGACGCGATCGAAAACACGAAGCGCATCTGTGACTTCATGGACCCGGCCGTCATGGTCGCCGGCACCGACGGCGCACCCGTGAAGCTGGTAGTCCTGCCCGAGATGGCGATCCAGGGCATGCTGCCGGACTTCAAAGCCGGCAACAGGGAAGCCCACGAAGCATTCGCCATGACGATCCCCGGACCCGAAACTGACATCCTGGGCCAGAAAGCCCGCCAGCTGAACACATACATCGCCGGTGAGCTGTATCTGGTCAAGGACGAGGACTTCCCGGGCCATTTGTTCAACGTGGCGTTCATCATCGATCCCAACGGTGAAGTCATTTACAAGCGCTACAAGTCCACGTCCGACGCCTACGAAGGCGGCGCGCTGGGCACCACCAACCCGCACGACATCTGGGACGAGTTCGTCGAAAAACGCGGCAACGGCAGCGTCCTGGACGCGTTCTTCCCGGTGGCCAGGACCGAGATCGGCAACATCGGCTACATCATCTGCCACGAAGGCGCCTACCCCGAGACGTCCCGTGGCCTGGCCATGAACGGTGCCGAGATCATCATCCGCGGCACCCTGATCGAACCGCAGGTTGGTGCGGGCATGTGGGATCTGCAGAACCGCGCGCACGCGATGTTCAACCAGGTCGTCGTCGTCGCTCCGAACCTCGGCCCGCAGCGCAACGACGACGGCAGCCTGTTCGACCTGTTCGGCGGCCAGTCAATGATCGTGGACCACAAGGGCAACGTGCTGGTGAAGCAGGCCGGCGTCAGCGGCGGCGACTCGTTCGTGAGCTCCGTCATCGACATCGAGGCCCTGCGCCGCTCACGCAGCGCTAACGGCGTCACCAACTGGTTCAAGGACCTGCGCACCGAAATGTACGCAGGCATCTACGAACAACCGATCTACGAAAAGAACCAGTATCTGACGGATCTCCCCGCCGAGGGCTGGCTGGCTCGCGAGGAGAAGCGCCGCGCAGGCAACATCGACAAGCTCATCGAACGCGGCCTGCTGGTTCCGCCGTCGGGCGGCTCCCGCTAAGGGAGCATCCACCTGGTCCAGTGACCAGATAATGCGGGCGCCCGGGTCACCGCCGGGCGCCCGCACCTTTTACCTGCCGTCGTCCTCCGAATTATCCGGATCCCCTGAAAGCGAGCCCCATGTACGCCGCCATCCTCCGCACCCACGGTCCCATCGAAAGCAACCCGCTGGACTACGTCGAAGTCCCCGAACCGACACCTGGCCCCGGCGAAATATCGATCGACGTACTGGCTTGCGGAGTATGCCGTTCCAATCTCCACATGATCGAAGGGGACTGGCTGCCGGGCACGCCGGCGAGCCTGCCGATCATCCCTGGACACGAGGTGGTCGGCAGGGTCAAAGTACTCGGCCGCGGCGTCACCAACCTGGCCGTGGGCGACCGGATCGGCGTCCAGCCCATTTGGTCCACCTGTGGTCTCTGCGGACATTGCCTGACAGGGAACGAGCAGCGCTGCCGAGCACGCCAGATCACCGGTGAAACACGGGACGGCGGCTATGCCGAAGTCATGCTGGCCAACGCGGCCTACGCCTACAAAATCCCTGAAGGGCTCTCCGACGCCGAAGCGGCCCCGTTGCTGTGCCCTGGCATAACCGCACACGGTTCAGTGAAGAAAGCCCAGCTTTCCCCTGGCCAGAAAATCGGAGTCTTCGGCGTTGGCGGCGTCGGACATATGGTTCTACAGATGGCTGCACTCACGGGGGCCGACGTTTACGCCGTTACCAGGAGCGCCGCACACCGTAGCCTGGCTGAAGAGCTGGGTGCGACAGCGTCGTATGTCCCGGCCGGGCATGAAGGCGGCCCGGTGCTGCCGGACGCCTCGCTGGACGCTGCCATTGTCTTCGCTCCATCGGATCATGCCGTGGCCGATGCCATCCGCGTGGTCAGGCCAGGCGGCCGCGTAGTCCTCGGTGTGGCCCAGACGGTGGGGCCCATGGACATCGGCGACGAAAAGACAGTGGTCGGATCCGTGCTGGGCAGCCGCTGGGAGATGTCCGAGGTGCTGGGCCTGGCCTCCGACGGAAAACTACGCTCCGTACACGAGGACTTTCCCCTCAGTGAAGCCAACCTAGCGCTGTCGCGGCTGAAGTCCGGTAACCTTCTGGCCCGAGCCGTGCTGATTCCGGGCGCATGAACACCGACGCTAAAGTGCAACCGCACCGGTTTCTCGTCGTCGGACGCGGCTGGCGCGCCGACTTCTACTTCCGCATCGCCCGGCAACTGCCGGAGCTGCTCACCTGCGTGGGCGCGGTCACGCGGACGGCCGAAGGCGGAGCGGAGATCGAGCTGCAGTGGCAGTTGCCGACTTTCCGCACCGTCGATGAGGCTGTCGAGATTTTGCGGCCGGACGTAGCCGTGACCTGTGTTCCGCGGGAAGCCAACCCGCACGTGCTGCGGACCCTGGTCGCGCTGGGCATCCCCGTCCTGACCGAGACCCCGCCCGCGGTTGACGTTTTCTCGATGACTGAGTTGTGGAACGACGTCGGCCACACAGGACTCGTCCAGGTAGCTGAACAGCACCCGTACCTGCCTACATTTGCCGGCGCCCGATGCCTGATCGAAGACGGAATCTTCGGCGAGGTCAGTTCTGCGTCCGTCTCCTGGACCCATGACTACCATGCCGTCGCCATCCTCCGGGCGCTCATGGACACTGGCAGCGATCCCGTACGTGTCCTCGCGACCGCCCACGACGTTCCTATCATGTCCGGGCCCGACCGAACCGGATGGCCCGAAAACCAGAACCTTGGGACCAAGCGCCAGACCCTCGCCATTCTCGGCTTCGGCAGCAAGACAGGTCTTTACGATTTCACAGACACGCAGTGGTTCAATCCACTGCGTCGGCGGCAGATCCAGGTACGCGGAAGCCATGCAGAACTGGTGGGCGACCAGCTCACGTGGCTGGCGGACGACGGCGCACCTGTCAGCGCCCCGATCGTGCGCCGTCAACTAGGCATCGACGGCAACCTCGAGGGCGCCGACCTGGACACGCTCAGCGTCGGGGGCCGGGTCATCTACCGTAATCCCTTCCCGGGCGCGCGGCTCTCGGACGAGGAGATCGCCATGGCCGTCTGCCTGTTGAACACCCTTCCAGAAAACCGTTCCGAGGGATACTCCCTCGCTGACGGTTGCCAGGATCACTATCTCTCCCTTCTGATTCATGAAGCCGCTGGATCGGAAGGGAGTTCCAACTCCATCCGTCAACCTTGGGCACACGCTCAGCGCTGCGGGGCGACGCGGTCCTGACCGCGCAACCGTGACCTTGACAAATGTCTAGGGGCGATCTCTCCACACATAACCAAAAGGAAAAAGCATGAAAAACCGAACTCTTGGCCGTACCGGGCTGTCAGTCTCACCTGTTTGCGTGGGAACGAGCGCCCTGGGCAGCCACCCCACCCAGTACGGTTACGAAGTCAGCACTGACACCGCCGTGGCGACCATCCGCAAAGTCATGGAAGGTCCATTCAATTTCGTCGACACGTCTAACGAATACGGCCACGGGGGCGACAGCGAACGCCGGATTGGCCAGGCCCTCGCGGAAGCGGGCGGTCTGCCGGAAGGCTTCGTCGTGGCCACCAAGGTAGACCCGATCGTCGGGACCACCGACTTCTCGGGAGACCGTGTCCGCCGGTCCGTGGAGGAAAGCCTTGAACGGCTCGGCCTGGACCGTCTTCAGCTCGTCTACTTCCACGATCCCGAAAAGATTACCTTCGAAGAAGGAACCGCGGCCGGCGGTCCCCTCGAGGCCCTCATTGAACTGAGGGACCAGGGCGTGATCGAACACCTCGGCGTCGCCGGCGGCCCCATCGACCTTGAGCTGAAGTATCTGGCAACCGACGCGTTCGACGTCGTCATCAGCCACAACAGATACACACTTGTGGATCAAACAGCCGAACGGCTCATTCAGGACGCAGCCTCCCGGGGCGTGGCGTTCGTCAACGCCGCACCGTTTGGTGGCGGAATGCTCGTCAAAGGCCCCGACGCCGTTCCCAACTACTGCTACGGGCCAGCCAGCCAGGCCATCATCGAGCGGGTGCGAAAGATGGAGAAGCTGTGCAAGGCGCACGATGTGCCCCTGGCCGCCGCGGCGCTGCAGTTCTCCACCCGGGATCCACGCGTCGCGTCCACGATTGTAGGCATGTCCGAACCCCGCCGCGTTGCCCAGACAGCCGACCTCGCCGGGTGGGACATTCCCGCCGAGCTGTGGGACGAACTGATCCTGCTGGCTCGCGCCGGATCCGGCAAATTGGGATAACCACGGACCTTCCCAACCACCGCGAATGCCTCCGCCAAATCCCACACCGGAATCTGACGGAGGCATTCCGGCGCCAACGACAAACTGTCCGCCGCGATGAGACCCACATAAGGATCCGATGAACCTGAAAATCATAGACCCCGACACCATTCGCATCACCGCAACCCGCGCCGACAGCCTTCAGCAACACCTGGACGAGGCAGTAGACAAACTGGTCGGCGCCGCCGCCCATCCACGGGCCGGGATCCTCTTGACCCGCCACAGCGCCACCAAGTACACAGCAGCCCTGGATACCAGCGTGCCCTACGGGCAGACCGTCGAACGCATCCTCTGACAGCGAATCAAGGCCCTGGGGCGGCCGGGGACCCAGCGTTCGGGTGCCTGCGTCTGCCGGCTCGTCAAAGCTGATCCGACCACACCGGAGCCCAGGTTCTCGTATGCAAGGATTTCATGACCCCGTTAGGGGCAGACCGCCGTTAGCGAGGAACGGCAGCTAAATCGCAGCGATAAATGGCGGCAGAAAGTGTGGCGGTTCCTGTGGAGTTGCCCGATATCCACGGAGGGTCCGTGGCCGGCCACGGTGTGTCCCACAAGATCAGCCGGCTTTCATTTGCTACCATAGCGCTCGATTGAGCATCCGCTCGACGATAAAGGCAAACCCGGTGCGAGCCGGCGACGCAAAGCCACGGGACCCACGAGGTCAGCCGGGCCGCCGAACAGCAAAGGGCCCGGTATGCTCACCATTCCCTAGCACTGCCTTGTCGCGCCCTCGGGCAACGCATCTAAAATTCACTTTCCCTGCCCAGGCGTCCGAGCCTACGGCTTCGATGTCTGCCGGACCCTGTTCCCGTTGAGGCAAGTTTGCGGCCCTGCACGCGATCAGATTCATGTGCTGACGTGCCCGTGCTGTGGCTTGAATCTGCCTGTGGTTTTCTGGAATTTATCCTGCCCAACTATCTATCTGAAAGGCGTCATTTCATGCCTGGAATCACCCGTGCGGTGCCCGGTACGTCAACGGTGACGACGCGGGTCTTGCTGCACGTCGTGGCCGAGGAGGTCGGCGCGGAGGGTGTTGATCGTGTCCTGGAGCGGGCGGGGCTGCGTGAGCAGGCGGTGCAGCTGGAGAGCGTTGGGGGAAGGATTTCGTACCCTGACAAGCTTCGGCTCTTCGAGTCCGCCGCGGCCGAGCTTGCCGATCCCCGGATCGGGCTCCGTCTGGGCCCGGCGTCTTTCCGGGATCCTGCTATCGAGCCTATGCGAAGGCTGGGCAGGGCAACCGGATCTCCCGCAGCCGCGTACCGCGGGATCTCCCAGTTTTCCACTCGACTTGATTCCGCCGCCGTGTTCAAGTGCGACTGGGCAGAGCAAAGTTCGGCATCGCTTACTTGGAAGGTGCTCCCGCCCCACAGTCCCAGCCGAATAGACTGCGACTACAACGTCGGCTTCCTCGCCCAAATACCCGTGCTCTTTGGATTAGCGCCGGCACGCGTGGAGCATGGCACGATCTGCCAACTCGACGGCGGTCCGGAGTGCATCTACGACGTGACATGGACCGCACCGCCGCTTCAGCGTCTGCGCTTCCTGCTGGGCAAGCTCAAGGCGGAGAACCCGTCGACCGGACGGCGCTCAACCGCTGAGCACCGGCTACGCACGCTGGAGGGGGCAGCTTCGGATCTGGTCAGCACCGCGCCTCTGGAGGAGGTGCTCGACCGGGTTTTAGTGCGCGCGGACAGCGCCGTGCACGCGCCAGGACATATGTTGGCCGTCCGGCTCCCCGCGGGAGGACGCCATGTACGGATTCGCGGTACGGGCTCCGTGCTGGCGGCCGAGCTCGAAGACGACGGAGTAACTCTGTCCAGGGGCTCCGGCGCCCTGGCGGGGTTGCCGGTGCTGAGCGTTCCTGTCGCCTCCGCGAAGCATTTCTATGGTGTTCTGGCGGCAGTGGCACATAAGGGGCAGGAATTCTTTCCCGGAGATACCGAAGCCCTGGCCGCTTATGCACGGCACGCCGCCATCAGTCTCGACATTGCCGGGGTTGTCGCCGAAGCCCGGGAACACGGCGAAACGGCGCAGCTGCTGCTCGACGTCTCACGCGCGCTGGCACAGCATTCCACGGTGCAGGCACTCGCCGGTTCGATCGCCAAGGCGGTGCCTGCACTTTCGGGGGCCGACCGCTCCGCGATTGCGCTCTGGGATCACGAAAAAGGTCACCTCAGGATCGCCGGGATGAGCGGCTGGCACGGCGATCTGGCGGACCAAGTCGCCAATTTTCAGACGACCCCCCAAGACAGCCCGGAGCTTTCCGAGTTGCTCACCAGCGGCATTCCGCTCCTGCTCGACGGGAAGAGCTCGGCGTGGGCTCGGAATATGCTCGCCGACTTCGCCATCACGGCACTTGCAGCAGTACCGATCATGGCCGGGAACCAGCTCACAGGAATCGTGCTGGCACACTGGGTGGAGCAGTCTCCAGGAAATCTGGAGGGCGCCCTCACCGAACGCTTGGGCGGGCTGGCAGGTCTGGCCGCGGTGTCCCTGGAGAAGATCCGGCTGCTAGAGGACGCCCGCAGGCAGGCTTTGCATGACCCACTGACCGGGCTCCCCAACAGGGCGCTGCTGGAGAACCGTCTGGAAACTGCACTGGCTCAGGCCGGTCCGAATGGACGTCGGGTGGGCCTGCTCTTCTGCGATGTTAACCGGCTAAAGCGGATCAACGACAGCCTCGGCCACGCCGCCGGTGACAGCGTTCTCCGCCACGTCGCCGCCCGGCTCGGAATCGCTGTGCGCGACAGTGACACGGTCGCCCGCTACAGCGGCGACGAGTTCGTCATACTCCTGCCCGACATCCAAAACCCGTTGGAAGCTGACCACGTAGCCGCCAGGGTCCGGACCAGCCTTGCCGAGCCCGTCGAGGTTGGGGGCAGGAAAGTCTTCGTTGATGTCGCCATCGGAACGAGTGTCAGCGGTCCCCTCCCGGGCGAGGGGACCGCTTCACAGTCCGAATCAGCCCGCCTGCTCCTAGAGAAAGCGGATTTCGAGATGTATCAGTCCAAGGCGCGGGCCCGCGGCCAAACGCCCCCGGGAGTGCAGCCCAAGGACTACCTCCGGCTCGAAACGGACCTGCGCGGCGCTGCAGCCCGCGGCGAACTGCGGGTGCAGTACCAGCCCCAAATCGATGTGGCAACACACGCAATCGTCGCCGCTGAGGCTCTCGTCCGATGGCACCATCCCGAACTTGGCCTGCTTTCACCCGGGGAGTTCATTCCCTTAGCCGAGGACAGCAATCTGATCGCTGAAGTCGGCGCCCATGTAATCACCCAGGCCTGCCGAGCCGGCGCCCATTGGCGGGCTGCTGGATATCCGATCGAAATTGCTGTCAACGTGTCGGCAGTCCAGCTTGGTAGCACGGGATTCCCGGCGTTTGTCCGCGACACCCTGGCTCGAACCGGGTTGCCGGCAGCGGCGCTCACCCTGGAAGTCACCGAGTCTCAGGCAATGTCCGAATCAACGGTGAACGACGACAACCTGCGCGACCTGCGGTCCGCCGGTGTTGCAATTTCGATCGATGACTTCGGCACCGGATTTTCCTCCCTGGCCCAGCTGCACCGGCTCCCGGTCACGGAAGTCAAGATCGACAGGTCGTTCACCTCACGGCTCGCGGAGGGCGGATCCTCCGGTTTCATCGCCGGTATTGTCGGACTCGGCCACGGGATGGGACTGCGCGTTGTCGCCGAGGGTGTTGAAACACCGGAACAGCTGGACGCACTGCGTGCCATGGGCTGCGAACGCGCCCAGGGATTCCTGCTCGGAAGACCCGTAGATGCATCTGTCCTCGAAGAGCAACTCCGCGCCGGCAGGCGCCATTGACTACGCTTTCGTCAGGGTACCCACGTCCGAAACGCCCTTGGACCGTTCCCGTGGGGTCTTTCGTTTTCAAAGATCCTCGCTACAGCCAAGAAATCCTCACCTATCCCTTCCGATAGGCACTTCGGGTTCCGTCGCCGACAGCGCGCGCCTGGGTCCAAGACGGAATCCCCGCCGGACAGCACGGTGTCCGTTTTCGCCGGAGAACAGGTGCGCCTATACCGTGAGCCGCCACGATCGCCACTCCGCGTAGGGCGGGCCAACCCTGACACGCAACTTTGTCCTTGGCCTCCGCCGGCGCGGGCCTGAACTAGACAGCCGCCAGAAACAAACTCCGGCGAACTATGCACCGAAGGGAAGTACACATGACCGATGACGCAACTCTGCTCCGCTGGACGCTCTTGATCGACCAGACCACAGCGATTGAGCTGCTCCGGGTCGCGGCCGCCACGCGCAGGCTCACGCTAACATCCTCCGGCCCGGGAACGGTCGTGCTCCGCGGCAGCCGGTCGCTCCTTCGGCGCCGCGCAGCCTGGGACATTACCGCTGCGGTTACGACTACCCGTACCGAGACGCTTGTCTCCTGGGCTGCCGGCGTTCTCGCAGGTGAGCAAATTGAACACCTGCTGGGCATGGAGGATCAACTGCCGCAAGGTTTGATCTTTGATGACGGCATCGGCGAGGCTGCCTCGCCCGCCGGAAATGCACCCCCGACGGCCCCAATGAGGGCTGCCCTCGTCAGTATCATGCGCCGCGACGAATTAGTGCTGACCATCGCGGCTGGAGAAGTCACCGGCGCGAGGACCCTCGTGGCGCTCACCCAGGACAGACTGCTTCTCAGCGGCGGGGTCCTGAAAGCTTGGACAGCTTACCCCGTTGCCGACATCACATCCCTGACCCTGGGAAAAGCGGACGAGCGGGGAAACACTGACCATCGCCATTCAACCCGCACCTCCTGCCGTAGCAACGAAAATGGGCCACGGCGAAGGGCTCCTCATCACCCGCCGCTTCCGTGAACTTAGAGACGACTTGACTCGCGCGTCAGTACTTCAGCCGGGCATCCCTGGCCCTGAACTACGCTTGGGCCAAACCCGGCATCCTCTGCCCCGACGGGGACAACCCCGCTTACAAATGCGTCCGGTTACCGTGAGGCAGGCATCAACGGGCCCGTGGCCCGAACAAAGGAACAACCGTGATCCGGCAGTGGCTGAACACACTAAATAGGAACATACCCAGAGGACCGCGGCTTCCAGACAGCGCGAAAGGCCCCACGATGTTCAAAATTCTTGGAACCAAAATGGCCGTCTAACGCGGGATCGTTTTGATGCTCTAGTCCTAGGTGGACTGCGTGTCCTGTGCCTGTGCTGAATGCCCCTGCGCGCGGCTCTCGCTCGAGGTGGGCGCGTGGCTAGCCGTTTGCTTGCAGTGGTTTCGCGAAGCTAACCATATGGCGCCGCCCTCTCGAGGGCAGCGCCATTCTTAGTAAGGCAGTTGGTGTCGAGGTTGGTAGGAGGACAATCTCCTCTCGGGATGACACGGTCCGCAACTTGAGGGGTCCCAAGGGTCCGTGCCGTGTCTGCCTACTTCGGGATTGTGATCCCCAGCCTGGCCATGCGGCGGTAGATGGTCGCCCTGCTGATGCCCAGTTCTGCTGCCGCCCCGCTTACTGTAACCCCGTGCTTGGAAAGACAGCGGACGATCTCGTCGCGTTCCACCGCCTCGATCCGACTCAGTTGCCGGCTGCTCCCGCCCAGAAGGTAGGCAGGCAGATGACTGACGTCGATGGTCTCTGTCTGGACAGCGGCGGCGTGGATGACGGTGAAAAGCTCGTCAATGTTGTCCGGCCAGCTATGGGCGATCAGTACTTTTTCCGCGGCGCCAGTGAAGTTGATTTCCCGCAGGCGGGTTTGGCGGGCGGCGTATCTGGCCAAGTGCAGGACATCCTCGCCGCGTTCCCGCAGAACGGGAACAGAAATCACCGTATCGACCATGCCTGCCAGGGGATGCGGAATGCCGTCGTGCCTCGCAGCTGTGACGGCCCAGGCGAGCGTTGGCGCGCTCCCGCTCTGGGAGAGGGGAAGTGCCCGAACTGCGCTGTGGGCTTGGGCGTGGAGTTCTTGTGCTGCCCACGCGGGCAGCAGGTCTACATTTTCGACTATGACAGCGGTTGCTGGTTTGGCCAGTTCGGGGGCCCACAAGGACAGCCAGGCGTCGACGTCGCCGGGGGCGGGGGCGGCCGCTGAGATGATACGGCTCCCGGGCTGAATTTGCCGCAAGGCCTGTGCCAGCAGAGTTGCGCGCCCCGTGCTCTGCTCCCCTACAGCGGCAACAACCCTTCCGGCCGCCAGGGCCTGAGTCGCCTGATCGAGGGCGTTTGTCCAAGCTGACGACATTTTCCGCACCGTTCCGGCGGCCGGCTCGAGTTTGCCTCTCTGGATGCGGAAGACGCCGCCCTTCGGTCCGGGCTTTCCTTTGCGGCCCTGTGACCTTGCGAGCATCAGGGCCGAGGTGTTGCCCGCAGCTGATTCTGCCAACGCCAGGAGCAATTGCGGGGATGAGCGGGACCATGTGGTGATGTTGACGCTCCCTTCCAGCAATCCGCTGACCGGATCGAAGACAGGGACTGCCGCGCAGGTGTAAGTCCGGAGGCTGGCACTGTAGTGTTCTTCAGCGCGGACAAGGGTCGGGACGCGGTCCGCCAGCGCTAATCCCATGCCGTTGGTCCCGGCCTCCCTTTCGGAGAATGCGAACCCTGGCGCCAGATGGACCTTGTCGAGCGCCCGCAAGAGGGAGGTGTCTCCGCTGAAGCGGTTGAGGAGCAAGCCGTTGGCATCGGTAAGCATCAGGCTCAAGGGTTCGTTCGCCAGAGTGCTGTAGAGGCCGGTGAGCACTTCCTGACCGCACTGGAAAAACAGGGAGTCAGTCCCTGCGGAGCCAGCCCACATCGGATCCACTACTTCGGCGGAAACGCCGTATTCCTCGCTCCGCTGCCAGGAAGCGAGGAGGCGTTTGTCCGGAGTGGCGAGCTGGCCGGCGTAATCGTGCGCCAGGCTGACCTTCCCCTCGTCCTTGTTCGGCATCATCGCCGTCCTCCTCGTCTCCATACTTCGAGGTTACTTTGTCTCGCGATCCCAGTCGGAAGAGAACCGTCTCAAAATGAGACACACGCCACATGTTGCCAGCTGTTCCACCAGCCTAGTCTCGATGATGTCGCGACTACGGCAGTCGCCAGAAGGAGACCGGACATGTACAGCAAAGACGGCGAAAACTACTTCATTGTCGACGCCCACATCGCATTGTGGGACGCCCGCCCGGAAAACCAGAGGAATATCCCTGGTAAGCAGTTCATCGATTGCTTCTACGACTACCACCGTAACCTCTCTCCCGACGCGGAACAGTGGTCCTACGAGGAATTCCTCTACCAGGGCGGCGAGCGCCTCAAGAAGGATCTGTTCGAGGACGGCTACGTCGACCACGCGATCTTTCAGCCGGCTTATCTCGGCGCGTTCTACAAGAACGGATTCGCACAGGTGGAGGAGGCATACGGCCTTGCCGCGGCGAATCCGGACAAGCTCACGTACAACCACTGTTATGACCCCCGCGATGGTGAGGCAGGCCTTGACCGGCTCCGCGCCGATCACGAAAAGATGGGCTTCAAAGGAGTGAAGCTCTACACCGCCGAGTGGCACGGTGAATCCCGTGGGTACAAGCTCTCGGACCCCTGGTCCTACCGGTATTTCGAGGAGTGCCGCAAACTCGGCATCAAGAACATCCACATCCACAAGGGTCCTACTGTCCGCCCGCTGGACCGGGACGCTTTCGACGTCGCCGACGTCGACCACGCAGCCTCAGACTTCACCGATCTAAACTTTGTGGTCGAGCACGTCGGTCTGCCCCGGCTGGAAGACTTTTGCTGGATCGCCACCCAGGAGCCCAATGTTCATGGCGGCCTGGCCGTCGCGATGCCCTTCATGCACACGCGGCCGCGGTACTTCGCCCAGATCATCGGCGAGCTCATTTATTGGATCGGAGAGGACCGGATCCAGTTCTCCAGTGACTACGCCATCTGGACACCCCGCTGGCTGATTGAGCGGTTCGTTGACTTCCAGATCCCGGAAGACATGACCGAATATGCCCCGCTCACCACTGCCCAGAAGAAGAAGATCCTGGGACTCAACGCTGCGAAGATGTACGACATCCCGGTGCCTGCCGAGATTCAGCTTCCCGATGCGGACGAGACAAAGACAGGACCGCGACAGCCCGAACGCGCCGACCTGGCAGGCGTCCAGTGACAGCTCTGCACCTCGATCCTGCAGCTGAAACCCGCTGGGATGTGACCGAGGAGGACATCCGCCGTGCCCTGGACTCGGTGTTCGACCCGGAACTGGACGAACCGATCACTGATCTTGGCTTCGTTCGTTCCCTTAAGGTCCAGGCCAGTGTCGGTGGTGCACGGGTGGAAGTTCACCTGCGCCTGCCCACCTCCTTCTGCTCGCCCAATTTCGCCTACCTGATGGCGTCCGACAGCAAGGACGTGATCTCGGCGCTGCCGACCGTGACGCAGGTGGTCGTCGAGTTGGACGATCACCACGACTCCGACCTCATCAACGCCGGGCTGGTCGCGGACGCAGGGTACCGCGGCACGTTCCTGCACGAGGCTGAGGACAGTCTGGACGAGCTGGAGTGGACGTTCCGTCGCAAGGCTCACACCGCTGCAATGGAGCGATGCCTGACTGATCTCCTGCGTGCCACCGCAAGTCTCGTGGAAACGGAGATGGGAACCATTCGTCTCTGGGACCTTCCGGCTGGAAGGAACAAGGAAGCGCTGCTGCGCCGACGGGCAGCGCTTGGCTTGCCCGAAGCGGCCGATTCGATTGTCCTGGTTAACCACGAAGGGCACCCGTATCCCCCCGATGCCGTTCCGGTGGCACTGCGCCGGGCCCGCTCGACCCGCATTTCCATTGACGGGAACGCGCATTTCTGCCGGGGTCTGCTGCGCACACGCTATGAAGGATCCGGCGCGGACCAGAGCGCGCGGCCCGATGGCGCTGAGGCCGCAGACCACCACGAACTACTTCCGCTAATAGTCAAGGAGATTCACCCATGAGCACCATGCGAGCCGTCCAGGTTGTCGGCTACCACGAGGGCCTGAAAATGGCAGAAGTGCCGGCCCCCGAAGTCACTGGCCCCTTTGATGTCGTCGTCAGAATCGGGGGAGCCGGGGTTTGCCGTACGGACCTACACATTCTCGAAGGCCAGTGGGCGGAAAAATCGCAGGTCCACCTGCCGTACACCATCGGCCACGAGAACGCCGGATGGGTGCACGCAGTCGGTAGCGCAGTTACCAATGTGAAGGAAGGCGACAAAGTCATCCTGCACCCCCTCATCACGTGTGGTCTGTGCCGTGCCTGCCGTTCCGGGGACGACGTGCACTGCGAGCAGAGCAAGTTCCCTGGTATCGACACCAGCGGCGGATACGCCGAATACCTCCTGACATCCGCCCGCTCCGTCGTCAAAATCGACGACTCCCTGGAACCCGCCGACGTCGCGGCCCTGGCCGACGCCGGCCTTACCGCCTATCACGCGGTTGCTAAGGCGGCCAAGCGGCTGACCGCAAGGGACACATGCGTTGTCATCGGCGCCGGAGGGCTCGGCCACATCGGAATCCAAGTCCTCACAGCGCTAACACCGGCCCGCATCGTCGTTGTAGACCGTAACCCTGCCGCCTTGGACCTGGCCACGAAGATCGGAGCACATGAGGGCGTCCTGGCTGACGGGTCACAGGTCGGGCAGGTCCTTGCCCTCACCGGCGGTCATGGGGCGGAGGCACTCATCGACTTCGTTGGCGAAGGTGGCGCGACCGCCCAAGGCCTCGCCATGCTGCGCCAGGCCGGGGATTACTACGTGGTGGGCTACGGCGAGAACATCGACGTCCCTACCATCGACATCGTCTCAGCCGAGATCAACATCATCGGCAATCTCGTCGGCTCCTACAACGACCTCCAGGACCTGATGGCCTTGGCGGCGCGGGGTGCCGTCACCCTTCATACCCAGAAATACGCCCTCGACGACTTCCAACAGGCGATCAGCGACCTCGAAGCGGGCAAAGTACGCGGCCGGGCCATCCTGGTGCCCTGACGAAAAACCGGAGAGCTCAACGCATCAACAAAATAGAGAGAATCGACATGAAACTATACATCGGCGTGGGTATATCCGTCGGCGTACTTGCAGGAATCTGGACGCAGGTAAGCGTGGAACTTGGCCTCGTCACGTGGGTGGCGTTCGTCGCATGGGCATGCTTTTTCGCCGCAGGAGGAGGCAGGGCAGGATTTTCCAAGGGGTTGGCGGCCAACCTGTCCGGCGTCATCTACGGGTGGCTAGTAGCGCTACTGACCAGTGGGGTGCAATTCCCCGGCGTTCTCGCCGTTGGCGTGGCTTTTGCCGCACTGGCCATGTGCCTCCAGGCCGGATGGGCGCCACTGTCCTTCATCCCCGGCGCCTTCGCCGGGACAGCCGTGTTCTTCGGAACACAACTGTCTTTTTGGCCCACCATCATTGCCCTCATCATCGGGGCCTGCCTGGGATGGCTTTCAGCCGTCATAGGAGGGCACATACAGGCTCTCGTCGCCAAACCCATCGTTGCACCACCCGCAGACGACCCACACCGGCCCGTCCGTCCGGCCGGAGAACACGATCCATCGGAAACTGCAGACCGTGTTCCCTATCCATCACCGAAGGACCAAAATTCGGCGGGGAACGCTTACTCGTCCAGGAGACCATCATGAGGGTGGAAGATTTGCAGACCACAGCCGCGCACTCGGGCACCGCGGGCCCTGAGGCTGCAGCGTCCAGGACAGCAGTCCTGGAGAGTATCGCCCAGCGGGTGCGCTGGACCGCCGCCGCAATCGTGGATGCCGCCAACCGCGGACGCCCCAACACCAGCGGCATCAAAGTCGGCGGCCATCAGGCCTCCAGCGCCTCCATGATTGAAATCATGACCTCCCTCTGGTTCTCCGAGCTGACCGAGGCGGACCGTGTGTCAGTCAAGCCCCACGCCTCCCCTGTCCTGCACGCCATCAATTACCTCCTGGGCGACTTGGACGAAAACAAACTCAGCACTCTTCGGCAGAAGGGCGGCCTGCAGAGTTACCCTAGCCGGTCAAAGGATCCTGACACGGTGGACTTTTCCACCGGGAGTGTGGGTATCGGCGCCACGGCCACCATCTGGGCGGCCATGTCACACCGCTTCGTCAGCGACAGGTACGCTGAATCCCGCATATCCGGTCGCTTTATCGGACTTCTGGGCGACGCCGAACTGGACGAAGGCGCCATCTGGGAAGCTGTCGCCGACCCCACCGTGGCGCAACTCGGCGAATTGCTCTGGATCGTTGATTTGAACCGGCAGTCATTGGACCGGGTGGTACCCGACTCGCAGATCATGCGTCTGCAGGGCATGTTTGAAGCCGCCGGCTGGCAGGTCTTAACCCGGAAGTGGGGAACCCGTGTGCAGGAACTCTTCACCCGTCCCGGCGGTGCGGATCTACACCGCCGGCTGGAGACCATGCCCAACGAGGAATACCAGCGCCTGCTCCGCTCCCCCGATTCGGAGATCTTCGACCGCCTGCGCGCCAGCGGTTCAACCCCGGCCATGGAAACCCTGCTCAGCTCGATCACCGCCGCGGAACAGGCTGTGGCGGTACGTGATCTCGGCGGACACGACATCGGACTGCTGCTCGACACTTACAACCAGGTCGACCCCACCCGGCCCACCGTCATCTTTGCGTACACGATCAAGGGCCGCGGCCTTGCCACCGAAGGGCATCCGAACAACCACTCAGCGCTCCTGTCCAAAGAGCAGATGGAAACACTGGCGGAGACCTCAGGGATGGACCTTGACGATCCATGGCGCAAATTCCAGCCGGGCACCGTCGAAGAACGGGCCTGCGCCAGTGCATCCCGCCGGCTCAAGCGCCGGCAACCCGCACTGGCCCGTCCCTCCAGATCCCAGCTTCCCTGCCATGGGGCTACGGCGACAGGATTTCCACGCAAGCCGCACTGGGACGGTTCCTGTCCGACCTGAAACGGGCAGCGCCCGAGGTGGCCCACCGTGTCGTCACCTGCAGCCCCGACGTTGCCTCCTCCACCAACCTCGGCGGCTGGATCAACAAGACCGGAGTCTGGTCCGTCGGTGAACGCCAGGACTGGTTCGCGGACGACCTCGAACGGGTCCTCCGCTGGATTGAAAACTCCCACGGCCAACACATCGAACTCGGCATCGCCGAAACCAACCTCGTGGGCCTCATCTCCGAACTCGGAACGACCTGGAGCCGCTGGGGCCAGCCGCTGATTCCTATCGCCACCATCTACGACCCGTTCGTGGCCCGCGCCCTCGAACCGTGGTCCTTCGGCATGTACGCCGGCGGCCAGTCCATCCTGATCGGGACACCGTCAGGGGTGACTCTGGCACCGGAGGGCGGCGCGCACCAGTCCCTCACCACCCCGTCCATCGGCTTGGAGCAACCGGAGTGCACAGCCTGGGAGCCAGCCTTCGCCCAGGATCTGGAATGGTGCATGCTCGAAGCCATGAGCCGGATCGGCATTCCCGAAGGACGCTCAGCCTACTTCCGGCTCACAACCCGTCCACTGAATCAGGCCCTGGCTGCCATGCCGACTGACGCGGTGCTGCTGGAGCGGCGCCGCAGGCACGCGGTGGCCGGCGGTTACCGGCTGAGCGACCATGAGCCGGTCGAGGATAGGGTCACTCTGGTCGGCGTCGGGGCAATGATGCCCGAAGTCGTCGCCTCGGCCACACGGCTGAAGGCACTTGGCATCATGGCCGGCGTCGTCTGCCTCACCAGCCCTGACCTGGTCTTTGAATCCCTCCAGCGTCGCAACTCGCTGAACCAAGGAACCAAGGCGATTGGATTCGACATCATCGACGGCCTCTTTCCACGACATGCCCCCGCGCCCCTCGTCACGGTCCAGGACGGACACCCCCACACCTTGTCCTTCCTGGCCGGAGCCCGAGGCGACCGCACAATCTCCCTGGGAGTAAAGGACTTCGGGCAGTCCTCTGATCTACAGGACGCCTACCGGATCCACGGCATCGACGAAGCATCCATCGTCAACGCGGCGCTGAACCTCGTTCGCTGACATCGGCCGTCTAACGGTACCGGGCCGGGAGACATTCGACTGTCGGGTCAAGAAGAGGGGCTACGTCCACCCTGAGGTGGTCCCCAGAAGTTGGACTGGCTAACTAAACCCTAAGCTGCGAGGGCTTGGGCCCGGTCTTCGACCGGGTTCAAGCCCTCGCGTCAGCGGATCGCCGCGCTGGCCTCGGACTTGATGGCGCATCGGGAGAACCGCAGCGCCGGGATGGGCAAGTTCATCGAGATGCCGGGCAAGGCGATGATCGTGGGAGGCACGCAGGAAATCTGCGCGAAGTTGCACACGGCGGTTGAGGAGCTGCGGCCCGAATGGCATTCCGACGACCTCGCCAAGGGAAAGGTCAAGGTGATCTACTCCGGCACGCCATCCGACGTGCCGCCGGGGTCAAGGAACGGCTCAAGGATACGGACGACGAGCTGGAACTGGTGATTTTTGGAGGACTCTCCGGCGAGTTCCCCCTTGACTTCTCTGCTGACCGTCGTCAGTCTTTCGACAACAGGAGGGGGCATCCGTCCGCTCCTAGCCCAGTGGAGGCTACCGATGTTCCGTGCCACGTCGCTGATGCGTTCCGCAACCTCCGAAGACCGGGTCACGCGCCTTGAGCTATTCTTCGATCTGGTCTTTGTCTTCGCGCTATCGCAGCTGTCCCATCATTTGCTCGAGTATCCCTCATGGGTGGGGGCCGGTGAGACATTTGTGCTTCTTCTTGCGGTCTATAAAGTTTGGGTGTACACGACCTGGTCGGCTACATTGCTGGACACTTCGCGGCTTGAGGTGCAGTGGATGCTGCTGATCGTCATGCTGGTCACACTGTTCATGAACGCCTCAATCGGCTCAGCGTTTGGTGACTTCGGCTGGCTCTTTGCTGCGAGCTATCTCCTGGCCCAGCTGGGCCGGGGTGCGTGGATGCTCACTGTCGGACTTGACCGGACAACCCACGACCACTTCGTGCGAACACTGATCTGGGGGTGTTTGAGCGCCCCTTTTTGGATTGCCGGCGTCTTCTTCGCTCCGGGGCCGCGTTTGATGTTCTGGAGTGTCGCTGCCGCGATCGATCTGGGCGGCCATATGCTGGCCCACCGGTTGCCGGGCCGGAAAACCGAAGGAAGCCGAGTCCCGCTCACGGGAGAGAGGATCTTTGAGCGGTTCGGGTTGTTCTACCTGATCGCGCTCGGCGAGACGATCCTTTCAACCGGCCTGGCGATTGCAGGCAATCTGGAAGACCCCTTAATATTTCTGACCGGGACCATTTGTTTGGCCGGAAGCGTCGCGATCTGGTGGTGCTACTTCCATGGCCTCGAACAGGACATTCAGGAAAAGCTTGCTTCTGTCGATGATCAGTTCCGGCCCGGCATTTTGGCTGGCAACACCTTGGTCGTGTTACTGGCGGGCCTGATCCTGGTGGCGGTTGGTGATCAGCTCGTGATCAGCCATCCGGCCGCCCGCCCCGATCTGGCCACCGTTCTACTTCTTTTTGGTGGCCCGGCTCTCTTCCTTGCCGGCCGGGGCTTTTTTATTCGACGGGTACTGGGCCAACGCCAACCATCTGATCTCGTCGGCATCGGAGCCTTGGTGGTGCTGGCGAATTTGAGCTTTTTCCTCCCGGCCTTCATTGCCGCTATGGGGGCCGTTCTTCCCCTCATAGGCGTAGCAGTTTCCGACACCGTGAACCGCCGCCGCCGAACGCAACAGGGAGCCCGCTGACGGCCCATTGGATGCCAGGGAACGTATCCTGGGCAGGCTTTGACAGCCTAAGGAGTCTTCTGCCAGTCCCCTCCCCCACTGTCCCGCGGTGCACCGTTACATCTTTCGCAGCCCGGGTCCTGTTGCAGGCTGAGGGGGTGTTGCCACCGGGACCGATCAGGCGGCAGTTGATCGCTGATACAGGCGCGACGACGATTTCTTCGTAACGTGGGTTCCACACCTGCCGCCCCTCGACCAGCCAGCACAGCTCGGTGGACTGCGTACATAGGAGCGACTAGGGCGGTGATTCTGGAACACCAAGACAATGACGTGCTCATCGGGCCACAGTTGCCCACCACGGTGGCTTGATGAGGAAGGTCAGTACCGTGATGGCTCCCACAAGCCACAGCGCGTGCGCATGGGTGCTGGTGTTGCAGCGGCCCAGCCCGACCCGTGTTCCGGTCAGTTGTTCCAGCCCACGCCAGATGGCGCGGGAGGAGCTAGCCCCTGCAGGATCAGGACCCAGGTGGAGATGGCCCAGTAGGCATGATCTAGTCCGAACAACCCACCGAGACGATGACCAGAAGTGATCTCGCTCGGGGTTCCCCCTCAGCCTGAGCAGCGTCCAGGCACCGGGGCGCCCCGATTCCCCCGGGTCTGCACCCTGCCCACCGCTGCACCCGGGAATAAACCCGTTTTCCCAACGTTGAGTCAAGTACACTCAACTCTCTTACGGAGGTTTCATGGCTGAATTTTTTGGGCCGGCGGAGTCCGGCCACGGCTCGTTCGACGAATTCCTTGCCCGTTACCTGCAGGGCCAGCGCGCGGCCGGCCCCGGGCACCCGATGGACATCACCCGGCTGCTGAGCCGGCGCACCCATGACGTGCTCGCGCGTGCCGCACAGTTCGCCGCGCAGCACGGTCACATCCATGTGGACGCGCTCCACATCCTGCGTGTCATGGTCGAGAGGGAACCGGCCGCCGACTACATCCGCCACGCAGGCGCGGAACCTGCTGCCATCGCCACGGCGGCCGAGGAGCGGCTCCCGGAGCAGGCAACCGCCAGGGCGGAAACGACGCCGGCCCTGACGCCGTCGGCCCAGCGAGCCCTACTCGATGCCTACCAGGTTGCCCGGGCATTCGGCTCAACCTACATCGATCCCGAACACGTGTTCTTCGCGCTCGTCGTCAACCAGGAGGCCCCGGCCGGGCAGGTGCTCGCCGCGGCCGGGGTGACGCCGGAGTCCCTGCAGTCCGGTCCGCGCGAGCAGTCCGCTCGGCGTGGGGCCACGCCGACCGGCGCGGAGCCCGGACTGTCGCAGGCAGCTGCCGCCGGGCCTGACACCCCGACCCTGGACACCTACGGCAGCGACCTCACGGCACGTGCCCGCGAAGGCGGCCTGGACCCGGTGATCGGCCGGAGTGCCGAAATCGAGCAGACCATCGAGATCCTGGCCCGGCGCACCAAGAACAACCCTGTCCTAGTCGGGGAAGCCGGCGTGGGCAAGACCGCTATCATCGAAGGGCTGGCCCAGGCGATCATCGCCGGCGCCGTGCCCGAACAGCTCCGCGGCATGCGCGTCATTGCCCTGGATCTGCCGTCCATGTTGGCCGGAACGCGGTACCGCGGTGACTTCGAGGAGCGCCTGACCAAGGCGATGGACGAGGTCGGTTCACACGCCGGGGAAATCATCCTGTTCATCGACGAACTTCATACGGTCGTCGGAGCCGGCGGCGCGGGGGAAGGCGGGATGGACGCAGGAAACATCCTGAAGCCGCGCCTGGCCCGCGGTGAACTTCATCTCGTCGGCGCCACCACCCTGAACGAATACCGAAAGGTGGAGAAGGACGCGGCACTGGAACGCCGCTTCCAGCCCGTACAGGTCGGCGAGCCGAGCATCGAGGACGCCGTACAGATCCTCGACGGCCTGCGCGGACGGTACGAGGAACACCACGGCGTCCGCTACACCGACGAGGCGATCCGCGCCGCCGTCGAACTCTCCGCACGCTACGTGAGGGACCGTTTCCTGCCCGACAAGGCCATCGACCTCATCGACCAGGCAGGTGCGCGGCTGAGCATCAGACTCGGCTCACAGACCGACGTGGCTGTTCTTCGCGAGCAGCTCGCAACCCTGGAAAAGTCCAAGAACGACGCCGCCGCCACGGAACGCTATGAAGAGGCCTCGCGGCTGCGGGATGAGATCGAAGCAGTGCACGGGAAGCTCTCCGCTGCGATTTCCAGTGCACCTGAGGCTTCCGAAGGCGCCGAGGCGGTCGTCAGCGAAGCGGAAATCGCAGGGATCATCTCCCGGTCCACCGGAATCCCAACCAGCCGGCTCACAGAAGACGACCGGGAACGCCTGGCCGGGCTCGAGGAGGAACTGCATCAGCGGATCGTCGGGCAGGACGACGCCGTGACGCTGATCGCGAAGGCGGTCCGGCGTAGCCGCACCGGCATGGGGGACGCGGACAGGCCTGTCGGCAGCTTCCTGTTCCTCGGCCCGACGGGTGTGGGCAAGACCGAACTCGCCAAGGCGCTGGCCGGGTCGTTGTTCGGGGATGAGAATGCAATGGTGCGCTTCGACATGAGCGAGTTCGGCGAACGGCACACCGTAAGCCGGCTGGTCGGAGCCCCTCCGGGCTATGTCGGCTACGGCGAAGCCGGGCAGTTGACCGAACGCGTCCGTCGTAACCCGTACTCCGTGGTGTTGCTCGACGAAGTGGAGAAGGCCTACCCGGATGTGTTCAACCTGCTGCTCCAGGTGCTCGACGAGGGGCGGCTGACCGACGGACAGGGCCGCATGGTGGACTTCCGCAACACCGTGATCATCATGACTTCCAACCTCGGCTCGGAGTTCCTGGCCAGCAAGGGCGGCGCGATGGGCTTTGTATCCAAGGCCGACGACGGCAACGGCTTCGGCTCAGAGAAGGCGCTGCGGGACCGGGTGCTGGGCCGGCTGCGCGAGACGATGCGGCCGGAATTCCTCAACCGGATCGACGAGATCGTCCTGTTCCGCAAGCTGGACCAGGCGCAGCTGCGCCGGATCGTTCGGCTGATGCTGAACCAGACGGAAGCCCGCCTGCAGTCCCAGGGCATCACTCTCGAGGTCAGCGAAACGGCTGTCGACTGGATCGCCGAACGCGGCTACGAGCCCGAATACGGAGCCCGGCCGATGCGCCGCGTGATCCAGCGCGAGCTGGACGACCGGATCGCGGATCTGTTCGTGGCGTCGGACCTTCAGTCTGGCGGCCAGGTGGCCGTCTCGGTCGACGGGCAGTCGCTCGTCGTCGAGGCCCGCCACGAGGCGATGCCGCTGGCGGCGTAAGCCACCTCCGGATCCGCCAGCGGGCGGATCCGGTACACGGCCGGGTACACAGGCCCACCCTGTGTGCCCGGCCGAAGCTGTCTGCGTCGTGCCGTATCGCCAAGCCCGCGCCATTCTCCGCGGACTCCATGAGGCGGTGGTAGATGACGGTGATGCTTTTCAGCGACCGCCGTGGCGAGCAGAAGTCCATGATGAGTGCCAGCTGCCCCTTGTGCCCACTCTCCCCGAACGGGCTAGGCCACCGCCTCCAGGGCTGCAGCGATGGGCTGGCTGCCGTCGCGGAACCCGATAGTCCGGCCGATTGCGGCGGGCAGCTCCAGTACGGCCGCAGCGACGAGGGCGACGTTGGCGCGGGCGGTTTCGGCAGCCTGCCAGGGCTCGTTGACCTGGACGTCTATCAGGCCGCTGCCCGGCTTGTCCGTGAGCGCGCCGGGGCCGAGGATGGTCCAGTCCAGGCTGGTGCCGCGCAGGTAGGAGTCAGCGGCGGCCTTGGCCTCCGCGTAGTGGAAGAAGGGGTTGTCCCGTGGCACTCCGTGGTCCGGTCCGGCTCCAAGATAGGACACCATGACGTAGCGGCCGACGCCGGACTGGGCAGCAGCGTCCATCGAGCGGATCGCGGCGTCACGGTCCACGGCGTAGGTCCTCCCGGGGTTTCCGCCGCCGGCACCGGCCGACCATACGACGGCGTCGTGACCCGAGAGCGCCTCGGCGATTTCCGCCGTCGTCGCATTCTCCACGTCCAGGACGACTGGGGTGGCGCCGGTTGCCGCGACGTCGGACGCGTGTTCGGGGTTGCGGAAGATGGCGGTGACCTCCTGCCCGTCCGCAGCCAGGACTTTGGAGAGTTCCCTAGCCACTTTTCCATGGCCGCCGATGATCGCGATTCGGGTCATAGACCCATTCTGTCCCACGTCCCGGCATCCCGGCACCCTTTGCGCTATCAGATTCGGCGGCGTTGCCGGCGGCTGGCGTCCAAAGTGATAGCCCAACCGGGTTATGTGCATTGACTACGATGTCGTCGATATAGCTGTCGCCCGCCTGCCGAGGGCGCTCCGCGCCCAGTTGCACGCAGGTTAGGGTCGTGAACCCGGTCCCGACCCGGTGGCTGGAGTAGAGGAGCTTGCCTGCCGGATGCCCACAAAACGTCTGGCGCACCCAGCTCGTACGGATAGTCCCGTTCCGGCTGCCGACAGCGATGGCCAAGAAGATCTGATCCCCAATCAGCAGCAAGTCATGCGGTTCCTGGCGTTCCTGGCCATGAATGAGTGAGCAGCAACACCGCTGCTCCAACCAGAGAAGGAGCCAGCTGGCCAGAGCAACGGCCACGACAAAAAAGGGCCCCCGCAGGGGCCATAAGTGAACAGTTTGTGCACACTCAGAGGCCCACAAGCCCGTGAACAGGGAAAACACTGTGCCCGAGGTGGGACTCGAACCGGGTTCCAGCCCCTGAATACTCGCCACTCCCCCGCAAACATCGCCAATCCGGTCCAGTCCGGCCGATGTACCACCCGGTCCGAAGCCCAGGGTGTGCACATTGTGCACACCCTCTTTTTTGCCCACTCCGGCGCCCCCAACCAGGCTGCATACTCGGCCGTCCGGGCGGGGCAGATTTGTCCTGCGCGCGATTTCGCTCCGATATGAAGAGTGGGCCCACCCGGAACCCGACCGTCCGCAAATGAGTGCCGCACTAAGGGGCGGCCCTCATGCTGAAAATCAACGAACATCATTGCGGCAGGTTCCTCCTTTCCGAACATCTCATGGAGAAGCGAAGGGCCACCTGCATGACCACCCGACAGCCCGGCCCTCCACTAAGTGTGCACGCACCACCAACGGCGCAGCGGAGCCCGCCGCCCTCAGCGACCACAACTCCCATTGCGGAACTCCACCCCAGAAGCCGTCGGCATGGTCAACATCCTTCCACCAGCTCTCGCTCGCTAGGTCAAGGAGTCAACAAGACCGGGCGCAGTTCCTATGGACTGTTTACCGCCATCGTGAAGCCGTAGGCTCCCTGCGCATTGATTCGTCACTGATCCTCCGCCACTATTGGGTTGCTCGAGGATTGTCCAGATAGGTCGTCAAGACCTTCGTAGGTGTCACAGAACTCAACCAAGCCAAGGCCTTTCAGCCGAGTGAGTGCGTCGCTGAAGCCGTCGTACCTGATCCCCTACGGCCCTCCTTGAGTGAGGATCGCTTGCTTTAGGACTTCACGCGTTCCTGATTCACTCGCAACCTGACTGAT
This sequence comes from Pseudarthrobacter ribosi, assembly GCF_055412865.1. NCBI lineage: Bacteria > Bacillati > Actinomycetota > Actinomycetes > Micrococcales > Micrococcaceae > Pseudarthrobacter > Pseudarthrobacter ribosi. Next base: position 141,820 of record NZ_JBVAYZ010000001.1, on the reverse strand, counting down.
GTCACGGATCATCAGGAGAAGCCTTAGACCGACTTGCGTCTTGGCAAGCGCGGCAGTGTCAGATATGAGGTTCCCCTTGTACTCATCGGTTGTGAGTCCAGGAATCCACGACTCCGCAATTGACTTATCTGACTTGTCAACTGGGCCACAAGCTGAGCTTCTGCAGCCCAATACAACGGGGTTACAGCAATTTCAGGCGTGTAGTGAGGTACCAGTCACTCTCGAGCATGGCCTCATACGCTGCGCCCTCCCACGAATTGACGCGACCGCCGGACTCTTGGACGGCCATCCGTTGGAGATGATCTCGCGCCCAGTCGAGAGTCATGGTTTCGGCATCCAGGTACCTCTCGAAATTATTGAGTGACTGCGCAGCCCAAACGCTGAAGCGTTCCCAGAGCTTGAATACCTCCATGTGCGCATTCAGTCGCGCCTCGAGCTCGGGATTCGAATTGGCGAGACTCACCTCAAAAGCGACGACGGGAACACCTAGCCTGCCCTGCTTAACCGTCGCTGACAGCCACGCTGTGTCGAAAGCTGTGTCGAAGTAGGGGTGCAGAACCGCTGGGGCTGTCTGCCCCGGCTTGTAATCTAGCTTCGCGAAGTTACAGTCTCCACATGCTGGAACGAGGTTGGCAGGATGCACTGCCGTACCCGCGAAAGCCTTCTTTGGGAGGTAGTGGTCGAGCTGTGCAACGCTTCCTTCACCACAGTAAGGACAGAGCTTATACGGTGCTGCGTTCTTGATGCCGTCGCGGATCGCTTTGGTTCCGATGCGCCGCGCGAATTGGACATCGTATAGGTCGGACATTGCGTCCTGACCCAAACCCTGAACATCAAAGTGCGGGCCCTCAGCGCGATCGAACTGCAGGTCTGCTGCGAGTTTATCGAAGGCGTTGCATCGAGCTTGGACGATCGTCGCAGCCTTGGTAAAAGGTGCGCGACTGTCCATCTTTTGAATGGTTCCGACGGCCGCATCGTAGGCATCGATTGAGCTCGTTGTTGGGACACCGAGGCTATACATGACTTTCACCTTGCTGGTATTCGAGGGCGCTCAATACGAATCGTCCTTCGCCGCCGAGCTGATCACCCAGGGCCTCGATAACATTCTCGGCAGAACCATTGTTCTGTGTAAGCAGCTCTCGAAGCACTTGGTTGTAACCAGTCCGATTTACGTCGAGATGAAAGACCTCCGACGTCAACCGCGAGACAGATTCTCCGAACGTCTCTGTGGGGAGCTGCAAAGCACGGAGGTCTTCGCCGCTTCGCTGGAGCGTCCAGACGCACGAAGATGGCACCTCCTGAAGAACGACCGGCGAGTGAGTCGCTACGATAGCGACGCCGTTACGGTCGATTACCAGGTCGGAGATTGCCCGCGTGAGCGCTGACAAGAGCGGGGGATGGAGGTGAGTCTCCGGTTCGTCAATTAATACTAACGATCGCTCCTCAACGAACTGGACCAGGCGAGTCACCGTTAGGACCACTATCTTGTGTCCCGAACTCATTGCGGAGAATGCTTCTAGCGCCCTAGACCTTCGAGATGCCACGTCCAAGCTGATGAGGTCGCGTATCATCGTGTCGGCAAGGATCGGGTCGGAGTCCGAGAGCGTGTCAATCGCGGCAATCCAACGATTCTTGCGGCGTCCGCCCGCGCACTCGCTGAGCCCCTTGAGGAACTGCTCTTCAAGCGTATCCCCGTCCAAATCTGACAAGCCGACCGCGTGAACTTCAATCCCACTTATAGATGACGCTGGCATTTCAGCGTTTTCGCGATCGAACGCCGAGTATGCGACATGCACTGCATTGGCGAATGGGGCTTCCGTCGAGTTTGCGAGGCTTGACGCCATCCCATCCAGGAAGACGCCGGAAGCATACTCTGCGCCGCTGGCTGCTGCGACAAAGTCTCGGAGTAATCGCGATTTGCCGACGCCATTCGCGCCAATGAGCACATGCACGTTCGTCGGCGGCATCACCTCCGGGTGAACACCGAACTCCAGGCGTAGGGGCGGCGCAGTAGAATTCGGGAGGGTACGTGTATAGCTGAACCTGTACGGCGTCAGTGGGGCTTGACCGTGGACGATTCGTCGGAACTGGGTAGTTACTGTCTGGAGGGGAAGGCTGCGCAGAAGCGAGACTGAAAACGCATCCTCGCCACGCACCTGTTCAAAAATGGAAGGGGCTTCGGCGACGTCCCGGAGGGCGCGGAGAGCTGCTCGCCCGACCCCGTTAGGTAGCTTCGCCAGCGCTTCATAGTACTCCCGGTCTTGTCCGAGTGAGTAGAACGGCTCGTCAAGCCGGGTAAATGTGCGCCGTAGCTCAGTGTGAGGGTCATACGCTGCCATGCCTCGAGGCGCAATTTTGACGGCGCCGATCTCGGTGGCCCCATCACCGGTCCCGTAGTGAAGGACGTAACTAGTCCTGAAATGGTGGTCGTCCCAGTTATCGATAACCAGCGTGAACGTGCCAGCCGTCTGTGTGGGCCACGTGCCTTTGTCAACGACATTGAAGCGAGGAGTAGTCATGTGACCATCCTCCCAGAGCAAGTGGCCTTGAACTGCCAGTGAATTCGCGTTCGGACAGCAACAGCCGGGGAGCGACTATTCAAGAATTCGCATTTTGCGCTCCGCGTGTTGGTGACGGTCGAATCCGCCGCCCACGGGCGGTGTGTCCTCGGAGAGGGACGTCCGATGCATCAGAATCTTGGTCACCTAGAGTTCAGGCCAACAGATCGACCGGACTGACGTGGTCTGCGCGCCGTGCGGCTATTTGAAATGAATGCAAATACATTCGGAAGTGGCAAGTAGAGTCGTCATACAGTTGCTGAAACCTCGAATCGCCGACTCAGATATAGGAATGGGGCCAATGTCTGAACTCCAGACCGATGAGTCTTCGCCGGACCATGGGCATCCTCCGTTCTCGGCCAATTCTGCGACACCAGACTTTCTCGCTGCGCTCGCCTCTGACCGATCGGGCTACGAGACATTCTCCAGATACCGCTGGCAAGCAAAGCAGTCCGTTTGGCAGTGGCTAACTTGCTTGAGCTCAATCGATCCGCCGACGGCAATAGTTTGCGAACATGTGGAAGACATCGTCATTGTCTACGAGTCAAAGCTTCGTTTCGCGCAACTTAAGACACGCGACAAAGGGTCGTGGAGTGCGAATCGAGTGTGTTCGGAAGGCCACGGGATCGATGCCTTGGTTCGATCGTTCAAGGAGGCCGAGATTCATGGCCTGATTGAGATCAGCACTTTTGAACTGTGGCTTGAAGGTCCCATGGCTGAAGCCAAGGAGACGGTCAATTTTTTCTCCTCGCCTACCACCGCCAGCCCGGCACTTCGGAGGAAAATCGTTGAACTGGGTATGCCCGCTCGAAAGGTCGATCGTTTCCTAGAGCGTTTGATCGTCAGGCCACAACAGCCCACTAGGCTCCACATCGACGCCGTGATACTTCAATACATAGGAGCTCTTTGGCCAGCCCTGTCGACTCCGGAGCGCGAGAGCATTTTTGGCGGCCTCCTTGAAGCAGCACAGCAGGCGCAGGCAAACGAGCACCGCACGGCGACGGTTGTCGCCCGTCTTGCCGAGCAACTCCATGGTTCACCTGAGACCACCAGGGCTTTCAGCAGTCAGGAGATGACGGGGATAGAGTCGCTCGCCACTCAGACACTGACTCGAACGTCTCTGCTATCGCGCGTCCCGCCACTTCAGGGCGCAACCCGGGAGGATCTGCTCGCAAGAATCAAAAATGGTGAAGTGACAAGTGCATTGGAACTCAAGATGCGAGCGGCCGGCGTCACTAAACAAACTCTCGATTTGGCCCAAGGACTCCGCGCAGAGGCTGAAATAGGGCGCCAAGAGGTTCTAGGAAGTCGGCCGGATGCGATCTCGACTCTTGAAAGTCTCGAACGCCGAGTACTTCAAACAGCAGATGCGGCGGCCACTCGCGCGAGACTGATGGCTGGGGGCAATCCGGCGATCGCATCACAGCCTGGTGAATACGTCGTCGCAGAGCTGCTAAGCCAACCGATGCAACTGGCTCACCTCGATAGCGACAAATTGTTTCAAGCCGACAGCAACCTTGTCTTCGGGTTCCTATGCCATGTTTCTGATACCTGCAAGTTTTGGTGGCAGTCCTGATGACGGAGAATCTAGGGGCTATCGTCGGACACTCGCCAAGTGGCGGATCATCGAAGTGGCAGCAATATCGATCTAGTCCTGAAGCGGAAGCCCGGCTGCTTCTCCTTATCGACGGTTTCAGCCGGAAGACGACTGGTCCTCGGACTTTGGAAGGCCGAGTAAAACTGGCCAAGCTGGACTTCCTTCTGCGCTACCCGCGTCACCTCGAACGAGTCCTGGAACGTAGGCAGGTTGGCCTAAGGGCGCGCACTGAAATTTTGGAAATCAAGGATACAGCGCCAATTGACAGCCGCATGATGCGCTATAGGTATGGTCCTTGGGATCCTGCCTACTATGCCATTCTGGGAGCTCTAATTGGACGGGGTCTAATCCAAGCGCTCCCGCTCTACGGTAGCAGCGGTTTCGGCTACCGTACGACGTCAAGAGGAGAAACCGTTTCAGTCAACCTTGCGGACGACGAGTCATTCGGTGAGCTTCAGGCGCGGGTCAAGATTCTTCGCAGGCACCTTGACTTGTCTGGCACTACTCTAAAGGGCCTTCTTTATGAATTGCCTGAAGTTGCTGATGCAACATGGAAGGAGGACATACTGTGAGTACGTCCCCAGAAGACAGTAATCATGAATTGACGACAACAGGCAGTACCCTGCAGGACCATCGTTTGCGCGTCGTCGAGGTGGAGCTCCTCGGAGGCGGACGGACTGTTCGGCTCTTTCCCTCGCTCAACTTCGTTCGCGGAGACATCACAACGGGCAAGACGACCTTCGTACGGCTGTTGCGCTCACTCTTGGGCACTGTGCCTGACAATTTGCCTCCCGAAGTCGGGCACGTCCGCGCCTTGCGAGGGACGTTGCAGCTCCGTATGAACAACTGGCACGTGTACCGTCCACTGGTGACGACGCGGACGGCGCCCGTGGAAGTCGCTCGTGTTAAGAACGACGACAATGCAATCACATCGGACAATGAGGCGGTTCGCCTGCCTGCAACAGGACCAGAATCCTCGTATAGCCGCTTCTTACTTGACCAACTGGCCCTGCCCGCAGTTAGTGTCCCAGAAGCTCGAACCGATCCGATGTCGAGGTTGTCAGCGGTGAGCATGACTGACTGGCTGGGCTACTGCATCGTTACCGGTGATGAATTGGACTCAGATGTATTCGGTCACAAGGACCGATTCAAGAACCAGAAGCGTCGGTGGATCTTCGAACTTGCCTATGGCTACTACGACGTTGAACTGGCGGCCCTAATAGCCAGGCGACGAGGCGTGGAACTCAGGCTGGACAGTCTAGACAGGGAAGCAGAAGTCATCCGCCGTTTCCTGGAAGGCACGCCATTTTCTGACGAAGCAGAGATTCAAACAGCCATCACGCAGCGTCAACAAGCGCTGAAGTCCATTGAGCAACAACAGCGAACGGTTGCTTCGGAAAGTGTAGACGCTGCCGAAGTTGGCGATCTTCGCACTTCAGTGCTCGAGCACAGGAATATTCAAGACACGCTACAAGCTAACGAGGCACATCTCACCACACAGCTGACCGATCTCCAGGAACTAAAACGGCAGCTAATCAGCCAATCGGCTCGTTTGACTAGAGCAATCGTTGCTGACGAATGGCTCGTGGACTTCGACTTCGTCGTCTGCCCCCGTTGCGGCAACGGCATTGAACCGAACAGGGTAGAGAGCGGCCATTGCTACTTGTGCCTGTTGCCCGAGAACTCGACGACGTCACGCGAGGCGCTACTCTCCGAGCAGGACCGCATTATTAGCCAGATTTCCGAGACTGATCGAGTCATGGAATGGCGGCAATCGGCGCTCGACAAAACGAAGTCGGACGTCGAAACCAACAAGATCATTCTGCACCGCTTGGCCGCTGAGTTGGACCAGCGGACAGCTTCCTTCGTTTCGGACAGGGCCGCGGTTATCCGCTCGCAAGCGAGGGACATAGCAACAATAAGCGCTGACATCGAAAAATTCCGTGAATATGCACAGCTCTTGGCGCGTCATTATGATCAAGACCAAATTCGGAGAGAACTTGAAGAAGAGCGGGAGGAGCTCAGCCATGCTATTGAGGGCCGCGAGACCAATCGATACGATGCTGACCAAAATCTCGAAGCTCTGGAGAAACGGATTCTTGAGTATCTGCAAAGACTTCGCATTCCACAGTTGGCAGACCTCCTAACCGTACGAATCAACCGAACGACCTTCCTACCGGAGGTCAGCGGAAGGTCATTCGACGAACTATCAAGTCAGGGGCTAAAGACGCTTGTAAATGTCGCTCATGCCCTGGCCCATCATACTGTCGCCATCGACAGGGGTCTGCCGATACCTGGGTTGCTCGTCCTGGACGGCATTTCCGCCAATGCTGGACGCGAAGGGTATGATCGCGATCGGATAGGCGACATGTACCGACTACTGATTGAGGTCGGAAATGAGTACGAAGACCACCTGCAGCTGATCGCTGTGGATAATGACATACCCGGCTCCATCGTCGACGAAGTACGGGACTCCATTATCCTCGAGCTCAGCCAGCAAGACAGGCTCATCCGCTTTGCACCCCCATCGCCGAACGACGAACTCGGAATCTGAGCATGGCAATTGACGAACAGCGCGGTCGCCGAGCCGTTGACAAGACAACTATCGACACGTCGGTGAGGACCCAGCAACGATTAGCGGTACGTGAAGTTGCGCGCTTACGGCGGGCTCACTCCAAAATGTCCCCTGAGGAGCTCCTCGCGCATGTCAACAAGCACTATTTAAGGGATGCCAGAAGAATTGGCGCGAAGGCTGGCCAAGTGGCTATAGCGCAAAGAACACCGGTTCAGACCGCCGCCGATTCAAGCGCTTTCAAGCAACGCTCGGCCCTATATGTGCTCACCGTTGCCGAGATCCACAATCTGCACCCCGAAGACTCCGAAACGCGAAACGACTTAGTGGAAATTGTCTTCGCAGCGAACTGGGTTTCTCATGCCGTCACGTCGGAGCCTGTCATGGGCCGCCCGGTGAACTACTGGACTCAGAAGGTCGTTGGCGGAATCCCGGAGACAGTCCTGAAATTGAGCGATATTGCCTTGGGAGACCGCTACGCGATCAGGCAGGCAGTCGCTACCTATGGCCCCGACGCTCTCAGAATCGGAATCGGCACGCTCGGATACTGGAGTTCAGGGCAACTTGTCGTGCGACGTACAGACAGGGTGCTTGAACCGCTTCCTGAAACGTGGGAGGAGCGGCAAACGAATCAAGGGGGCTCGTAGTCCTAGTCCCAGGACCCCTACGGAGGGGTGCCCAACAACAGTTCCCAGGCCTTCTGCCCGGGAGGGCGCGACCGCTCAACCATTGCGAAGTCGGAACTATCAAGCATTGTCAACAGTCCGAATCCAAAAATCGTCTGACCTGCGGAAACACGTGCCCGAGGTGGGACTCGAACCGCGTTCCAGCCCTTGAATTTCCGCCGCTCCCCCGAAAACCTCCGCAATCCGGCCCAGTCCGGCACCAGGCGTCATGGGGCCAGCCTAGTCCTGCGCCAAGAAGCCACGTCATGACATCTATGAAGCGAAAACCGCAGGACCGCTTCAATAGTCGACTTTTTTTCACGGGCGCCTGCCCGGGATCAGTCTGTTTTGGGCATAGAGTCGTTGGGCATAAGACTTCCTCCGTCTGGAAACTGGGCGATAAGTCCTTCGATTCGTGTCCTGCGCCGCGAGATCCATATCGGATACCAGACCGCGATACCGGCAAACGCGATGGTGGCCAGCACCCAGAACCAGGGATGATCCGTATTCTCGAGCGTCAGGAAGACACCCATCGCCGCGAATGCACCAAACAGAAGGGGCCCGATCCAGAACATGTAGCGCTCCTGGGCGGCAATCTTGGTCAACTCGGGAATCCACTGCTCCGCGGCCGCACCTTCCGGGAGCCGGCCTGTAGATACTGCTTCCCTGAGTCTGGTTGCAGTAGGCCAGCCGACAGGCTTCTTCCTCTCCCTGGCACGCTGCCAGCGGGTCAGCCACAGAGCCAAGCCGCCCACCGGTCAGGCCCAATACGCCGGTGACCGCAACCTCGCTCGGCTCCACCTCTTCACCCTGGAGGAGTTTCATCCCAAGCATGAAGACTGTGAACACGACGGCGATCCCCACAACCAGAGCCCACCTCGGTGCCCGGCGGAGTAACCGCACCCAGCCGCTTACGCTGTCATCGTCCACATCCATCCCCCATTCGAATGCTGATCAGCAGTACCATCCTCGTTAGCCTGACCCTGGCGTCGCCAAGGATCTCGGACGAAAACGGGTGGAAGTCATCCTTGCATACGAAGTGGGCGCAGGGCAGGAACCCTCCCGGGCTAATAGTCCAGCCGCGGACGAGGTAACTACTTCGACTCAACGAGCTCTCTGGATCCGGCTTGGTTTCAGGGGAGCTGAGAAGTCTTAGCTCCTCGTGACAGGACCTGTTGGTACCCATAGGCTCAGGGCATGAGTCAAGGCGCAACGGAGTCGAACCGGAAGCAACAGCGCATCATGCTGGTGGCGATGTTCAGCATGCTCATCGTTTCATTGATGAACCTCTTCTTGCCGGTTGTTGAACCATGGAGCCTGCTAATACTCGGCCTCCAAGTGGCGCTTACGGTAGTTTTTGTCGTTCTGCTGTGGCGCTTGGTTCTCCGTCAACGCGACCAATACTGGCGGACAGAGGAAAAGAGCCCAGACACCCTGATCTCTAACGTCGTTGCAAGGATGTAGGCATGAGCACAACGTCCTCCGCGCGGTTCGGGAGTTGGTTCCAGGCTTGGTGCGGACTGGGCGTCGGCGTATGCCTCATCCTTCCAGTCCTGCTGCGCCTGGAAGAGGAAGGCTGGACACGGGTCAACATCTTCTTCGTGATCGCAGGCACTGTACTGACCATCTTTTGGGTGACGAGGCTAACCATCCTTGGCTGGACCAAACGGCAGGAAGCCTCAACGGAACCTGAAGGACGACGGACCCACTAGCTTAGATTTCCTCTTGTCGCGCCATCCCATGGATAGGTTGTAGCAGCCGAAACGTACCCTAAGCGCCGACGCCCCGGCGGCGTCCTCGCCACTGGCAACGACATGGGAGCCTGCAGATTGCCAGAATCAACCGGAACAGAGCGGTCCGGTTCCGCAACCCAACGCCGGGCAGAACCCGTCAACAAGACGCACCAAGTCATGCACTTACCTGGCAGCGGCGCCATGAACAGTCATGACATCAAGAAATGCAAACCAGCAAATGCCGCACCGCTCCCCCAGCTAGCGTCCAGTCATGCAGTTAGCGGCACCCCGGGCCATGAACGAGTAAGCAGCGCCACCGCTACCAGAAACCTCGAGAAGGAGCCGCCGGCCACAGCAACGGCCGCCAACAAAAAAGGCCCCATAGGGGCCCATAAGTGAACAGTTTGTGAACACTCAGAGGCCCACAAGCCCCTGAACAGGGAAAACACGTGCCCGAGGTGGGACTCGAACCCACACACCTTTCGATACCGCATTTTGAGTGCGGCGCGTCTGCCATTCCGCCACTCGGGCGCGGAACACCGGTGTCATAATCGCACAGCCACAGTGCTGTGAGCAACGCGATCGCTTCCAGTGCGCGAAATTACTCTACATGCAGATAGGCTGAATTCCAGAATCGCGCCAGTGACGCCGCATTGAACCCAACCAGGTCCCAGTACACCAGCGGTGACAACCTAAGATGGTCTAGTTCCCGCCGTACCTTTCCAAGGAGTTCCCGTGTCAGAACAGACGGAGTCAAACCCCACGTCCAAGCCGGCGCGCCGCGTGGTCGTGGCCGAGGATGAGACCCTTATCCGGCTCGACATCATCGAGATCCTGCGGGGCGAAGGCTACGACGTCGTCGGCGAAGCAGACAACGGTGAGAAGGCCGTGCAGCTCGCCGAAGAACTGAAGCCGGACCTCGTCCTGATGGACGTCAAGATGCCCGTCATGGACGGCATCACCGCTGCCGAGAAGATCGTCAAGGCCCGGATCGCGCCCGTGGTCCTGCTGACCGCGTTCAGCCAGAAGGAACTCGTTGAACGCGCCCGCGACGCCGGCGCCATGGCCTACGTGGTCAAGCCCTTCACCCCGGCGGACCTCATCCCCGCCCTGGAGATCGCACTCTCCCGCCATGAGGAGATCAAGGCGCTCGAAAGTGAAGTGACCGACCTGCAGGAGCAGTTTGCCACCCGCAAGCTCGTGGAGCGCGCCAAGAGCCTCCTGACCACCAAGATGGGCCTGACGGAGCCGGAGGCCTTCCGCTGGATCCAGAAGACGTCCATGGACCGCCGCCTCAGCATGCGCGAGGTAGCCGAGACCATCATCAACCAGGTCAACTAGCCGCAGGCACCACAAGAGCCAGGCAACGATAGACAAAAGGGAGGGTCCCCGCCAGCGGCGGGGACCCTCCCTTTTATGTCAAGCGCGGAACTAGATCTTGGAGTTCCGCTTCTTCCGTTCCGGCCAGGGGCCGAGCTTGTCCTTGGCTACCTCGGCGTCGCCGGTGCTGCCGGCGTCGGCCAGGTCGCCAACCTTGTGGACCTTGAGCATATTCGTGGAACCGGCCTTTCCGGGAGGCGACCCGGCGGCGATGACCACCATGTCGCCGTCCTCGACGACGTTCATGTTCAGCAGGCTTCGGTCCACCTGGGCAGTCATCTCATCGGTGTGGCCCACCATCGGGACCAGCACCGGCTGGATGCCCCAGGTCAGCGCCAGCTGGTTCCAGACATGCTCCACCGGGGTGAAGGCGAAGACCGGGCGGATCGGACGCAACCGCGACAAACGCCGGGCGGAGTCACCGGACTGGGTGAACGCACAGATGTACCTCGCATCCAGCTGGTCGGCGATCTCGACGGCGGCACGGGTGATGGCGCCACCGCGGGTCTTGGGCTTGGTGCCCAGCGGGGGGACGCGCTCCAGGCCGTGGACCTCGGTGGATTCGATGATCCGGGCCATGGTCTTGACGGTCTCGATCGGGAACTTGCCCACGCTGGTCTCGCCCGAGAGCATGACCGCATCGGCGCCGTCGAGTACGGCGTTGGCGCAGTCGGAGGCCTCGGCGCGGGTCGGGCGCGGGTTGTCGATCATGGACTCGAGCACCTGGGTTGCCACGATGACCGGCTTGGCCCACCGGCGGGCCAGTTCAACGGCGCGCTTCTGCACGATCGGCACTTCCTCGAGCGGAAGTTCCACGCCGAGGTCGCCACGGGCCACCATGATGGCGTCGAAGGCGTCGATGATCTCGGGGAGCTGCTCGACGGCCTGCGGCTTCTCGATCTTGGCGATGACCGGCACGCGGCGGCCTTCTTCGTCCATGATCTCGTGGACGCGCTTGATGTCCGAGGCGTCGCGGACGAACGAGAGGGCCACCATGTCCACGCCGCGGCGCATGGCCCAGCGGAGATCGTCCTCATCCTTTACGCTCAGCGCCGGCACGTTGACGGCCACGCCGGGCAGGTTGATGCCCTTGTTGTTCGACACGTAGCCGCCGACGATCACCTGGGCGACCACCTTGACCTCGTCGACGTCGATCGCGCGGAGGGCGACCTTGCCGTCGTCGATCAGCAGGGCGTCGCCGGGCTTGACGTCCTCGGTGAGGCTCTTGAGCGTCGTGGAGCAGATGTCCTTGGTGCCCGGAACGTCCTCCGTGGTGATGGTGAAGGTGTCGCCGACGGCCAGCAGGTGCGGCCCGTCCACGAACCGGCCCAGGCGGATCTTCGGCCCCTGCAGGTCAGCCATGATGGCGACCGGCTTGCCGAGCTGCCCGGCAGCCTTGCGGACGTTCTCGTACGTGCTGTCGTGGACGGCGTAGTCGCCATGGCTCATGTTCATGCGGGCCACGTCGACGCCGGCTTCCAGCACGGCGAGAGTGTTCTCAAAGCTCGCGATTGCCGGTCCGAAGGTGGCCACTATTTTAGCGCGTCTCATATACCTACCCTAGTAGTCGATTGTATGGATGAAGTTGTTGGCAGAATGTGACCGTCGCCGGCCACCGGGAAGCGGCTTCGGCCTACAGGACGGCCATGGCCCGGTCGGTCGGCGCCACGGGGGCCGGAAGGATGGTGCTGCCCATCAGGAACTTGTCCACCGCGGCGGCGCAGGCGCGCCCCTCGGCAATGGCCCAGACGATGAGGGACTGTCCGCGGCCGGCGTCTCCGGCGACGAAGATGCCTTCCGTGTTGGTCATGTAGTAGCCGTCGCGGGCCACGTTGCCGCGGCCGTCGAACTCGGCGCTGACCTGTTCGGTGATCCCGGCCGGTTCCGGACCGGTGAAGCCCAGGGACAGGAAGACCAGGTCCGCCGGGATGATCCGCTCGGTGCCGGCCTTCGGGAGGCGCTTGCCGTCGACGAATTCGGTCTCGGCCACCTTCACGCCGGTCAGTCTGCCGTTCTCGCCGACGAACTCCACGGTCGAGGCGAGGTAGGTGCGTTCGCCGCCTTCCTCGTGGGCGCTGGCAACTTCGAACAGGGTGGGGAACGTCGGCCACGGCTGGTGGCCGGCGCGCTCGGCCGGCGGCTGCTTGCCGATCGCCAGGGTGGTGACGGACGCGGCCTGGTGCCGGTGCGCGGTGCCGAGGCAGTCCGCGCCGGTGTCGCCGCCGCCAAGGATGACAACGTGCTTGCCGGCAGCGTTGATCTGGTTCTCGACCGTCTCCCCCGCCACCACACGGTTGGCCGGGACGAGGTAGTCCATCGCGAAGTGCACACCCTCGAGCTCGCGGCCCGGGATCGGCAGGTCACGCGGGACGGTGGCGCCGGTGGCGACGACGACGGCGTCGTAACGGCGGCGCAGCTGCTCCCAGGTCACGTCCGTGCCGACGGCGACACCGGTCCGGAAGCGGGTGCCTTCGGCCTTCATCTGCTCCAGGCGGCGGTCCACGTGCTCTTTTTCCATCTTGAAATCGGGGATCCCGTACCGCAGGAGACCGCCGATCTTGTCGTCGCGCTCGTAGACGGCGACGGTGTGGCCCACCCGGGTCAGCTGCTGCGCGACGGCGAGCCCGGCGGGGCCGGAGCCGACGACGGCGACCGTCTTGCCGCTGAGGCGGGCCGGCGGCAGCGGGTTAACCCAGCCGTTCTCGAACGCCTGGTCCACGATCGAAACCTCGACCTGCTTGATCGTCACGGCGGGCTGGTTGATGCCCAGCACGCAGGACGCCTCGCAGGGGGCCGGGCAGAGCCGGCCGGTGAACTCGGGGAAGTTGTTGGTGGCGTGCAGCCGCTCCATCGCTTCCTCGCCCTTGTCCCGCCAGATGAGGTCGTTCCATTCCGGAATCAGGTTGCCCAGCGGGCAGCCCTGGTGGCAGAACGGCACGCCGCAGTCCATGCAGCGGCCGGCCTGCGCCTTCAGGACACCTTTTTCCTGGGCCTCATAGACTTCCTTCCAGTCCATGATGCGGACCGGAACGGGACGGCGGGGCTGGGTTTCGCGCTGACGTACTTTCAGAAATCCGCGTGGATCAGCCACCGGTCACCTCCAGGATTCGAGACCAAACTTCTTCGCCGTCGGGGTCAAGGCCCTCTTCGATGGCGTCGAGACGGGTTTGCAGGACGGCCGCGTAGTCGCGCGGCAGCACCTTGGTTATGCGGGCTGCGGTGTCATCGAAGTTCTCCAGCAGCCGCGCCGCGAGCAGCGATTCGGTCTCCTCGGAGTGCTTCAGGAGCAGCCCATGGACAATCTCTCGGTCCTCGGCGTCCAGTTCGCACAGCTGCAGTTCGCCGGCTTCGAGGGCCTGCTTGTTGACGCGTTCGGTCTGCAGGTCCAGCACGTAGGCCGTGCCCCCGGACATGCCGGCACCGAAGTTGCGGCCGGTGCGGCCGATGATGAGCGTCTGGCCGCCGGTCATGTACTCGCAGCCGTGGTCGCCGATTCCCTCGACCACCGCGGTGGCGCCGGAGTTGCGGACCATAAAGCGTTCGCCGACCTGGCCGCGCAGGAACATCTCGCCGCTGGTGGCGCCGTAGCCGATCACGTTGCCGGCGATCACATTGCGCTCGGCCGGGAACACGTTGGTGCGGTCCGGCCGGACGATGATGCGCCCGCCGGAAAGGCCCTTGCCGACGTAGTCGTTGGAGTCACCGAACATCCGCAGCGTGATGCCGGCCGGCAGGAACGCGCCGAGCGACTGGCCGGCGGTGCCGGTCAGGGTGATGTCGATGGTGTCCGTCGCCAGCACGTCCGTGCTGAAGGTCTTGGTGACCACATGGCCCAGCATCGTGCCGACGGAGCGGTCCGTGTTGATGACGTTCACCGCGATCTTGACCGGGGTGCGGTCGCTCAGGGCTTCCGCGGCCATCACCATCAGGCGCTGGTCAAAGTGCTTGTCCAGCTCGTGGTTCTGGCCGGTGAGGTTGCGCAGCGGGGCGTCGTCGTCGAACTCGAGCCCGTGCAGGATCGGGTCCAGGTCCAGCCCTTCGGCCTTCCAGTGGTTGATCGCCTCACGGGTGTCGAGCATTTCGGCGTGACCGATCGCTTCCTCGATGCTCCGGAAGCCCAGTTCGGCCAGGATCTCGCGGACTTCCTCGGCGAGGAACTCGAAGAAGTTGACCACGAACTCCGGCTTGCCGTTGAAACGGGAGCGCAGTTCCGGGTTCTGCGTCGCGACGCCCACCGGGCAGGTGTCGAGGTGGCAGACGCGCATCATGATGCAGCCGGAGACCACCAGCGGGGCGGTGGCGAAACCGAACTCCTCGCCGCCGAGCAGCGCGGCAATCACCACGTCGCGGCCGGTCTTGAGCTGGCCGTCCACCTGCACCACCACGCGGTCGCGCAGGCCGTTGAGCATGAGCGTCTGCTGCGTCTCGGCGAGACCCAGCTCCCACGGCACACCGGCATGCTTGAGCGAGTTCAGCGGCGAGGCGCCGGTGCCGCCGTCGTGCCCGGACACCAGGACGACGTCGGCCTTGGCCTTCGTGACGCCGGCGGCCACCGTGCCGATCCCGACCTCGGAGACCAGCTTGACGTGCACCCGCGCCGAGGGGTTGGCCCGCTTCGCGTCGTAGATCAGCTGGGCGAGGTCCTCGATCGAGTAGATGTCGTGGTGCGGGGGCGGGGAGATGAGCCCGACGCCGGGCGTCGAGTGCCGTGTCCGGGCCACCCAGGGGTAGACCTTCTGCGCCATCAGCTGGCCGCCTTCGCCGGGCTTGGCACCCTGCGCCATCTTGATCTGGATGTCATCGGCGTTGGTCAGGTACAGGCTCGTCACGCCGAAACGGCCGGAGGCGATCTGCTTGACCGCCGAGCGGCGCGTCGGATCGAGCAGCCGGTCCACGTCCTCGCCGCCTTCACCGGTGTTGGACTTGCCGCCCAGCCGGTTCATGGCGATCGCGAGGGTTTCGTGGGCCTCCTGCGAGATGGAGCCGTAGCTCATTGCGCCGGTGGAGAACCGCTTGACGATGCTGGAGACGGACTCGACTTCCTCCAGCGGGACTGCGGGGCGCAGCCCGGCCTTGAACTTCAGCAGCCCGCGCAGGGTCATCAGGTTCTCGGACTGGTCGTCCACCCCGCGGGTGTAGGACTTGAAGATGTCGTAGCGGCGCTCACGCGTGGCGTGCTGCAGCCGGAACACGGTCTCCGGGTTGAACAGGTGCGGCTCGCCGTCGCGGCGCCACTGGTACTCGCCGCCGCCCATCAGGGCCTGGTGGGGCTGCTCGATGCCGTTCTCGGGGTACGCCATCCGGTGGCGTGCCGCGACCTCGGCCGCGATAACGTCCAGGCCGACGCCGCCGAGCTGGGAGTGCGTGCCGGAGAAGTACTCATCCACCAGGTCCTGGCCGAGGCCCAGGGCCTCGAACGTCTGGGCTCCGGTGTAGGAGGCCACGGTGGAGATGCCCATCTTGGACATGATCTTCAGGACGCCCTTGCCGAGGCCCTTGATCAGGTTGTAGACGCCGTCCTGCGGGGTGACCCCCAGGACGTCGCCGGTGGAAATGAGCTGCTCCACGGATTCCATGGCCAGGTACGGGTTCACGGCCGAAGCACCGTAGCCGATCAGCACGGCCACGTGGTGGGTTTCGCGGACGTCGCCGGCCTCGACCACCAGGGCAGTCTTGGTGCGGTTGGCGCTGCGCAGCAGGTGGTGGTGCACGGCGCTGACCAGCAGCAGGGACGGGATCGGCGCCCACTGGGCGTTCGAGTCACGGTCCGAGAGGACCACGTACTGGACGCCGCGGTTGATGGCGCCGGAGACCTGCTCGCAGATTTCGGTCAGCCGGGCGCGGAGCGCGTTCTCGCCGCCTTCGGGGCGGTAGAGGCCGCGGACCTTCATGGCGACCTTGTCGCCGTCGGCGTTCTCGATGTTCGCGATCTTGGCGAGCTGGTCGTTGTTGATCACGGGGAACGGCAGCGAAACCTGCGGCTGGCGGACCTGCTTGGTGTCCAGCAGGTTGCCGTTGGGACCGATGGCGCAGGTCAGCGAGGTGACGAGTTCCTCGCGGATGGCGTCCAGCGGCGGGTTGGTGACCTGCGCGAAGGACTGCACGAAGTAGTCGAACAGCAGCCGGGGCCGCTTCGAGAGCACGGCGACGGGGGTGTCCGAGCCCATGGCGCCGAGCGGCTCGGCGCCGGTGCGGGCCATCGGGCCGAGCAGGATCTTCAGTTCCTCGGTGGTGTAGCCGAAGGTGCGCTGGCGGATGTTGACCGACGCCGCGGTGTGCACCACGTGCTCGCGTTCGGGCAGGTCCTTGAGGTCGATCAGGTTTTCCTTGACCCAGTCGGCCCAGGGGTTGGCTGCCGCGACCTCGGCCTTGACCTCGGCGTCGCTGATGATCCGGCCGGCGTCGGTGTCCACGAGGAACATCTTGCCCGGTGAGACGCGGCCCTTCTTGACCACCTTGGAGGGTTCGACGTCGATCACGCCGACCTCGGAGGCGAAGATAATCAGGCCGTCCTCGGTGATCCAGAACCGGCCCGGACGCAGGCCGTTACGGTCCAGGGTGGCGCCGACGAGGTTGCCGTCGGTGAAGGACACGGCGGCGGGGCCGTCCCACGGTTCCATCAGCAGCGAGTGGTACTCGTAGAAGGCGCGGCGGGCCGGATCCATCGTGGCGTGGTTTTCCCAGGCCTCGGGGATCATCATCATGATCGAGTGCGTGATCGGCCGACCGGAGAGCCAGAGCAATTCCGCGACCTCGTCGAAGGACGCCGAGTCGGAAGCGCCCGGAGTGCAGATCGGGTACAGCTCCTCGGGCGATTCCCCCAGCAGCGGGTTGGCCAGCTGCGACTGGCGGGCGCGCATCCAGTTCCGGTTTCCCTTGACCGTGTTGATTTCGCCGTTGTGGGCGATGGTCCGGAAAGGCTGGGCCAGCGGCCAGGACGGGAAGGTGTTGGTGGAGAAGCGTGAGTGGACGATCGCAAGCTTGGTCTTGAAGCGCTTGTCCGAGAGGTCCGGGTAGAACGGCTCGAGCTGGGCCGTGGTCAGCATGCCCTTGTAGACAATGGTCCGGGAGGACAGCGACGGGAAGTACACGCCGAACTTGTTCTGCGCCCGCTTCCGGATGCGCCAGGCGCGCGAGTCGAGTTCGTTGCGCTCCAGCACTTCCCCGGTGCTGGAGGCAAAGAACGGCTGGGAGAAGTAGGGCATGCAGGCCCGGGCCATCGCCCCGACCAGGTCGGCGACGATCGGCACTTCGCGCCAGCCGAGGACTTTCAGGCCCTCGTCGGCGGCGAGGCCCTCGATGCCGGCCTTCGCCGCGTCGGATTCGCGCTGCTCCGCGGGGAGGAACGCGGTGCCGGCGACAAACTGGCCGGGGGCAGGAAGTTCGAAGTCGGTCACGGCGCGGAAGAATTCGTCCGGGATCTGCATCAGCAGTCCGGCGCCGTCGCCGGTGCCTTCGTCCGCGCCCACGGCACCGCGGTGCTCGAGGTTGCGCAGGGCCGTCAGGGCGGCGTCAACGATGTCGTAACCCGGTTCCCCCCGCAGCGTGGCGATGATGGCGAGGCCGCAGGCGTCCTTCTCCTGCTCGGGGTTGTAGAGCCCGGCCGCCTCGGGAAGCGCGGCGAAGCGCTTGAAAGGTGACATGGCGGGCTGCTGAGGCTCGGACCAACTGGGGCTGTGCAGGGTTTGGGTCATGGAAGACGTCCTTCCTCCTGATCGTGCGTATGGGAGGGACAACATTGGCCCGCATCGGTGCGCCGGTGTGATGGGCACAACAGAGTTTTTTCTTATTCGAATTGTAGGTCAGCGCCGCTTCCTGCACTAACAGTTACGCGAACGCCGTCCCGGGTTTGCGCGAACCGCAGCTGTCTGCAGTCCGCCGCTTTCCCTGCTGCCACGACGCTGTGGGAACGGGCTCTGCGAGGGGTGACTCCGCGGCCCGGTTTGCCGGGGCTGAGCTACTTGGTGCCCTCAGCTTCCGGCGCGGTTCCGGTGACCTGGTGGCCGGGGGTTCCGGCCGCCGGTACTCCGGTGGCGGGCTTGGTGCCGCCGGTGGATTCCTTTGACGCTTCAGCTGGGGCGGAAGCGTGGCCTGGACCGCTTTGGTTATCAGGGAGATTATCACGGGATTCACTATCTGAGACAGCAGAATCCGCATGCCGGGCATTGCTGTAGGCAGGAACAGCGTCCGCCGGCACGGTGGCCGGCACCTTGTCGCCCGCGTCATCGCGGGCGTCGGAGCGTGCCGTGCCGGCGTCGGTACCGGCGTCAGTGACAGGGTCGGCGACACTGTCAGTGTCGGTGTCCGTGTCGGTACCGCTGTCCGTGTCCGTACCGGACGGTTCGTGTCCGGGCAGGTAGACCGTGTCGGGTTCCGTGCTCTTGCGCAGGCCCAGGAGGATGAACGCAGCAAGTGCGCCCAGCAGGACGAAGATGCTGGTCCACACGTTCAGCCGGGTGGTGATGCCGAAGAGGCCGACCAGCTCGGCGTCGTCGATCCGCATCGCTTCGATCCAGACCCGGCCCAGCGTGTAGTAGACCGCGTACAGGCAGAACAGGCGGCCGCGGCGGAATCGGAACTTGCGGTCCAGCAGCAGCAGAATGCCGACGCCGGCCAGGTTCCAGAGGGATTCGTAGAGGAAAGTCGGGTGGAAGAGCGTGTCCGCGGCCATGCCCGGAGGGAAGTTCGGGTTTTCGGCGTCGATCTGCAGGCCCCACGGCAGGGTGGTGGGCCCGCCGAAGAGCTCCTGGTTGAAGTAGTTGCCCCAGCGGCCGATCGCCTGGGCCAGCAGCAGCCCGGGAGCCGCGGCATCGAGGAAGGCGCTGAGCTTGACGCCCGCCTTGCGGCAGCCGATCCACGCACCCACGACGCCCAGCAGTACGGCGCCCCAGATACCCAGCCCGCCGCGCTGGAGCTGCGGGATCAGGGACAGGTCACCGGTGCCGTCGAAGCCGGGGCCGAAGTACGCGTCCGGGGAGGACACCACGTGGTAGAGCCGGCCGCCGATGATGCCGAACGGGATGGCCCAGATGGCGATGTCCCACACGCTGCCCTCGGGAGCGCCGCGCTTGGCCCAACGCACGGAGGTGAGCCAGAGGCCGGCGATGATGCCAAGCAGGATGCACAGGGCGTAGGCATGGATCCGCAGTGACCCCCACGGCAGCGGGATGTCGAAACCGGACCAGTCCGGGCTCGGAATACTCGCGGGGATCATCGCCGCCGCGTGGAGGACTGACTGCATTTGCTTAGGCTTCTTCCCTGGTAAGGCCGGTGCTGAGGTCTTTCGTCAAGGCCGCTACCGCGTCCACGCCGCCGTCGCCGATGGCGACGACCAGCGCGGTGCCCACAATCACGCCGTCCGCGTAGGCGGCGATCTCCCGGACCTGGTCAGCGTTGGACACGCCCAGCCCGACGCAGACGCGTTCGGCGCCCGCGGCGTGCGCGGCGGCCACCACGTCCCTGGCCGCGGAGCTGACCGAGGCGCGGGCACCGGTGACACCCATGATCGACACAGCGTAGACGAAGCCGCGGCTTGCCTCCACGGTGCGTTTCATCCGCTCCGGGGAGGACGACGGCGCCACCAGGAACACCCGGTCCAGGCCGTACTGGTCCGAGGCTGCCATCCATTCCGACGCCTCGTCCGGGATCAGGTCCGGGGTGATGAGCCCGGCTCCCCCGGCTTCTGCCAGCTGGCGGGAAAATTCGTCAACACCCATCCGGACCACGGGATTCCAGTAGGTCATGACCAGCACGGCGGCGTCGGTCTTGCTGGTGATGCCGCGGACGACGTCGAAGACCTGCTTGACGTGGAAGCCCTTCGCGAGGGCCTCGGTGGTCGCGGCCTGGATGACCAGGCCGTCCATGACCGGGTCGGAGTACGGGATGCCGATTTCGATCAGGTCCGCGCCGTTTTCCGCGAGGGCGATGCCGGCCGCGATGGTCGCCTCGACGCTCGGGTAGCCGGCGGGCAGGTAGCCGATCAGGGCCGCGCGGCCCTGCGCTTTGGCGCGGTCGATGGCCGCGGCCGACTTGCTGGCGGTCCGGGCAGTGCCCGGGTCCTGGACGGTGCTCACAGCTGCTCCCCCTCTTTGGCGATCTCGTGTTCGGGTGAATCCTTGTCCAGCAGGTCGAACCATTCCGCGGCGGTGGCCACGTCCTTGTCGCCGCGGCCGGAGAGGTTCACGAGCACGATCTTCTCTGATGTCTTGCCTGCGGCACCGACTGCATCGTCGCCTTCGGCGGCCAGCCGCTGGCCGACCTTCATGGCACCGGCCAGGGCGTGTGCCGATTCGATGGCCGGGATGATGCCCTCGGTGCGGCAGAGCAGCCGGAACGCGTCCATGGCCTCGCTGTCGGTGATCGGCTCGTAGCTGACCCGCCCGATGTCCGCGAGGTAGGAGTGCTCCGGGCCGACGCCGGGGTAGTCCAGCCCTGCCGAGATGGAGTGCGATTCGATGGTCTGGCCGTCGTCGTCCTGCATGAGGTACGAGCGGGCGCCGTGCAGCACGCCGGGTTTGCCGAGCGTGATGGTGGCGGCGTGGCGGCCGGTTTCGACGCCCTCGCCGCCGGCCTCGAAGCCGTAGATCTTGACCGAGGGATCGTCCAGGAAGCCGTGGAAGATGCCGATGGCGTTGGAGCCGCCGCCGATGCAGGCGCAGACGGCGTCGGGCAGGCGGCCGGTCTGCTTTAGGATCTGGGCGCGGGCCTCCTCGCCGATGACCTCGTGGAAGTAGCGGACCATGGCCGGGAACGGGTGCGCCCCGGCGGCGGTGCCCAGCAGGTAGTGGGTGTTGTCCACGTTGGCGACCCAGTCGCGGAGCGCCTCGTTGATGGCGTCCTTGAGCGTCTGGGAGCCGTTGGTCACCGGGATGACGGTGGCTCCGAGGAGCTCCATCCGGGCCACGTTCAGGGCCTGCCGGCGGCAGTCCTCGGCGCCCATGTAGACAACGCATTCCAGGCCCATCAGGGCCGCTGCGGTGGCGCTGGCGACGCCGTGCTGGCCGGCGCCGGTTTCGGCGATGACGCGGGTCTTGCCCATCCGCTTGGCCAGCAGTGCCTGGCCCAGCACGTTGTTGATCTTGTGCGAGCCGGTGTGGTTCAGGTCCTCGCGCTTGAGGAAGATCCGGACTCCCCCGGCGTGCTCGGCGAAGCGCTTGGCCTCGGTCAGCAGCGAGGGCCGGCCGGAGTAGTTCTTGTTCAGCTCGGCGATCTGCGCGGTGAACTCGGGGTCCGCCTTGGCTTTCTCGAAGGTGTCCTCGAGCTCGTCCAGGGCGGCGATGAGTGACTCGGGCATCCATCGGCCGCCGTAGGAGCCGAAGTAGGGTCCGGGGGCGTGCCGCAGGGATTCTCCACCCTGCAGGAACGCGTCCACGGCGCTTTCGTCTGAGCCGGCTGCTGGCGCATCGACCATCGGTCTCACCATCCTGTTCCACTGTTGATTAGATCTGGGTGCCGCACGGAGGCGCTGCCGGCGTCCTGCCGGGAGGTGCCCGGCAGGAAGCGCGGGTCAGGAACGTGCGGCGATTGCTTCGGCTCCGGCGGCCATGAATTCGGCGATCCGCTCCCGCGGGGTCGCGTCGCTGACCAGGGCTTCGCCGACGAGGACCGCGTTGGCGCCGTTCGCGGCGTAGTGCCGGACGTCGTCGACGCCGCGCACGCCCGATTCCGCGATGACCAGCGCGCCGGCGGGAATGCCTCCGGCGAGTTCGGCGAAAACGGAACGGTCGACGTCGAGCGTCTTGAGGTTGCGGACGTTGACGCCGATGATCCGGGCTTCCGCGGCGACCGCCCGCCGGATTTCCTCGGCGGTGTGCGTCTCGACGAGCACGTTCATGCCGAGTTCGCGGCTGAGGGCGCTGAACTCGCGCAGCTGCGCGTCGGACAGGGACGCCACGATCAGCAGGATCAGGTCGGCACCGTGTGCCCGGGCCTCCCAGATCTGGTACTCATCGATCATGAAGTCTTTGCGCAGCAGCGGGGTGTCCACGGCGGCCCGGACGGCGTCGAAGTCGGCGAGGGAGCCGTTGAAGCGGCGCTGTTCGGTGAGGACGCTGATCGCGGCGGCGCCGCCCTCGGCGTACTGCACGGCGAGCGAGGCGGGGTCCGCGATGCTCGCGAGATCGCCTTTGGAGGGGCTGCGGCGCTTGATTTCGGCGATAACCTTCAGCTGCCCGCGGGTCGCTGAGGCCCCGCCCAGGGCGGCCCAGGCGTCGCGTGCCGGCGCGGCCGCGGCGGCACGCTCCTTCAGTTCCGCGAGCGTGACGAGGCGCTGACGGGCCTCCATATCCTCCCTGACACCGGCGTTGATGTCATCGAGAACAGTCACCCTTAGTGGCCGGAGTTCTTCAGCTTGCTGCCGCCCACGCCGTATCCGGCTTTGCGCATGATGAAGCCGATGACCAGGCCAAGCAGCATCACAACGCCGCCAGCGATGAAGATCGTGGTGTTGGCGATGACAAAGGCGATGGACATGATGAGGGCGCCGACGAGCATGACAAATACCGTCGTCCAGGCGGCCGGGCTGTTGCCGTGGCCGGTCGGTTCGCGGTGATCGATGTCGTCGTAGGAGTAGCCGGTTCCGGCAGCGGGCTTGGGGGCGGAAACAGATGCTTTGCTCATTGAAATCTCCTCAGGGTGAATACTGCTTACATTCTGCCATTTATTGGCAGTGTTGTTGGCCGCGTTACCGGCCGCATGGCTGTGCGCGTAGCTGGCCGGGCACGTGGCGTCGGCTCAGGTGGGGTCGTCACCGCGTGACAAGCGGTCCCAGCTGTCGATCTCGTCTGCCGGTCCGGCCGGCGCCGCGGACCCGCCGGCGGCCGCACCCGTGGCTGCCGTGTCATATCTCGTGCGCGACTTCCAGTAGCGGCCCGCCGGGATGACCAGCAGGGCGCTGAGCCCCAGCAGGCTGCCGGCGACGACGGCGAGGGCCGGGAACACCGTGACGTCCACCTGCACGTTGCTGCCCGTGATCCCCGTGGCGGCGGCGATGGAGCCCTGGGCGGCGGCCAGCGGGTCCGCAATGACGACCGCGGCGGCGCTGACGATGCCGGCCGCGGCCAGCAGAATGAGCGCCGTGATGATCCAGCGGCCGATCCGGCCGGCAATCGACGCGGCGAGTCCGCCGGCGAGGGCCACCAGCGCCAGGGCCGTCACCGTGGTCGCGGCTTTGCTGCCCTGCACCTGCAGGCCGTCCTGGCTGTCGACGGCCTGGCCGAGCTGGGCCGGGTCGAGGTGGACGGTGAGCCAGGTCTGCGTGGTGGTGCCGAAGACGGCCAGCGCCAGGGCGGCGATGGCCAGCACGAGGGTGGATTTCCGGGCCCAGCGGGGAACGACGGGGCTGGAGCTCCTGACCGTGGTGTCGCTCATGCCTGCGCCCCGGCGTCGGAAACGGAGTCCGGCGTGATGTTGCGCAGCGACCGGGCGGTGTGGACGGCACGCATCGGGGCGGCGGCCTTGTTGACGGTTTCGAGGGCTTCGGTGGCGTTCACCGAGTCAGCCACAATGCCGCCGCCGGCCTGCACGTAGGCGCGGCCTTCCCGCAGCAGGGCCGAGCGGATGGCGATCGCCATGTCCATGTCACCGGCGAAGTCGAGGTAACCCACCACTCCCCCGTAGATCCCGCGGCGGTGCGGCTCCAGCTCGTCGAGCAGGCGCAGCGCGCGGGGTTTGGGGGCGCCGGACAGCGTTCCGGCCGGGAAGGTCGCCTTCAGCACGTCGTAGGCCTTGGCCGTGGGCGCGAGTTTGCCGACCACGGTGGAGACCAGGTGCATGATGTGGCTGAAGCGCTCGACCTCCATGAACTGGGTGACGTCGACGGATCCGGCCACGCAGACCTTGGACAGGTCGTTGCGGGACAGGTCCACCAGCATCAGGTGTTCGGCGCGTTCCTTCTCGTCCGCGAGGAGTTCCTCGGCCAGGGCCTTGTCCGCCTCCACGGTCTTGCCGCGCGGCCGGGAACCGGCGATGGGGTGGGTGATGACTTCCTCGCCGGTCACGGTTACCAGCGCTTCCGGGGAGGACCCGACGATCGAGTACTGCCGGCCGTTGGCGTCCTCGAGGCTGAAGATGTACATGTACGGGCTGGGGTTGGTGTTCCGGAGCACCCGGTAGACATCCAGCGGGTCGGCGCCGCATTCCATTTCGAAGCGGCGCGAGATGACCACCTGGAAGACCTCGCCGTCGACGATCGCTTCCTTGCTGCGGTCCAGGGCTGCAAGGTAGTCCGTCTCGTCCCAGCGTTCCTGCACGCTGGAGGCGAAGTCCAGGGCGGCCGGGTCCAGCACGGAGACGGGCTGCTGGACGGGGGTGCTGACCTGCGCCAGCAGGGCCTTGACCCGGGCGACGGCGTCATGCCAGGCCTCGTCGACGCGTTCGGTGCTGTTGTCGAAGTTGATCGCGTTGGCGATCAGCAGCACGGTGCCGTCCATGTTGTCGTGCACCGCCATGTCGGTGACGAGGTTCAGCGCCATTTCCGGCAGTTCCAGGTCGTCCTCGGGCGGGCTGGTGAGCTTCTCCCAGTGCCGGACGGTTTCCCAGCCGAGGAAGCCGACCAGTCCTGAGGTGAACGGCGGAAGGCCGTCGAAACGGTCGGTGCGGAGGGCCTCGACGGTGTCGCGGATGGCGTCCACCGGGCTGCCGCCCAGCGGAACGCCGACGGGCGGTTCGCCGAGCCAGTGCGCCTGGCCGTCCTTGGTGGTCAGGGTCGCCCGTGAGCGGGCACCGATGAAGGAGTAGCGGGACCAGGAACCGCCGACGGCCGCGGATTCCATCAGGAACGTGCCGGGCTGGCCCTGGGCGAGTTTGCGGTACAGCCCGATCGGGGTTTCGGCGTCAGCCAGCACCTTCAGCCGGACGGGGATGACACGGCTGTGGCCTGCGAGTTCACGGAACTCCTCCAGGCCCGGGCTGATGATTCCAAGGTCCTGCATGGCTGTGGTTTCCGCCTGTTCTTTCAGTGGTCCTGAAGGTTGAGTGTCTGGGGCTGTCCGCCGGTGAGGCTGTGTTGTGTGGCTGTGTTGGGTGGCTGTGCGCCGCAGTCAGCGGCCGGGCCGGAGGTGTTACCGGTCAGCCGACGCTTACCGGGTCAGCCGGCGTGGCCGGTGACGACGTCAAGTCCGCGGCCTTCGAAGCAGGTCCGGGTCCCGGTGTGGCAGGCTGCGCCGACCTGATCCACGCGGACCAGCAGCGCATCGCCGTCGCAGTCCATCGCGAGGGATTTGACCCACTGCACGTGGCCGGAGGTGTCCCCCTTGCGCCAGTACTCCTGGCGGGAGCGGGAGTAGAACGTCACCCGCCCGCTGGTCATGGTGCGGTGCAGGGCCTCGTCGTCCATCCAGCCCAGCATCAGCACCTCGTTGGTGTCGTACTGCTGCACGATCGCTGCGACCAGGCCGGCGCTGTCGCGCTTCAGCGCGTCAGCAAGGCCCACCGGTAGCGGGCTTGCGGGCGTGGCCGGGCCGGGAACGGCGGTGCTAACGGGCTCTCCGTTGACGGTAGTTCCGTCAGCGGGGCTTCCATTAGTAAGGGCGGGGTCGGGCTGCTCAGACATCTAGTCAAGTCTAGTGCCTTGGCGCGGGCTGCCGCCCAGCTTCCCGGCGCCCCGCTTAACATCGGCGTCACCACGCCGCGAATCACTTCCCTGGGGCCACAACGACGGCGGTTCAGGTGCGCACGCGCCGTCGTCTCGTGCTAGTTTCACAAGTGATGCATTTCGTCGATCCCTCCCGAGAAGTTCTGGCCGAAACCTTACTGGCGGCCGGTCCTGACTCCCCCACGCTCTGTGAGGGCTGGCGTACCAGGGACCTTGCGGCCCACCTGTACTTGCGCGAGCGCAAAGCCGCCGTCGGACTCGGCCTGCTGATCAAGCGCCTGGCCAAGGCCTCGGACCAGGCAACGGCCGCACTGGCGGCCAAGCTCACGACGCCGGAGGAGTACAACAAGCTGGTCTACTCCTTCCGTGCCGGACCGTCCGTGCTATCGCCGATGAAGATCAAGGCGCTGGACGAAAGCGCCAACCTGATCGAGTACTTCGTCCACACGGAGGACGTCCGCCGCGCCGTGGACCGCTGGGCGCCGCGAGCCCTCGATGAGGAGTACTCGGACGCCCTCTGGGATGAACTCGTGAAGCGCGCGGCCATCCTCTACCGCGGCGTGGACCTCGGAATCGTGCTGGTGCGCCCCTCCGGCCCCCGGCACGTCGCCAAGCGCGCCCCGGTGTCCGTGGCGATCGTCGGCGAACCGAGTGAACTCCTGATGCACGCGCACGGGCGCACCCGCCACGCGCTCGTGACCTTCGAAGGCCAGCCGGACGCCGTCGCGCTCCTGCAGTCCGCCGAAGTCGGGCTCTAAGCCGCACGCCCGACAGGACAACAAACGCGGGGTCACCTACCGCCCACAATCCCCTCCGGGATGGGCGATACGTGACCCCGCGTTGCTTTAGGCGGTTGGTGGATGGGTGGGTGGGGACTAGCGGACGTCGAAGCCGGCGTCGCGGATCGCGGCCTTGACCTGGGCGATCATGTCCAGCGGACCGAAGTGGAAGACGGACGCGGCGAGCACCGCGTCGGCGCCGGCCGCTACGGCCGGCGGGAAGTGCTCCGGCTTGCCGGCACCGCCGGACGCGATGAGCGGAACCTTGACCGCGGCCCGCGCGAGGCGGATCAGTTCCAGGTCGAAGCCGTCCTTGGTGCCGTCGGCGTCGATCGAGTTCAGCAGGATCTCCCCCACACCGCGATCAGCCGCTTCACGGGCCCAGGCGATGGCGTCAATGCCGGTGCCCTGGCGGCCGCCGTGCGTGGTGACTTCGAAGCCGGAAGCGGTGGGCTGCGACCCCGGGCGGGTGCGCCGCGCATCGAGGGACAGCACCAGGACCTGGGACCCGAAGTGCCGCGTGATCTCGTCGATCACGTCGGGCCGGGCGACGGCGGCGGTGTTGATCGCCGCCTTGTCCGCGCCGTAGCGCAGGAGCTTGTCCACTTCGGCCACGCCGCGGACGCCGCCGCCGACGGTCAGCGGGATGAAGACTTCCTCGGCGGTGCGCCGGACGACGTCGAAGGTGGTCTCCCGGTTGCCCGAGGACGCCGTGACGTCAAGGAAGGTCAGCTCGTCGGCGCCGCCGTTGTCGTAGCGGTGCGCCAGTTCCACCGGGTTCCCGGCGTCGCGGAGGCCCTCGAAGTTGATGCCCTTGACGACGCGGCCGGCATCAACGTCCAGGCACGGGATAACGCGGACGGCTACAGCCATGACTTCTCCTGGTATTCGTACGAAAGGTTGACTCGCGCCGGTCAGATGCGGCAGGCGTGGATCGTGCTGACCAGGATGGCGCGGGCGCCGAGGTCGTAGAGCTCGTCCATGATCCGGTTGGTCTGCTTCTTCGGCACCATCGAGCGGACGGCAACCCAGTCCGAATCGCGTAGCGGCGACACCGTGGGAGATTCCAGCCCGGGCGTGAGGGCCGCGGCTTCTTCCACGAGTTCCTTGCGGATGTCGTAGTCCATCATGACGTACTGGTGTGCCACGAGGACGCCCTGGAGCCGGCGGATCAGCACGTCGGCGGCCGGGTTCTGCTCGCCCTTGCGGCCGATCAGGACGGCTTCGGAGTGCAGGATGGGCAGCCCGAAGATCTCCATGCCGGCTGCCTTGAGCGTGTTGCCGGTTTCGACGACGTCGGCGATCGCGTCCGCGACGCCGAGGCGCACGGAGGATTCGACGGCGCCGTCGAGACGGACGACCTTGGCCTTGATGCCGCGCTCGGCGAGGTAGCCGCGGAGCAGTCCGTCGTAGCTGGTGGCGAGGCGCTTGCCTTCGAGCTGTTCGACCGTGGCGAAGTCGCCGACCGGGCCGGCGAAGCGGAAGGTGGAGGCGGCGAAGCCCAGCGGGAGCAGTTCCTCGGCCTCAACCTCGGCGTCGAGGAGCAGGTCGCGGCCGGTGATGCCGACGTCGAGCGTGCCCTGGCCGACGTAAACGGCGATGTCGCGGGGGCGGAGGAAGAAGAATTCAATGTCGTTGTCCGGGTCCAGCATGACCAGCTCGCGGGTGTCGCGGCGCTGGCGGTAGCCGGCCTCGGCGAGCATGGCGGAGGCGGCTTCGGACAGGGATCCCTTGTTCGGGACGGCAACTCTCAGCATGGGGAAAGTCTTTCTTGGTGGGGACGAGGTCTGTTCACGAACGGTCCGTTCGGAAAGAGCCCGTCCAGGGTCAGTCAGTTCAGGCACAGCGGGCCACGCTGGGCACCGGATTCGCAGGGCAGGGCCTGACGGGTTCCGGCGCTGACGTGGCTAGAGATGCTTGTAGACGTCTTCCAGGCTGAGTCCTTTGGCGAGCATCAGAACCTGCAGGTGATAGAGCAGCTGCGAAATTTCTTCGGCGGCGGCTTCGTCGGATTCGTATTCGGCAGCCATCCAGACCTCGGCTGCTTCCTCCACGACTTTCTTACCGATGCCGTGGACTCCGGAATCCAGTTCGGCGACGGTGCGGGAGCCCTCCGGACGGACGGCAGCCTTCTCACTCAGTTCTGCGAACAGCGATTCGAAATTCTTCACACCCTCCAGCCTACTTGCTCGCGGGCGGAGGGCACCTGCCGGGCCCTTGCGTGACGGCGGTGGTGTGATCGATTACACAAGCGGCGGGGTCCGGCCGACCCGGCGCGGGTCCGGTCGTGCCCCGCGCGGGGCACGACCGGACCTGGTGCGTGCCGCCCTAGCTGAACTGCTTGAGCGTCACCGCAGTGGCCAGGGCGGCCGTGACGGCCTCGTGGCCCTTGTCCTCGGTAGAGCCCGGGAGCCCGGCCCGGTCGATGCCCTGCTGTTCCGTGTCGCACGTCAGCACGCCGAAACCGACCGGGACCCCGGTGCGCACCGAGACCTCGGTCAGGCCCAGGGTGGCCGCCTCGCAGACGTACTCGAAGTGCGGGGTTCCGCCGCGGATGACGACGCCGAGCGCCACAACGGCGTCGAAGTGCGGTGCCAGCCTGGCGGCGGCGACGGGGAGCTCGAAGGTGCCGGGCACGCGGAGCACGGTCGGTTCGCTGATGCCGGCGTCCTTCGCCGCGCGCAGGGCGCCGTCCAGCAGCCCGTCCATGATCTGGGTGTGCCAGCTCGCGGCCACGATGGCCAGTTTGAGCTGGGAGGTTTCCTCCGGCTTGAAGGTGCTGAGGTCAATCTGTGGTGCGCCGTGGCCGCTCATTTGGGAATCCTTGTTCTGTTCAGTCGTGGTGTGCGAGTCGAAACGTGTGCGTGACGAATCGCCGGGCGGCCCCGGGCGGGGCCGGCCCGGAAGTCGTTCAGTCCTGGTCGAAGCCGCGGGGGCTGGCAACCGGCGCTGCCGGCTCCATGTCCAGCACCAGCCGGTGGTCCATCCGGTCCTTTTTGGTCTGCAGGTACCGGATGTTCTGCTCCCGGGAGGGAACCTCGGTGGGCACCATCTCCACGACGCGGACGCCGGCCTGGGCCAGCCGGTCCTGCTTGTCCGGGTTGTTGCTCAGCAGCCGGACCTCGTGCAGGCCCATGTCCGCGAGGATCTGGGCCGCGGCCTTGTAGCAGCGGGCGTCCACCGGCAGGCCCAGCTGTTCGTTGGCCTCCACGGTGTCGAAGCCGGCTTCCTGCAGGGCGTACGCCTTCATCTTGTTGGCCAGGCCGATCCCCCGGCCCTCCTGGCCGCGCAGGTACAGCAGGGTTCCGCCGAATTCGTTGATCATCTCGAGGGCATAAGCCAGCTGCTCCCCGCAGTCGCAGCGGTAGGAGCCGAAGACGTCTCCGGTGAGGCACTCCGAATGCAGCCGGACCAGCGGGGCCATCCCGTCAACCGGCGGCAGCGGGGAGCTGACCGTCAGGTGCTCGGCGCCGGTGGCCAGGTCGGTCCAGGCCTGCGCCACGAATTCACCGAAGGCGGTGGGCAGCTGGACGACCGGACCGGCGCTGACCGGATGCGGCTGTCGTCCTGCAGTCCGCTGTTCTTGTGCTTCCGACGTCGTCATCGTTTCTCCTCCATCAAACCGGGTCCGTCGTGTGGCCGGCAGGCTGTCCGGCCTCAAGGTATGCCACCAGATCCGCAATCGAGACCAGCGGGCAGCCGTGCTCGCGGGCGAAGCCCCGAAGTCCGTCCAGTCTCATCATTTCTCCGTTGTCGTGCACTACTTCAGCGATCACTCCCACGGTCTCGAGTCCGGCCAGCCGGCACAGTTCCACGGCCGCTTCGGTGTGGCCGGGGCGTTCCCGCACTCCCCCCTTAACGGCGCGGAGCGGAAAAACATGCCCGGGGCGGGTCAGCGCCGCGGGCTGGCTGCCGGGATCGGCCAGGATCCGGGCGGTCAGGGCCCGGTCCGTGGCAGAGATTCCGGTGCTGACGCCCACCGCGGCGTCGCAGGACACCGTGTAGGCGGTGCCCTTGGCATCCTCGTTGATTTCGACCATCGGCGGCAGCGCGAGGGCGTCGGCCCGGCCGGCGTCGAGCGGTACGCAGATCACACCGGAGCTGTACCGGATGGTCCAGCCCATCAGGGCCGGAGTGGCGTGCTGGGCGGCGAAGATGATGTCGCCTTCGTTTTCCCGGTCCTCGTTGTCGACCACGAGGACGGGGCGTCCGGCGGCCATAGCGCGGATGGCGTCCTCGATCAGGTCCAGGCCTGCCGGCGGGCTGACCGGGGCGGCAAGCTCCGCGGGGAGGGCCGCGTCGGCGGGCTCAGTGAGAAGGGGCTGCGGGGCAGGGATATCCTTGACGTTGTTCACGCTGTTGCCCCCTTCGCGCGTACTGCGGCTCCCCCGGCTGCTGCACCTGAAAAGGCGAGCAGGCGCTCAGTGTACTTCGCCAGGACGTCGACTTCGAGGTTAACGTGGCTGCCGGGCGCCTTCGCGCCCAGTCCGGTGTCCGCCAGCGTGGTGGGGATGAGCCCGACCTCGAACCACGGCGCCGGTTCGGCGGCCGGGCTCACAGCGGTTACCGTCAGCGAGACGCCGTCGACGGCGATGGACCCCTTCTCGGCGATGTAGCGTGCCAGTCCGGCGGGAACGCCGAAGCGGAGACGGTCCCAGTTGCCCAGCGCCTCGCGCTCCAGCAGCTGCCCGACGCCGTCGACGTGGCCCTGGACGACGTGACCGTCGAGCCGGCCGCCGGCCGGAACGCAACGCTCCAGGTTGACGGGGTCGCCGGCGGCGAGTTCGCCGATGGTGCTGCGGGTCAGGGTTTCGCCCATCACGTCAACACTGAACTCCCGGCCGTCGATTTCCGTGGCCGTGAGGCAGACGCCGTTGACGGCGATAGAGCCGCCGAGGGTGAGTCCCTCGGTGCTGCCGGGTGCGTGGAGCCGGACGGTGGCACTGATGTCGCCGTTGCGGTCAACGGACAACACCTTCCCCTGCTCGGCAATAATTCCGGTGAACATCAGTTGCCTCCTGCGGCGGTGTCCGCACCTGTGCGGAGCGGGGTTGAATCGGCTGAAGTGTTGGTGGCGGCCGGCACGGGTGCCGGGGCGCTGGCTGCCTCGGCACTGACTGTCAGGACGGGGCGCAGGTGCAGCCGCAGGTCGCGGCCGAGCTGCTGGACCGCCCCGCCGGAGGCGGGGTCCCATTCCCACTGCTGGGCCTCGGCCAGGGTGGTGATGCCGAGGTCCTCCAGTGCCGGGGTTCCGGAGCCGAGGAGCGTCGGGGCCAGGTAGACGATGAGCTCGTCCACGAGCCCGGCGGCCAGGAAGGCACTGAGGATCCGGGAGCCGCCTTCCACCATGAGGTGGCGGACTCCGGCGGCGAACAGCTCGTCCAGCGCTTCCCGCGGATCCCGTGTGGGCAGGTGGAGGACCTTGCCGTCGTCGCCGTTGATGGCGGCGCCCTCGGGAATCCCCCGGTAGCCCATCACAACCCGCAGCGGCTGCCGGGCGGCCGGCTCGCCGTCGGCACCGCGGGCGGTGAGGCGCGGATTGTCGACCAGCACCGTCTGCGTTCCGACCAGGATCGCGTCGATCCGACCGCGCAGGGCGTGGTTGTCGGCGAGCGATTCCGGGCTGGAAATCCACTGGCTGGTGCCGTCGCTGGCGGCGATCCGGCTGTCGAGGGTCTGCGCGATGTGCAGGGTGACGAAGGGACGCGTGGCCGCAACGGCGTCGAACCAGCGCCGGTTCAGCTCCAGGGCCGCCTCCGCGCCAAGACCGGAACGGACGCGGACCCCCGCGGCTCGCAGGGTGGCCGCGCCGCCGGCGGCGGGGTCATGCGGATCGTCGATCGCGTAGACGACGTCCGCGATGCCGGCCCCGATGATCGCCTGGGCGCAGGGCCCCGTGCGTCCGCAGTGGTTGCACGGCTCCAGCGTGACCACCATCGTGGTGCCGCTGAGGTCCAGGCCGGCGGCCTTTGCCTGGTCGATCGCGTCGGCCTCCGCGTGGGCGGTGCCGGCCCCGCGGTGGTGGCCCGTGACTATCGGGGTTCCGTCCGCGTCGATGACGGCGGCGCCGACCAGCGGGTTCGCGCCCCGCGGCCCCTGCCGGGCTGCTGCGAGGGCCGCATCCATGGCGGCGACCTCGGCTGCGCTGAAACCGGCAGCGGCTGCGGCGTCCACCGCCGTCTCGTGTGTGGGGTACTTGAGGCTCATCAACCTGCCACCGGGCTTTCGAAGAACCGGGTGGTGGTGAAGAGCCATCGCAGAGAGTGCATGTTGTGTGTCGTTCCTTCCCTCAAAAGCCGCGATGGCTCCGGGGGTATACGACAGCGAACTTCCGCGGCGCCAACAGGGCGCCCCAGTAACAGCTGTACGTGCTTCTCTCATCCAGACTTTAACTGTCGGTACCGGAGTTCCACCGGTTCAACCGTCTGCCGGCAGCCTTCCCGAGGGAAGCGCCGGCTCGCGGGTCGCGGACTATAACCGCCGGTTCGGACTTACACCGACCCCGGAGCACGTATGTGTCTTGCTATTCTGGCACAACCGCCGGGTAGCTTTGGCTATTCCCGCCGACAGGATGTTACAGGACGTCATTTTCGGGCCGGAGTCCCGGCGCCCGGCGTGGCGCTAGCGCTGGCCGGCGGCGCGGAGCCTGTCGATGGCCGCGGCGGGATCATCGGCACCGTAGACGGCGGACCCCGCCACGAAGACGTTCGCTCCCGCTTCTGCGGCCCGCACGATCGTCTCCTCCGTGATGCCGCCGTCGACCTGCAGGGCCACGGCAACGCCGGAGCCGTCAATAGCCGCCCGGGCCCGCCGGATCTTGGGCAGGGTCAGGTCCAGGAAGGACTGCCCGCCGAACCCTGGCTCCACCGTCATGATCAGCAGCAGGTCCAGTTCAGGGAGCATGTCCAGGTAAGGCTCCACGGGGGTGCCCGGACGCAACGCCATACCGGCCTTGGCGCCGCGGGCGCGCAGTTCCCGCGCCAGTTTGATCGGCGCGATCGAGGCTTCGGCGTGGAAAGTCACCGAGGCCACCCCGGCGTCGGCGAAGCCCGGCGCCCAGCGGTCAGCGTCCGCGATCATCAGGTGCGCGTCCAGCGGCACCGGGCTGACGGCCTGGATGCGCTGCACCACCGGCAGTCCGATGGTCAGGTTGGGCACGAAGTGGTTGTCCATAACGTCCACGTGCACCGCGTCGGCGTTGCTGATGCGGCGCAGTTCGGCCTCGAGATTGACGAAGTCTGCCGAAAGGATGCTCGGGTTGATGCAGCACTGGGCCATGGATTTCCTTTTCGTTCGTACTTAGCTGTCAGTGCCCCAGTATCGGTGAAAACTCAGGCTTTTTTGTGGATGAGCGCCAGGAACATGGCGTCTGTCCGGTGGACATGCGGCCAGAGCTGGGCGGTGAGCTCGTGTCCGGCGTCGAGGTGGCCCGTGAGGCTGACGCTGTCCAGCACCGCACCGGCGTCGAGCAGTTCGAGGTCTTCACGTTTGCGCATAACGTCGCTGACGACGGCGGTTGTCTCCGCCGGGTGCGGTGAGCATGTCACGTAGGCGACAACGCCCCCGGGCTTCACGGCGGCCAGCGCGGACTTGAGCAGTTCGCGCTGCAGCGGGCCGAGATCCGTCAGGTCCTTGGGCGTCCGGCGCCAGCGGGATTCCGGGCGGCGGCGCAGGGCGCCGAGTCCGGTGCAGGGTGCGTCGACGAGCACCCGGTCAAAGCTCTCCGGCATCTCCGTGCCCACCTCGCGGCCGTCTCCGGTCCGCACATGCCAGACCTCGTGCGGCACGGCGGCGAGGGCCTGCCGGACCAGTTTGGCGCGGTGCGGTGCCGGTTCGTTGGCCAGCAGGGTGGCGCCCCGCTCCCGGGCGAGGGCGCCGAGCAGGGCCGCCTTGCCGCCGGGGCCGGCGCACATGTCCAGCCAGCGTTCGGCTGACGGTTCCGTGCCGGGGCTCTGGTTCCCTGCAGTCCCGGTGCCACCCAGGTCGACGGCGGCCATGGCGCGGGCGACGAGCTGGGAGCCGACGTCCTGGACGCGGGTGGTGCCTTCGCGGACGGAGGCGAGCCGGCCGAGGTCTCCGCCGCTGGAGAGCGCCGAGCCTTCGACGAGTTCACCGGGGGTGGCGCCGCCTTCGAGGGCCTCGTTGAGGCTGCCGAGACCCGGGAGCGCCACAAGGTTGACCACCGGTGCGGCGTTGTCCGCCTCGAGGAGGTCGCTGATTTCGCTGACCGGGCGCCCGTGGGCCACCAGGGACTGCCGGAGGGCCCGGACAATCCATTCCGGGTGGGCGTAGCGGATAGCGGCTTTTTTGGTCTCGTCGGTCTCGTCTCTGAGCAGCAGGTCCAGCCACTCCTCGAGCGTGCGGGCGGACACCTTGCGCAGCACGGCATTGATGAGGGCCGACGGCCCGGCGCCGATCACGGCGCGGGCCAGGCCTACGGTCTGGTCCAGGGCGGCGTGGGCGGGAACGCGCATGGCCAGCAGCTGGTGGGCGCCTATCCGGAGCGCATCGAGGATGGCCGGATCCAGCTGGTCCAGCGGCCGGTCCACGCAGCGGGCCAGGATCGCGTCATAGGTGCCCTGGCCGCGCAGCGCCCCGTAGCTCAGCTCCGTCGCGAAGCCGGCGTCGCGTTTGTCCAGGTTATGGTGCCGGATCCGCGCGGGAAGCACGAGGTTGGCGTAGGCGTCCTCGGCGGCGACGGCGCGCAGGACCTCGAAGGCCACGAGCCGGGCAGGGTCCGCCCGGCGGGTGCGCTGGGAGGGCGCGTTCTCCGTGTAGCCGCGCTGTGGTCCGCGGTTGCGTTCCCGGCCCTGCGCGTTCCGCTGGCTCCCGTCCCTGCCCCGGCCGCCCTGGCCCGCTTGGCCGCTTTGGCCGGCGCCGCGCTGGCCGCCCGATCCGCCGCCCGATCCGCCGCGCTGGGGGCCGCTGCCGCGGCCGCTGCCGCTCGTCCCGGACTCGCTCATTCGAATACCACGCTTTCAAGTGTTGCTTGTCCGCGCGCCCAGTCGGCGGCGGTCATCATTTTTTTCCCCGAAGGCTGGACCCGGGTGAGCTCCACCGGGTGTGAGCCGGTCCCCACCAGCACGCTCTTGCCCTCCAGGGCCAGGTGTCCTGGTTTCAAGGCCGGGTCGCCGGGCCGCAGAATGACGGGTTCCAGCTTGATCCGCTGACCGTCGAGGGTGGTCCACGCGCCGGGTTCAGGGGTGACCCCGCGGGCCCGCCGTCCGATCGCGAGGGCGGGCTGCTTCCAGTCGAGCCGGCCGTCCTCGAGGGAGAGTTTGGGGGCGAGGCTGATCTCGCCCTGCTGCGGCACCGCGGCGGCCTGGCCGGCGTCGACGGCCGACAGTGTCTGGGTCAGCAGCACGGCGCCGCTGTGGGACAGCCGCTCGAGCAGCGCCCCGGCGGTGTCGTCGGGCCGCACGGCTTCGGTCAGGGTGCCGAACACCGGGCCGGTGTCCAGTCCTTCCTCCAGCAGGAAAGTGACGGCGCCGGTCACGTCATCGCCCGCGATCAGGGACCGCTGTACGGGCGCCGCGCCGCGCCAGGCCGGCAGCAGGGAGAAGTGCAGGTTGATCCAGCCATGCCGGGGAATATCGAGGGCCGGCCGGGGAATGAGCCCGCCGTACGCCACGATGGCGGCGGCGTCGGGAGCGGCAGCCGCGATCTGCTCGGTCACCGCGGCGTCAACCTTGGCGGCGTGGATAATCCTTATGCCTAATTCTGCCGCACGGGCAGCAACGGGCGACGGCGTCAGCACGCGTTTGCGTCCGAGCGGCGCATCGGGTCGGGTGAGGACGGCAACGACGTCGAACCCCGCCGCGACGAGGGCATCCAGGGACGGCACGGCCACGGACGGCGTCCCGGCGAAGAGAACCTTCACTGGGAGTTACCGAAGGAGCCGAAGCTGCCCGAACCCGCGTTGCCGGACCCGAAGCTGGTACCGACCGTCCTGGCGCGCTTCGCCGTCGTCTGTTCCGTGATCGAGTCGTAGTTGGCGTTCCGGATGGCGCGCAGCGCGGTTTTCCGGTCTTCACCTTCCAGCCGGTCCGTGAAGAGGATGCCGTCGAGGTGGTCGGTTTCGTGCTGGAAGGCCCGCGCCAGCATGCCTTCGCCCTCCACGGAGACGGGGTTGCCGTGCAGGTCGACGCCGGTGACGCGGGTGTGCCGGTGCCGCCGGACGGGGAAGCCGAGGCCGGGGATGGAAAGGCAGCCCTCGACCTCGTCGGGCTGGAAGTCGTCACTGTTTTCCAGCACGGGGTTGATGATGTGTCCCTCGACGCCGCCGATGCGGTAGGTGAAGACGCGCTGACTGACGCCGACCTGCGGAGCGGCCAGGCCGGCACCGTCCACGTCCTCCATGGTTTCGGTCATGTCGGCGACAAGCTTCGCCAGCTCAGGCCCGAATTCCGTCACGGGATCGGCAACTGTGCGCAGCACAGGATCCCCGATGATGCGGATATTCAAAATGGCCATGTGCAATCTGTCCTTACAGTGGGCGGCGACGGGATCCAGTCCAGTTTAGTTGCACACCGGGACTCGACCCGGACGGGTTAGAGGAATCGGCCTGCGGGGGCGGACCGGCGGCTCCAGACGGGCTCTTTCCGGCCTTGCCAATAACGTCATAGGTCCGCGGTAAATTTTGTGTCATGGAACCGTCAGGGATTTGATTGCTTTCGAGGACACGGACCGGGACGCTGAACACAGCACCGGCTGTGGTACCTCCCGGGCCGGGCAGCCCGGTATGGACGGTGTGGCTGAGGCCCTCGCCATACTCCGGGAGGTGGGTTCTACGGCGGTCGAGGACGCGGCGCTCCGCGGCTTCCAGGCGGCGTCGGATTTTGCCGGCACGGTGGAGGAGCTCTCGCGGGTCATGGAATATTTGCAGGTCGTGGCGGCCGGGGCCGTGGACCGGACCCGGCAACAGGCCGCGGCCGCCGCCACGACGGCGGCCACCTCGTGGACCACCGGCTGGCGCGAGAGCTCCGGCCCCGGCGCTTCCACGGAGGCCGGGACGGGTACTGCCGGGCCGGACAGCGTGACGGCGGAGGCGGGAGCCGCGAACGCCCCGGCTGTTGCTGTGGACTCCCCTGCTGGCGCTGCCAGCCCTCGCTGTTGGTGCTGTTGTGGATGACGGGTACCGGAACACCACGGAGTTCCTGCGGGCGCGGCTGCGGATCAGCGCCGCCGAGGCCCGCCGCCGGCTCTGCCTCGCGGAGAGTCTGTTGCCGCGGCAGGGATTCACCGGCGAACCCCTCCCGCCCGTGCACGGGGAACTCGGCTCCGCCGTCGCCGCCGGTGAGGTCGCCTCCCGGGCCGCGACCATCATCACCCTGGCCCTGGACCGTGTCCGGCACGTCTGCGACGCCGCCGCCGCGGCCGGGATGGAACATGCCCTGACCCGCACCGCGGTCGAGAACGACCCGGACTTCCTGGCCCGGGTGGCCCGGAGCTGGACCGATGCGCTGGACCAGGACGGCGCCGAGCCCTCCGAGGAGCTCCTGCGCCAGCTCCAGGGCGCCTTCATCCGCAAACCCCGCCACGGACTCCAGCACCTGGAGATCTTCGCGACCGCCGAACAGTTCGAACACCTGCTCACCGTCATGAACACCGCCACCAACCCCCGCACCACGGCCGCGGAGACAACCGGAACCGCGGCCGCCGGAGAGTCTTCCCCCTGGGCTGACGGCCGAAACAACAGCGCGAATGCTGGCGGGAATGCTGGCGGGGACGTCCCGCTTGACCTGCGCTCACGCCCGCAGAAACTCCTCGACGGCCTCGTCGGCGCCTCCACGGTCCGGAAGATCGCCTGCGACGCGGACATCATCCCCGTCCTCCTCGGCAGCGAAGGCCGGATCCTGGACATCGGCCGGGCCTCACGGGTCTTCCCGCCGCACATCCGCAAAGCCCTCACCGCCCGCGACCAGGGCTGCGCGTTCCCCGGCTGCACCATCCCCGCGCCCTGGTGCGAGGCACACCACATCGACTACTGGTCCCGCGGCGGAACGACCGGCACGGAGAACGCGGCACTTCTCTGCTCCCACCACCACCACGTGATCCACAAAGAACACTGGACCATCCAGGTCCGCACCGGCATCCCCTGGTTCATCCCGCCACCCCACCTCGACCCACGCCAAAAACCCCGACGCAACCACTACTTCCACCCCGCAGACCTCGCCACCGCAGCCTGACCCTGCGGCCGTCGGGTCAGGCCAACCGGGATCCGCCCTGCTTCAGGCACCCCGGCGGAGAGACCCCGTGACTCCGGAAGAACGGGCACAGCTTTCGGCCGCCCTCGGGACCGGCATGTCGCACCCCGCACGCCTTGGGCCGTACATCCGGTCGGCCGAGTTGGGAGCTACCGGGTGATAGGCGGCGGCGCCAGCGGGAGCAGTGCCGTTCCGGCAGCGGTAGTGTCGGCGGACATTTCCCAGACGCGCCGCAGGGCGCAGAACTTCCACCAGTGGTGCTTCAGGACTTCCGGGTTGGCGCGCAGCGGGCGGACTTCGGTCTCGCCGATCGCCACCGCCAGCAGGATCGGGGATTCACCGTGCTGCCAGGCTTCCCAATCCCCTGCAACCGGGTCCACGAGGCTTTCTTCGGCCTTCATGCCGGCCACGAGCTGCATGACCACTTTGTCATCCAGGGGTTTGACGGTGCCGTCGCGGCTGGTGCCTTTGGTCTTGTAGTCGATGAGGCAGGTCCGGCCGTTGATTTTGGCAACAAGGTCCAGGGTGCCGGCGTAGCCGACGGTCTTGTTCCAGACGGTAATTTCCGGGGCGATCGGCTCCACCTGAAAGAGTTCCCACCACTCGTCGAAGCGGGCCGCGAACCCCTCCTCACCGTTGGCAGCGAGGGCCTCACGGGTTTCCGTCATCTGGTGAGGGCGGCCCAGGGCACGCAAGGCAACCTGCTCGCAGTAGTTGTGCACGCGGTCCCCCCGCTTCGCCGCGTCATCGCGGTAGGTCTCCGCCGCCTTGGCCGCGCGGCTCACCGCCTGGCGGACCTTGGCCGGGCTGCCGAGAATGCCGGGCAGGGTCGGGTCCTGGGCGAGGCTGTTGGCGCCCATGTAGCCAAACCATCCATCCAGGCCGTGGGGCTGCTGACCGATCACCGTGGTGATGGACGGCACGGAGAACTGCTCCGATGTCGAGCGGGCATACATCCGGCCGTAGTCCGTGGCGTGGGCGAGAAGTGGGGCGGTCATGGCAAGACTCTTTCACGGGGATCCGACAGTGAGGCAAACAGCGGCCCAACTGCACTAACAACAATGGTCCGCCCCACTCGGTGAGCGGAACGGACCATTTCTTGGGTGGGCGATACTGGGTTCGAACCAGTGACCTCTTCGGTGTGAACGAAGCGCGCTACCACTGCGCCAATCGCCCCAATGCCATTGAATGCTAGCCCACCCCGGCGGAATTTAGAAATCGGGGCGCAGTGTTCCGCCGAAGTCCCCGAATGAGTCCTCCCCCGGGGAGTCGGCAGACTCCAGCTCGCAGCTGGGGCCGCCCGGGAGCCGCCCGGAAACGAGTGCTAATTACAGGGCTGTAATTAGCAGGAACCGCTAGAACTCAACGATGCAGGGCTCCCCGCGTCCGCCGTCGTCGTCCCGATTTGTAAGTTCCCTGAACCTCCTATAGAGTTCTTACTCGTTGGAACGCGAGGAAATGCCGATTGCGGCGGGGAATTGCAGACAATATTGCGGACGTAGCTCAGCTGGTAGAGCACCACCTTGCCAAGGTGGATGTCGCGAGTTCGAATCTCGTCGTCCGCTCGCAGGACACTGTCACGGTATGGTTCTTCGGAATCCTATCTACACGGTGGGTTGGCCGAGAGGCGAGGCAGCGGCCTGCAAAGCCGTATACACGGGTTCGAATCCCGTACCCACCTCGGTGAAAACCCTGGTTTCCGGTTACGACTGGATGCAAGGGGCGATTGGCGCAGCGGTAGCGCGCTTCCCTGACACGGAAGAGGTCACTGGTTCGATCCCAGTATCGCCCACCAAAGCAAGGCAACTTGCTTGATGCAGTACCACCGGCCCAGCCGGCATGGACTAAAATGCGGACGTAGCTCAGCTGGTAGAGCACCACCTTGCCAAGGTGGATGTCGCGAGTTCGAATCTCGTCGTCCGCTCTCTTCATTACAACTCCACTCCGGATCCTTCCGGTTGCGGGCGATTGGCGCAGCGGTAGCGCGCTTCCCTGACACGGAAGAGGTCACTGGTTCGATCCCAGTATCGCCCACCACAAGAGCAGCTCCCCCGGAGCTGCTTTTTTTGTGCCCTGCTGCCCCGGGTCGCGATAGGGGCTCCCAGGACCCGCGTCCTCGGCCCTGGGGGTCGTTATGCCCTGTGCAACGTGTTCTGCAGCTTTTACCCTCTGGGCGGACACCCTTGGCACTCCCGCCGCCTCCGACTAGGGTAGAAACCGCTAGGAGCGATCTGGCTCCGCGACCGAAGGGAGGTGCCCGTGGGTTTACTTGACGATCTAAAGGGCAAGGCTCAGAAAGTGATTGGTGGCAACGAAAATGCCATCAAGAACGGCATCGAAAAGGCCGGCGATTTCGTCGACTCCAAGACCGGCGGAAAGCACGCCGACAAGATCGATGCTGCGCAGCGAGGCGCTTCCGACTTCGTGGACAAGGCGAACGACCGGCCGAATACGCCGCCGGTCGCCGAGCAGAATCCCGTTGCCGGAGAGCCCCCGGTTACCGGGGAACCCCGCCAGCCAGGCCTCTGACCCAGATACGTCAGCGAGGTGCCGGTCCCGCCGAGAGGTGGCGCCGGCACCTCCGGCGTTTAACGGCACTTACCGGCGTCCAAGGGCGCTTAACGCAGCAACGCGGGGTCACCCTTGGCCCATCCAGAACGTCAGGATGGGCCGACGGTGACCCCGCGTTGCTTTAAGCCTCAGGAGGGTTCGTGGTTCTGGCCTTCGCGGGCCAGGGCGGTGAGCCGCGAGACGGCGCGGAAGTACTTCTTCGTGTACCCGCCGGTCATCATTTCCTCCGTGAAGAGCTGGTCGAACGGGACGCCGCTGGCCAGGATAGGCACGTCTTTGTCGTAGAGCCGGTCCGCGAGCACCACAAAGCGCAGCGCGACGGCCTGCTCGGTGATGGTGTGGACGTTCTTCCAGACCACGCCCTCGATCCCGTCGAGCAGCTGGCGGTACCGGCTCGGGTGGACGCCGGCCAGGTGGTTGATCAGGGTGCTGAACTCGTCGCGGGCCACAGTCTTGCCGTGGAACTCGTTCTGCATGTGGTGCGTTAGCTGGTCGTTCGGCAGCGGCTGCGGCGCGGCGGGCAGGCCGCGGTGGCGGAAGTCCTCGCCGTCGATCCGGACGACGTCGAACTGGTCCGCCAGCACCTGGATCTCCCGGGCGAAGTCGACGGCGGCAAAGCGGCCGTCGCCGAGCGACCCCGGCAGGGTGTTGGAGGTGGCCGCGAGCTTGACGCCGGCGTCGGCCAGCTCGCGCATGAGGCGGGACATCAGCACGGTGTCGCCCGGATCATCGAGTTCGAATTCGTCGATGCAGACCAGTTTGTAGTGGCTCAGGGCCTCGACCGTCTTGCGGAAGGACAGCGCCCCGACCAGGTTGGTGTATTCGACGAAGGTGCCAAAGGCCTTCGGTCCCGGGGCGGCGTGCCACAGCGAGGCGAGCAGGTGGGTCTTGCCGACGCCGAAGCCGCCGTCGAGGTAGATCCCGGCGCGGGACATGTCCTTCTTGCCGAAGAGGCGCTTGAAGAGCCCGTCGCCGTCGCGCGCACCGACGTTGGCCGCAAATCCCGACAGCGCCCTGACCGCGGCGGTCTGGCTGGGCTGCGCCGGATCCGGCCGGTAGCTGGAAAACGAAACCTCGCCGAAGCGCGGCGAGGGATAAAACCCGGTCAGGAGTTCATCCACTGAAACTGCCGGCGTGCGGGCGGCGAGCTGTTCGATCTGTACCAAGGTGGTCCGTTCTGCTGGTCTCTTGTCCCCAGAAAGAATACCGGCAATGCGCGGGCCGCCCGTCGGCGCCCGCGGGACGGGCGGGCAGCACGTGACGAAGGCCATATTTCCGAGTGTGAACCCGGAGGGGCAATCCCGGCGGGGCGTGGCTAGTGTTGGACAAGGCCCGGCGCCGCGCTCGATCCTTCCATGGCCCGGCCCCCTGACCGTTTCAGTGAAAGGCCATTCCAATGCCCTACCCCGTTGAACAGAACGAGAAGTTCGCCGCCTACGCCCACCCCGAGCGGCTCGTGTCCACCGAGTGGCTGGCCGCCGCCATCGATTCCGGCGCCCTGACGGACGGCAAGCTCGTGGTGGTGGAATCCGACGAGGATGTGCTGCTCTACGAGGTGGGCCACATCCCGGGCTCGGTGAAGATCGACTGGCACACGGACCTGAATGACGAGGTCACCCGCGACTACGTCGACGGCGCGGCCTTCGCTGCCCTCGCCGCGGCCAAGGGAATCTCCCGCGACAGCACCGTGGTCATCTATGGCGACAAATCCAACTGGTGGGCGGCCTACGCCCTGTGGGTCTTCGAGCTCTTCGGCCATGAGGACGTCCGGCTGCTCGACGGCGGCCGGGACAAGTGGATCGCCGAAGACCGCGCCCTCACCACGGACCAGCCCGTGGTCACCCCCGGCGAGTACCCCGTCGTCGAGCGCAACGACGCCCCGATTCGTGCCTTCAAGGACGACGTGCTGGCCCACTTCGGCAACCCGCTCATCGACGTCCGGTCCACCGAGGAGTACACCGGCCAGCGCACGCACATGCCCGCCTACCCCGAGGAAGGCGCCCTGCGCGGCGGTCACATCCCCACCGCGGCCTCCATCCCGTGGGCCCGGGCGGCCGCCGGGGACGGCACCTACCGGACCCGCCCCGAACTGGAGGCGCTGTACCTGGGCGAGGCCGGGCTGAAGGAAGGCGACGACGTCGTGGCGTACTGCCGCATCGGCGAGCGTTCCAGCCACACCTGGTTCGCGCTCAAGTACCTGCTGGGCTTCGACACGGTCCGCAACTACGACGGTTCCTGGACCGAATGGGGCAACGCCGTCCGCGTCCCGATCGTCAAGGGCAGCGACCGCGGCGCGGTCCCGGCCGCCAGCTAGCCGCCGCCAATGGACGCTGCTGCAGCGATCGGGACACAATCGCCGCGCGTGCGTAAGCTGGAAGAGATGAATACTGTTGCCCTCCCCACCGCACTGGCGGAAATTGTTGATGACTTCCAGGCCGTTACCGAACCCGAACGGCTCCAGCTGTTGCTTGAGTTCTCCCGTGAGCTCCCGGAGCTCCCGGACCGGCTCAAGGACCACCCGGAGCTGATGGAGCAGGTTGTCGAGTGCCAGTCGCCGCTGTTCCTGACCATCGAAACGGAAAAGTCCCACGACGGCGCTGCCGATAGCGTCCGGCTCTACTTCAAGGCACCGCCCGAAGCCCCCACCACCCGCGGCTTCGCCAGTGTGCTGCACGAGGGCCTCGACGGGCTGAGCCCGGCGGATATCCTGGCCGTTCCGGATGACATGCCGGAGCTGCTGGGCCTCACCCGGGCCATCACGCCGCTGCGGATGCGCGGGATGACAGCGATGCTCGGCCGGATCAAGCGCAAGGTTGCTGCCCTCCCGCAGCAACCCTGAGCCGCACCCGGACACACGGGCCCCAGGGACACACGGACCGAATGGCACGCAAACAGGCGTCCCAAGGAACCCCGGCCACCGCCGCACTGGCGGCCGCCGGGGTTCCCTTCGTCGCCCACCCCTACAGCCATGCCCCGGCGGCGGCCGGCTACGGGCTGGAAGCCGCGGAGGTGCTCGGCGTTGATCCGGCCCGGGTGTTCAAAACCCTGATGGTCGACGT
Source organism: Pseudarthrobacter ribosi (assembly GCF_055412865.1). Taxonomy (NCBI): domain Bacteria; kingdom Bacillati; phylum Actinomycetota; class Actinomycetes; order Micrococcales; family Micrococcaceae; genus Pseudarthrobacter; species Pseudarthrobacter ribosi. The sequence continues at coordinate 97,108 of NZ_JBVAYZ010000001.1, read as the reverse complement.
CGACGGCCGGCTCGCCGTCGGCGTCGTGCCCGTGAGCGGGAACCTGGACCTCAAGGCAATGGCGGCGGCGCTGGGCGGCAAGAAGGCCACCATGGCCGACCCGGCGGCCGCCGAGCGCCGCACCGGCTATGTGCTCGGCGGCATCTCGCCGCTGGGACAGCGGCAGCCCTCCCCCACGGTTGTGGATGACAGCGCCCTGGGCCTGGACACCATCCTGGTGTCGGGCGGGCGGCGCGGACTGGACCTCGAACTGAGCCCCGCAGAACTGATCCGGCTCACCGGGGCGCACACGGCCCGGATCGGCACCGGCAGAAATTAACCGGGGGCAGGCGCCGCGGGATCATGCTGGCCCGGATTCGGACGCGGCGCAATCTGCTGCCGCAGCCAGGCGGCCACCAGCCGTTCCCAGCGCTCCGGATCCACGTTCCATTCCTTGGTGTGCCCGGCCCGGTCGAACATCTCGAAGGTGACCATCTCCGGGTTCTTCTCGGCCAGGGCAGCGGACGGGCCGTAGGGGACGTATTCGTCATCGACACTGTGGATGATCAGCGTCGGTGTGCGCAATTCCACCGCACGGGACACCCAGTCCATCGCTTTCAGGTCCACCGGCGCGGCAAGGCCGGTCAGCCGGCGGCCCAGCTTGTGGCTCATCATCAGCTGCCCGTACCGGCCCACGGCCGACGGGATCCGGTTGAGCTCGGCGTGGTGTGCCAGCACGTTCACCCAGTTGATGACCGGGGCGTCGAGAACCATGGCCCGGATCAGGTGGTGATAGCGCGACAAATCCGCGGTCTGGAGGCAGATGGCGCCACCCATGGACCAGCCAAAAAGCACCACTTCACGGGCCCCCTGCTCCAGGGCAAAGCCGATGGCTGCCTCGACATCGCGCCACTCGGTGGAACCCAGCCCGTAGCGTCCGTCCTGCGCCGAGGGCGCCAGGCCGTCATTGCGGTAGGTGATCAGCAGACTGGACATGCCCAGTTCCCGGGCTGTCCGGACCGCCCGCAGGCACTCCTGCCGGCTCGCGCCGCGGCCGTGCACCATGATCGCCCAAATGCCGGATTCCTGCGGTGCCCGGACCAGCCACGCGGGGGCGGTCCCGCCCTCGACCTCGATGTCCACGTCTTCCGACGGCAGGCCGATGCTGGCAGGGTCCGGGTAGGCGGCTCCGCTCCAGTAGCCGCGGCGCGTCGCGCTGAGGTCGCCGCTGTAGACGGCCTCGACTTCGCGCTGCACCGTGCGCTCCGCCGGCGAATAGGACACGATCCGGCCGATCCGGGCGTGTCCCCGGCCGCCGTCGAAGAACAACCCGTAGACCCCCTCGACCGTCGCCTCGGGCGTTGCGGCGAGGATGACCTGCAGCCGGTGCCCGCCGCGGATCACCGCCAGAACCTCCTGGTCCTCCTCCCGGACCCGGGAGGGAGTGATCACCCTGCGGGCGAAATAGAGGGCAAGGGCGGAGGATCCGGCGGCGAGTAGTCCGGCCGCGGCGCTGCCGCCGATGATGCCGCCCAGTGCCCACTTGGCGCTGCCCGGGACCGAAACTTCGCTGGCGGAGTCCGCGACGGCGCGGGCAGCTTTTCCACGGACGGAGGAGATCAGCTGCGGGTCCGGCAGGAGGCGTGAGGAGGAAGCCATGGCACCATTCTTACCGAACTCACCGCCCGGAGTGACATCCGGGGACGTCAGGGACCACCGGCGGCGGGAGCAGGGGCACCAATCCGTGCGGGCCCACCGGGGCGCGACTAGGCTGGGGGGCATGAGTGATCCAATCGTCATCCTGACAGAAGAGCCCCTGGGCGCGGACGACCGCGTCAACATCGAAACCCTGCTCGCCGGGGGTGATGCACCGCTGGTGGTCCTCGTCCCGGCCAGCACGGAGCGGCACCTCCTGGTGGATTTCCTGGAAAACCTCTCCCTGCTGGAAATCTCCAAGGCCTTCCGTGAGCTGACGGGACACTCCGACCCTGCCGGGGAACGCGCCGAAGCCGCCGAGACCCTGGCCGTCTCCCTCGCAGCCCTGGCCGGACTCAGCAGCGGCGTGACCGGCGAAATCCTCGAGGGCAAGGCCGTCGACAGCATGGTTGCCAAGGTCAAGGAAATCGGCGCCGGGCAGGCCGTGGTGATCACCCGCCCGCACGCCGTCGCGGATACGTTCCACACCGACTGGGCCACCAAGGCCCAGGACAAGCTGGGCCTGCCGGTCCTGCATCTCTACGCCGGATCGGGATTTATCGGGGACTCCTAAGCGTTAGTGAGGTTATGAGCATCTTTAGTAACAGGCCAAAAGTCACGCCCGTCGCCGCCCCCGCCGGATCCGACGGCGCCGCGGAACGCGGCACCGCGCCAGGCACATCGCCGGCTGAAAAGACCGACGAGCAGTGGCGCCAGGAGCTGACACCCGAGGAGTACCGTGTGCTCCGCCAGGCGGGCACCGAGCGGCCCTACACCGGCGAGTACTGGGATACCCACACCGCCGGCGTCTACCAGTGCCGGGCCTGCGGCTCGGAGCTCTTCACCAGCCAGGAGAAGTTCGACTCGCACTGCGGCTGGCCCTCCTTCTGGGCCCCGCTCGCGGACGGCACAGTCAGGTACATCCACGACCGCACCCTGGGGATGGATCGCGTCGAGGTCCGCTGCGCCAACTGTGATTCGCACCTGGGCCATGTTTTCGAGGGTGAGGGCTACGGAACCCCGACCGACCAGCGCTTCTGCATCAATTCCGTCTCCCTGAAACTGGTCTCGACGGACGACGCCAAGCAGTAGCCCGGCGCCCGGGCCGGATTTGACCGACGACCCCCGCCTGGAGCCGCAGCAGCGGCGCCGCCGGGGGTCCTCTGCATGGTGGGCAGCCCCTCGGCCGCTGGAGCTGGCCCGGGCTGCGCAGCCCACTTGCCACAGACTTTCTTATGCTCAAGCCTAATTTGCATTAGAGCTTCTGTTTGCTTGCTACGCTCGTTTTAATCACTGACGAGCGATGCTCCCAGTACACAGAAAGGCGCCCGCTGACGATGACCACCACCGCTATCACCACCACTGCCCCGATCTCCGCCAGCACCCCGGAATGGCTGCAGCTCAAGGCTGCCGCCACCGCATTGCAGGCACTGCAAGTTCAGGACGGCTCGGTTCCGGAGACCGCGGACCACGAGGCGGCCGCGGCGCATGTCCGCACGATCACGGCGGCCGTCGAGGCCCTGGCCCCGGCCTTTCCGCACGACGCCGACTACCTCGCCCTCCTCGTGACGGACTTCGGCCGCTGGGCCGACGGCGGCTTCGGCGTCCCCGACTTCCTGGACTCCCTGCAGGCCTTCCAGCCGCAGCAGCACCGGGTCAACGGCCTGCGGCACCTTGTGGTCTTCCCGATGTACACCCAGAACGGCAGCAGCAACCGCCTGGTCGAGGCCGTGCTGATCGAAGTCATCTGGCCAGAGTTCATCGCCGGCCTGGAGCAGGGCGAATACTCCAACAGGCTCTTCGTCCCGATCCGCTTCCTGGACTTCACCCCCGGCTACAACACCAACTCCGCGGTGCTGTTCCCGGAAACCGTCGCCGTCCGCCAAACCCCCACCTTCACCTGGGGCGCCATCTTCGCCGACCGCGAGGCGGCGCGCTTCCGCCGCGTGCTCCGCGCCGCCGCGGACATCACCTCGCTGCAGCTGCCGGCGGACGCCGCCGGCCTGCTCGAGGACCAGGAGCTGACCCAGGCAACCTTCGTGATGTGGGACCTCATCCACGACCGCACGCACATGCGCGGCGACCTGCCCTTCGACCCGTTCATGATCAAGCAGCGCATGCCCTACTTCCTCTACTCCCTCGAGGAACTGCGCTGCGACCTGACCGCCTTCCGCGAATCCGTGAAGATCGAAAAGGACGAGGACGCCGATCCCGAGGCACGCCGGCACGCCAAGCTGGTGCAGTACGCCGTCATCTTCGACCGGATCTTCCGCTTCGCCATCACCGGCACCCGGGTCCGCAACTACGACGGCCTCGGCGGCCAGCTGCTGTTCGCGTGGATGCACCAGCACCATGTCCTGCACTGGACCGACAGCAAACTCAGCATCGACTGGGACGCGGCGGCCGACGTCGTGGTTGAACTCGGCGCCCGGATCGAGGAGCTCTACTGGCGCTCGATCGACCGCCCGAAGATGGCGCACTGGCTGGCCGCCTACGAGTTGATCTCCGGCACCGTCACGCCCAACCCGGCCTCTGTCTGGGCCAAGGGTCCGGACGCGCTGCCGCTGGCCGGCCCGCCGCGCGGCCTCACCGACCAGGTGCTCGACGACGAGTTCCCGCTCTCGATGTTCTACGAGGCCCTCGAGAAGAAGATGCGCCCCGTCATCGAGTCCACGGCCGGCATCACGGGCACCTCCGACACGGGCACGGCACACACCGCCCTGAACGCCGGATGAGCACCGGACGCCCCCTGAACGTCGTGGTCACGGGCGGCAGCGGCCCTTCGGGGATCGCCGCCGCCCGCGCCCTGCGCCGCGCCGGGCACACCGTCTTCACCGTGGGCTCGGACGGGCCCCGGATTGAGGCGGCCGCCGCGGAAGCCGGCAGCGGCGTCACGCCGCTGGTATGCGACCTCGCGGACCTCGCGGACGTCCGGTCGCTGCGCACCACGGTGCAGGCCCGGCTGGCCGCCACGGGCGGGTCCGTCGACGGCGTCATCCACCTGGTCGGCGGCTGGCGCGGCGCGAAGGGCATCACGGACCAGAGCGACGAGGACTGGGAGTTCCTGGAACGCGGCGCCATCACCACGGTGCGGAACGTCACGCGGGTCTTCTACGAGGACCTCGCCGCCTCGGACGCCGGACGCTTCGCCATGGTGTCCTCCACCGCCGCGGGCCGGCCGACGGCGGGCGGCGCCAGCTACGCAGCCGCCAAGGCCGCCGCCGAAGCCTGGACCCTGGCCGTCGCCGACGGCTTCCACCGCGGCCAGTCGGGCCGCAAGGAAGACCCCACGGAACAGCGCAGCGCCGCAGTGGTCTTCGTGGTGAAGGCCCTCGTGGACGCGGCACTGCGGGCGAAGTCCCCGGACCGCAGCTTCCCAGGATTCACCGATGTGGAGGACCTGGCGGCTGCCGCCGTCGGGCTCTTCGCCTCCCCCGCGGCGGAGCTGAACGGCCGGCGCCTGCTGCTGGGCCCGGAGCCCCGGCACTGAGCCCGGACACTGAACTTAGCCCCGGACCTCCTTAGACTGAAAGCGTGAGCAAACCGATGACAAGCACATTTGAAACTGCCCCTGCCAGCACCGCAGCGCGGCTCCACGATCCCTCGGTCCGCGGCTTTGCCTCGGACAACTACTCCGGCGTCCACCCCGAGGTGCTGGCCGCCCTGGCCGCCGCGAACGAGGGCCACCAGGTCTCCTACGGCGAGGACGACTACACCGCGCGGCTGCAGCAGCTGATGGAGGAGCACTTCGGCGAAGGAATCGAATGCTTCCCGGTCTTCAACGGCACCGGCGCCAACGTGCTGTCGCTGCAGTCCCTGCTGCCGCGCTGGGGCGCCGTCGTCTGCGCGTCGACCGCGCACATCAATATGGACGAGAACGGCGCACCGGAGCGGATCGGCGGCATCAAACTGCTCCAGGTCCCCACGGCTGACGGCAAGCTCACCCCCGAGCTGATCGACCGGGAAGCCTGGGGCTGGGGCGACGAGCACCGCGCCCAGCCGCTGGCGGTCTCCATCACCCAGACCACCGAGCTCGGCACCTGCTACACCCCGGAGGAAGTCCGGGCCATCGCGGAGCATGTCCATGCCAAGGGCATGAAGCTGCACATGGACGGCGCCCGGCTGGCCAACGCCGCCGCCCACCTGAACGTGCCGCTGCGGGCCTTCACCCGCGACGCCGGCGTGGACATCCTCTCCTTCGGCGGCACCAAGAACGGCCTGCTCTTCGGCGAGGTCGTCGTGGCACTGAACCCGGCCGCGGCCCAGGGGCTGATTTACCTGCGCAAGATGAACATGCAGCTGGCCTCCAAGATGCGGTTCATGTCCGCCCAGTTCATCGCCCTGCTCGAGGGCGACCTGTGGCTGCGCTCCGCCTCGCACGCCAACGCGATGGCAGCCCGGCTGCGCGCCGGCGTCGAGTCCATCCCCGGCGTCGAGCTGAGCCAGAAGACGGAGTCCAACGGTGTGTTCGCGATCCTGCCGGCCGGTGTGGCGGACCGGCTGCGCGAGTCCTTCCGTTTCTACGACTGGAATGAGGCGGCCCGCGAGGTCCGCTGGATGTGCTCCTTCGACACCACCGAGGATGACGTTGATTCCTTCATCGCTGCCATCAAGCGCGAACTCGCTGCCGGCTGACCCTGGCGGCAGGACGGCCGCCGTCGCCCGGCCCGGTGAAAGCCGGGCGGGGCAGCGGCGGCGAGCCTGCCGGGCTTGGGGGCGCCCCTTGCATAATCTTCCATTGTGAACGCACTCGACCAGGTTCCGGCGGATTTTCTCTTCGCCCTGGGAACCCTTCGGCAGGCACGAACCCGCAGTGAGCTGCGCCTGGAGGAGATCCCGGCGCCCGCGCGGCTGGCACCGTTCTCCGTCGCCCTCGGGGCGGAGATTGTCGCCCCGGGCGAAGTGACGCCCTCCGGCGCCGTGCACGGCCCCGCGGCCGCTGCCCTGGCCCGTGCGTCCGGTAGCGACGACATCGAACTGGCGACCGGCCGCTTTATCCTGCTGCACGATCCCGACGGCTCCGCGGTCTGGGAGGGCGAGTTCCGGGTGGTCACCTACATCCGCGCCCAGCTGGAGCCGGAAATGGGCAACGACGAAATGCTCGGCTCCGTCGCGTGGGCCTGGCTCGTCGAAGCCCTCGAAAACCATGCCGCACCGTACCGCTCGGCCGGCGGCACCGCGACGCGGGTGCTGTCCGAAAGCTTTGGAACGCTCGCGGACCGGCCCAATTCAATCGACATCGAGCTCCGCGCATCCTGGACTCCGGCCACCCCCGACATCACCTCCCACCTCGAGGCCTGGTCGGACATGGTCTGCACCTTCGCGGGCCTTCCGCCGCTGCCCGAAGGCGTCACGCCGTTACCGCGCTGGCGCCGCGGACAGGCCTGAGATGCGGCCCCGGAACTGTGTTGTCGCTAAACTGAAGTCATCATGACCCCTCATATTCCGGAAATCACCACCGCGGGCGCGGCCGCCAACACAGTGCACAACAAGACCGAGGCGGCTGACACCACAGCCCACATCGCGGTGGACGGCTTCGACAGCCTGGTCCCCGAGATCATCGACCTCGATGCCCCCCGCGACGGCGTGCCGCTCGTCATTGAAACGCAGTCCGGCCTGGAACGCTGCGCTGCGGCCCTCGCCGCAGGCCACGGCCCCGCCGGGGTGGACGCCGAGCGGGCCTCCGGTTTCCGGTACGGCCAGCGCGCCTTCCTGGTCCAGATCCGCCGGGAGGGCTCCGGCACCTGGCTGATCGATCCTGAGCCCTTCGAGGACCTGGCCATCGTCAACGACGCCCTGCGCGGCGTCGAATGGATTCTGCACGCGGCCAGCCAGGACCTGCCCTGCCTGTCCGAACTCGGCATGTGGCCGGACAGGCTCTTTGACACCGAGCTCGCCGCCCGCCTCGCCGGGCTTCCCCGCGTGGGACTCGCCGCCGTGATCGAACAACTCCTCGGCTTTGGCCTCGCGAAGGAACACTCCGCCGCCGACTGGTCCACCCGTCCGCTGCCGGAACCCTGGCTGCGCTACGCGGCGCTCGACGTCGAGGTCCTCACCGAACTGCGCGAGGAACTTATTGAGCTCCTGGTCGCCGACGGCAAGCTGGACTTCGCCGAACAGGAATTCGCCGCCATCCTCGAGGCCGGGCAGGCGCCGCCCCGCATCGACCCGTGGCGCAAGACTTCCGGACTGCACCAGATCCGCGACCGGCGCCAGCTGGCCGCGGTCCGCGAACTGTGGCTCGAACGCGACTCGCTGGCGCAGAAGCGCGACGTCGCCCCCGGCCGGCTCATCCCCGACTCCGCCCTCGTCGCCGCCGCGAAGGCCATGCCCGCCACCGTGCCCCAGCTGCTGGGCACCAAGGGCTTCCACGGCCGCGCGGCCCAACGCGAGGCGCCGCGCTGGCTGCGCTGCATCAGCGCCGCCCGCGCCCTCGAGGACCTCCCTCCCCTGCACCTGCCCACCAACGCTCCCCCGCCCCCGCGGGTCTGGGCCGACCGGGACCCGGAGGCCGCCGCCAGGCTCGCCACCGCCCGGCCGCTGTTGCAGGCCAAGGCCGAGGAGCTGAACATGCCGGTGGAGAACCTGCTGACGCCGGATTACCTCCGCCGCGTCTCCTGGCGTCCGCCGGTTGAGCCCAGCGAGGAAGGCATCGCCGAGGAACTCGCGAACCTGGGGGCCCGCCAGTGGCAGGTTGAACTCGTCGCTCCCCTCGTCGCCGAGGCCTTCCAGAACCCGCAGCCGCTGCCGGTCAAGGAAGCCAGAGCGGTGTCTGCCGCAGCTGACGCGGCCACAGCTGCCGCAGCCACCACGGCCGCCGCTATCGCAACGACGGCCGCCGCAGGACCGGACACGGCGCACTAGGCCCGCAGACCCGGTTCCCGGAACTTCTCCCGGCGGCGCGCCCCGGACTCCTTGCCAGCTATGTTACTGACGAGTAACATGTTGTCTGATGTCGCCCGGCCCCCTGCTGTCCCTGGCTTCTTACGCCCGGGGCGCGGATCCGGCACCCATGTCTCGATGAGGAGTAACACGTGAGCCAGCCCCCCAGCAGCGGAAAACCGAGCAGCGGACAGCACAGCAGCGCGAATCCCCGCACCGCGGGTCCCCGCGCCGTCCGCGATATCGTCTTTGTCGACGGCGTCCGCACCCCGTTCGGCCGCGCCGGCGAGAAGGGCATCTACGCCGGAATGCGCGCCGATGACCTCGTGGTCAAATGCATTCGCGAACTGATGCGCCGCAACCCGTCCCTGCCGGCCGACCGGATCGACGAAGTGGCCATCGCGGCCACCACGCAGACCGGCGACCAGGGCCTGACCATCGGCCGCACCGCCGCCCTGCTGGCCGGACTGCCGCGGACCGTGCCGGGTTTCGCAATCGACCGGATGTGCGCCGGCGCCATGACGGCCGTGACCACCACGGCGAGCGGGATCGGCTTCGGCGCCTACGACGTCGTGATCGCCGGCGGCGTCGAACACATGGGAAACCACCCGATGGGCGCCGGCGCGGACCCCAACCCGCGGTTTATGTCCGAACGGATCGTGGACCCGGCGGCGCTGAACATGGGCAACACCGCCGAGAACCTGCACGACCGCTTTCCCGCCATCACCAAGGACCGCACCGACGCCTATGCCGTCGCCTCCCAGGACAAGCTCGCGGCCGCCTACGCCAGGAACCAGATCCAGCCGGACCTCGTGCCCGTCGCCACGATGAAACCTGGCCAGGGCTGGACCGTGAACACGGTGGACGAACCGCCGCGGCCGGGCACCTCGGTGGACGACCTCGCCGCGCTCAAAACGCCGTTCCGCGCCCACGGCCGGGTCACCGCCGGCAACGCCGCCGGACTCAACGACGGCGCCACCGCCGCCCTGCTGGCCTCCGCCGACGCCGCCGAGGAACTGGGGCTGCCGGTCAAGATGCGCCTGGTCAGCTACGCCTTCGCCGGCGTCGAACCCGACGTCATGGGCATCGGCCCGGTCCCCGCCACGGAAAAGGCGCTCAAGAACGCCGGGCTGGGCATCGGCGACATCGGGCTGTTCGAAATCAACGAGGCCTTCGCCGTCCAGGTCCTCAGCTTCCTGGACCACTTCGGCATCGCCGACGACGACCCCCGGGTCAACCGCTACGGCGGGGCGATCGCCGTCGGGCACCCCCTGGCATCCTCCGGCGTGCGACTGATGAACCAACTGGCCCGGCAGTTCGAGGAGGACCCCACGGTCCGCTTCGGCATGACCACGATGTGCATCGGCCTGGGCATGGGCGCCACCGTAATCTGGGAAAACCCGCACCACGCCGCCTACGGCCTGGCCCTCGACCAGGAAACCACCACCACCACCGAGACTGGAGCCGCAGCATGAGCGCCGCCGATTTCCGTAAGCTTGCCGACCTCTTCCCGAGCGAGACGGTCACCCACTCCTATGTCCAGGACATCAAACTGCCCGCCGCAGGTGGGAAGACGACTGACGGCACGAGCCCCGGCATCTTCGCCCTGGTCACGTTGGACAACGGTCTGGACCACTCCAAGCCCACCACCCTGGGCCCCAACACCCTGATCGAGCTCGGCGCCGTCCTGGAAGGACTCAAGGAGCGTGCCGCCCGCGGCGAGATCGTCGGCGTCGGCGTCACCGGCAAGCCCTATTTCCTGGTCGCCGGCGCGGACCTGTCCACGGTCAAGTCCATCAGCGGCCGCGAACACGGCCTCTGGATGGCCCAGCTCGGCCACGACGTCTACGCCACGCTGGCGAACCTGGGTGTGCCCAGCTTCGCCTTCATCAACGGCCTCGCCCTCGGCGGCGGGCTGGAGATCGCCCTGCAGTCCACGTACCGCACCGTGTCCACCGGCGCCGGGGCACTCGCCCTGCCCGAGGCCTTCATCGGGCTCATCCCCGGCTGGGGCGGGGTGTACATCCTGCCGCGGCTGATCGGGCCGGAAAATGCGGTCAAGGTGATGATCGAGAACCCGCTGAGCAACAACCGGACGCTGACCGGGCCGCAGGCGTTCAAACTGGGCATGGCGGATGCCATGTTCGAACCCGCCGACTTCGTCGAACAGTCCGTCGCCTGGGCCGCGCAGGTCATCGCGGGCGCCGCGAGCCCGGCACGCGCCAACGCCGTCGACCCCTCCACCCCGGAGGTCGCGGCCCGCTGGGCCGGCGCCATCGCCGCGGGCCGGGCATTCGTGGAGGCCAAAACCTCCAACGCCTCCCCGGCACCGGCCAAGGTCCTCGAGGTGATGGAGACCAACCGCACGCTAACGCAGGCACAGTCCGCGGAGCTGGAATGCGAGACGCTCGCGGACCTGATGCAGACCGACGAGTTCCGCTCCACCGTCTACGCGTTCCTGGACCTCGTGCAGCGCCGGTCCAAGCGCCCCGCCGGCGCCCCGGACCGCAAGCTGGCCCGTCCGGTGACCAAGATCGGCGTCGTGGGCGCCGGCCTGATGGCCAGCCAGCTCGCCCTGCTCTTCGCCCGCCAGCTCAAAGTGCCGGTGGTGATGACGGACATCGACCAGGCCCGGGTGGACAAGGGCGTGGGCTACGTGCACGCCGAGGTGGACAAACTGCTGCAGAAGGGCAGGATCAGCCCCGACGCCGCCAACCGGACCCGGGCACTCGTCACCGGATCGGTCGCCAAGGAAGCCTTCGCCGACGCCGACTTCGTGATCGAGGCGGTGTTCGAGGAGCTCAACGTCAAGAAGCAGGTCTTCAAGGAAGTCGAGGCGATCGTCTCCGCCGAATGCGTCCTCGCCACCAACACCTCATCGCTGTCCGTCACCGCCATGGCCGAAGACCTGGAGCATCCGGAGCGCCTGGTGGGCTTCCACTTCTTCAACCCCGTCGCCGTGATGCCGCTGCTGGAAATCGTCCGCGCCCCCCGGACCGACGACGCCGTGCTGGCGACCGCGTTCGAGCTCGCCAAGGGCCTCAAGAAGTCCGCCGTGCTCGTCAAGGACGCCCCGGCGTTTGTGGTCAACCGCCTGCTGCTGCGCCTCATGGGCGAAGTCACCGCCGCGTTCGACGAGGGCACCCCGGCCGAGGTGGCGGACAACGCGCTGCGCCCAATGGGACTGCCGATGACGCCGTTCGTCCTTGGCGCCATGGTGGGGCTGCCGGTCGCGCAGCACGTCCAGGAATCCCTGCACGCCGCATTCCCGGACCGCTTCACGGTCTCGCGGAACCTGCAGAAACTCATCGACAACGGGGTGAAATCCATCTGGGCCGTGCAGAACGGGACTCCGGACAAGGGACCGGACGGGAAACCGTTCATCCCCGCCGAAACCCTGGCCCTGATGTCCTACGGCCACACACCCTCCACCGGCGAGGAGGTGCTGCGCCGCACCCAGGACGCCCTGGCCGAGGAAATTGGGCTGATGCTGGACGAAGGCGTGGTCGCCGGGCCGGAGGACATCGACCTCTGCATGATCCTCGGGGCGGGCTGGCCGATGTTCCTGGGCGGCATCACCCCGTACCTGGACCGGGTCGGAGCCTCCGAGCGCGTCAACGGCCGGAAGTTCCTGGCACCTGGGGTGGCGTCCGAACCGGCCGCCTGATCCGCGCCTGATCCGGGCCTGATCCCGCGCCCGATCCCAAGGCTGCACCGCCACCCGGCGCCGCCGTCCGCACTCCTGACCGGTGCGGACGGCGGCGCCGTCGCGTCAGCTTTCCCGCAGAGTCCCGCCGTCGAGCGTCAGCACGCGGTGCGCCGTGGACCGCGCGTAGGCGGCATCGTGGGTGACCAGTACGACGGCGGCGCCCCGCGCGGCCGCGGCGGCCACGGCCCGGTCCAGCCGGTCGAGGCCATGCCGGTCCAGCCCCACCGTCGGCTCGTCCAGGGCAAGCACTGCCGGGCTGCGGGCCAGGACCGTGGCCAGCGCGAGCAGCCGCTGCTGGGAGGCCGGCAGCTCCGCCGGGTGCGCCTGTGCGGCCCCGGACAGCCCGACGGCCTCCAGCGCCTCGTGCGCCCGGGCACCGGCGTCCCTGCCGTGCAGCCGCGGGAGGCCGAAGCTGGCCTCCCGCAGCACCGTCCGCTCGAACAGCTGGTCGCGGGGATGCTGGAAGAGCAGTCCGACCGAGGCGGCGATGCGGCCGGTCGGAATCCCTGCGATGCTCCGTCCCTGGACGCGCACTTCCCCGGTGTGCGGCCGCAGCAGTCCGTTGAGGTGGCGCAGCAGGGTGGATTTGCCGGCCCCGTTCGGGCCGGTGATCGCGACGATCTCCCCCGGCCGCACCGTGAGTGCCAGGTCCCGCAGCAGCGGCTCGCCCGCGGTGTTGCCGGTCCCCGGGTAGGCGAACCAGAGGCGCTCCAGTTCCAGCACCGGCGCGGCCTCCGGCTCCGGCGCGCAGGACCGGACGGCGGGCAGGGTGTGGGTGACCGCGGGCACCACGGTCCCGGTCCGGGCCAGTTCCGCGGACCGGATCAGTTCCCGGGGCGGGCCGCTCGCCGTGGCGGTACCGCCCTCGAGGATGATCCAGTGTCCGGCGGAGCGGGCGAGGCCGTCGGCGGACTGGCTCAGCAGCACGACGGCGGTCCCGGCGCCGGTAAGCCGGTTGATGAGGCCCCGGACCTGGATGATGCCGGCCGCGTCCAGGGAGGCGAGCGGTTCGTCAAGGACCAGCACTCCGGGGTCCTGGATGACGGCGCAGGCCATGGCCAGCCGGCGCAGTTCCCCGCCGGACAGGGTCGCGGGATCCCGGCCCAGGAGTGCTGTGAGGCCGGTCCGCTCTGCCGTGCCCGCCACGGCGCGGAACATGTCGGGCCGCGGCGTGCCGCGGTTCTCCAGGCCGAACGCGAGTTCCTCGGCCACGGTGGAGCTGACCGTGGAGAGCACGGCGGCCGCATCCTGGGGGACGTAGCCCACCCGGGCGGACCAGGCGGAGGGATTGATCCGGGGGTCGTCCTCGCGGCCCAGGAACTCCAGCCGTTCCCCGGCCAGCGTGAGCGAGCCGGTGAGTGTTCCGGACTGTCCGGGCCGGTGCCAGCCGGCCAGCAGCTTGCCCAGGGTGGTCTTGCCGCTTCCGGAACCGCCGAGGACCGCGGTCAGGACGCCCGGGCGGGCGCTGAAGTCGATGTCGCACAGCGCGGGGGCGTCCGCGCCGTGGAAGCTGAAGCTGCCGATCCGGGCGGCCAGCACGGCGCCGGTTGCGACGCCGGGGGTGGCGGTTGCGACTCCGGGGGCGGCAAGCGCGGCGGCGGTTGTGACGGCGGCGGGGGCGGGGTCCGTGGCTGTCATTGGGGCCCCGCGGCCGGCCAGGAGGCCACGAGCCGGAGTGCCACGGCCGCGGCGGTGCACAGCAGCAGGGCGGTGCGGAGCCGGCGCTGGGCGGGCGGGTCGGTGACCTCGCGGTAGCTGGTCCGGGGACCCGGGGCGCCGAAACCGCGCGCGTCGAGGGCCTGGGCGCGGCTGCCGGAATCCTCGATCAGGCCCAGCACCAGGGGCACCATCTGCAGCCGGACGGCGGCGAGCCTGGACAGCACCCCGCCGCGGAGCACCAGGCCGCGCGACTCCTGCGCTGCCCTGATGCGCTCCAGCCGGCCGCCCATGGCCGGCAGCAGGGTGAGGGCGGAGGCCAGGACAAAACCGAACTGCGGCGGCAGGCCCCGCGCGGCCAGCGCCGCGACGAGATCGGGGGCCTTGACGGTGAAGGAGAAGAGCAGCAGCACCAGCACGCAGGCGCCGGTGCGGGTGCCTGACTCCCAGGCGAAGGCCAGGCCTTCCGCCGTGACCCGGGCGGGCCCCCAGGCCGCCTGGACCGTGCGGCCCTCCGGGAAGAACAGCCCGTGCAGCATCAGCAGGGACAAGCCCAGGGGAAGCAGTACCGCTGCGGCCGCCACCAGCACCCGCCGTCCGGCGCCGGCGCGCCGGGCCAGCAGGACGGCCGCGAGAGCCACCGCGAGCGACAGCGGCCAGGCGCCTGCCGCCGTCGTGATCACGGCGGTGCAGCCGGCTGCCGTCAGCGACGTCAGCGGATGGAGCGTGGAGGGCGGCGTTCTCATGGGGTGTCGGCCTCAGGCTTCGGGCGTTGCCGGTCCCTTGCCGGCGAGCACCTGGTAGCGCCGCACGAAGGGGAACTGGAAGGTGGTACGGCGCGGCAGGGCATAGACCAGCAGCGCGGCGATCGCGAAGACGATGGCCTTGTCCATCGGATCCGAGATCAGCGCCTGCTTGGTGATGGCTGCGAGCAGGGTGTCGCCCATGGCCCGGAAGGCGCTGACGACCGCTCCGGTACCGAGGCCCGCGGTGCCGCCAAAGACGAAGGCCGCGATCGGGGCGGAGACGACGCCGGCGAGGATGCCGGTGATGAAGCCGGCCACGGGAGCCAGGTAGAAGCGGCGGAACAGCCCGCCGCGGGCTGCCAGTCCGGCGAGGAAGCCGATCAGCGCCGCCCCGGCCGCAAAAGGCAGCACGGTCGGGTTGAAGAAGGACCAGACGATGCTGCTGAGGGCGCCCGTGGCGGCTCCCGCCGCCGGCCCGGCGAGCACGGCGATCAGCACGGTGCCGATGGCGTCGAAGTAGAACGGCAGCCCGGTGCTGCCCATGAGCTGGCCCAGGACCACGTTCAGGACGAGCGCCACCGGCATCAGCACCAGCGTCGACGTGGGCAGGACCGGAAGTGCCGCGGCGATCAGCAGGACCGCACCGAGCAGGAACCCGCCGAGGGCCACCAGCGCGGAGAAGCTGGCCGGACCGTTGGCGATGTCCGCGGGCTGGGTGAGCACCAGGAAGACGTAGGTGGCCGCGATCGCGGCGGCGCCGGCGAGCTCCAGCAGGCGGCGGTTGCGCCGTCCTTTGGCTGTGCCGGCGGCGGAACCGGCCCCGGGGCCGGTTCCGGGGGCAGGGAGGATCAGGGACTGCTGTGACATGGGGATGGTCCTTCGGTGGGGGCTGCAACATCCGCCTATGTCACCTCGGCGCAGCTACCATCCTAGCCAGTGGCGGGCGGCCCGGAGGACATGCGTCGCCGCGCCAGCGCGCCCACGGAGGAAATCAGCTCCTCGAAGCAGTGCTCCGGGTTGTTGGAGGCGACGATCCGGGCGTTGGGCGGCAGGCCCCACAGCCCGCGGAAGTCCGCCACCGTGGTGCCGATCAGCAGGGGCGAGCGGGTTTCGACGTCGACGGTGGCCAGGCGGGCGGTGAACGGGGTCCGTCCGACGGCCGCGCAGGCCGCGAACGCGTCATGCATGTGCGACACGTAGCCCTGATCGTAGAGCCGGTGGAACTCCATGTAGAACCGGATCGCATCCGACAGGCAGGCCACGAGCGGGCTGGCTGAGGCGCTGCGAAGCCCCTCGGGCTGCTCCGGGAGGACCAGTTCGGGCCCGGCCCCGGCGGCCTCACCGAGGCGCCGGAGATGGTCCGGGAGCATCTCGATCCGCTCCGTGGTCTCCAGCGCGCACACCACCGGCAGCTTGTCCTCCGGCAGGCCGCGGTACGCGGCGAAGACTTCCCGGGCCGCGTGCGGGTCCACCGAGACGTTCCATTCCGCCGTCGGCGTCGTGTTGCCCTGGTAGTAGAAGCACCCGCCCATGATCACGAGGCCCTTGAGCAGCATCGGCAGCTCCGGTTCGCGGCGCAGGGCCAGGGCGAAGTTGGTCAGCGGCCCGGTGATCAGCCCGGTGATCTCCCCCGGGTGCGCCCGGGCTTCCTCCACCCAGACGTCGACGGCGTGGCGCGGCGAGATCTGGCGGGCGGGCGCCGGCAGCTCCGCGTAGCCGATCCCCTGCGGACCGTGGGTCTCCTCGGTGGTGACCAGCGGGATTTCCAGCGGTACCTCGGCGCCGGTGGCCACCTCGACGCCCGGGCGCCCGCACAGCTCCAGCAGCGCCAGGGTATTGAGCGCGACCTGGCGGGCACCAACGTTCCCGGCCGTGCAGGTGATGGCCTGCAGGCGGACCTCCGGCCGGGACAGCAGGTAGACGAGGGCCAGGGCGTCGTCGATTCCGGTGTCGACGTCCATCAGGATGGTCTGCGCCGATGCGGGCACCCCGGCCCGGGATCCGGCGGCGGCCCCCGGTGACAGCGGATCCATCTAGAAGAGCGCGACCTTGGGCGTCCGCGGGAAGATCTCGCCCAGTTCGGCACGTTCCGCGGCGCTGGGAATCCAGGCCACGGCGGCGGCGTTCTGCCGGACCTGTTCGGGCCGGGTGGCTCCAGCGATCACGCTGCTGACCGAGGGCTGGGCCGCGAGCCAGGAGAACGCCACCTGGATCTCCGTCAGGCCGCGCTCGGCGGCGAAGGCGCTGAAGGCAGCCAGCTGGTCCCAATCGGCGTCGTGGACCAGGTTGGTGCGGGTGTGGCTGAGCCGTGAGCCCTCGGGCGCGGTGTCCTTGGCGTACTTGCCGGTCAGCAGGCCGTTGGCCAGCGGGAAGTACGGCAGGACGCCCAGGCCGTAGGCCTCTGCGGCGGGCGTGACCTCGAGCTCGGCGCGGCGGTCCAGCAGGTTGTAGTGGCTCTGGCTGGAGATGAAGCGCGCTCCCCCGCGGGCGCGGGCCACGAACTCGGCCTCGGCGATCTGCCAGCCGGCGCGGTTGGAGTGGCCGATATAGCGGACCTTGCCGCTGGTGACGAGCTCGTCGAGGGCGGCGAGGGTCTCCTCGATCGGGGTCAGCGGGTCGGGGGTATGGAACTGGTAGAGGTCGATCCAGTCCGTCCCGAGCCGGCGCAGCGAGGCCTCCACGGCCGTGATGATGTAGCGGCGGGAGCCGCGGGCCCCAAAGTCGTTGCCGTTGGTCCCGCGCATGTCCAGGCCGAACTTCGTGGCGACGACGGCATCGCCGCGGCGGCCCTTCAAGGCCTTGCCCAGCATCGTCTCGCTGAGGCCCGGCTCCCGGCCGTAGCTGTCGGCGACGTCGAAGAAGGTAATCCCGGCGTCCAGGGCCGCATGCACGACGGCGTCGGTCCCCTCCTGCGACTCGGTCGCCGTCTTGGACCGGCCCAGATTGTTGCAGCCAAGCCCTACTGCGGAGACGGTCAGTCCGGAATTTCCTACGCGGCGGTATTCAGTCATGGGGTTCAGCCTATAACGGCCGGCAGCGGCCCCCTGGAAGGACCAGCACTGAAGGACCAGCACTGAAGGACCGGCACTGCAGGACCAGCACTGCAGGACCGGCACTGAAGGACCAGCACGGCAGGCCCGGCACGGCAGGCCCGGCGCTATCCTGCGGGCAGTTCCAGCCCGTGTTCGTCCAGGGCATCCTCGAGCTGGGCGAGGGTCCGCGGGCCCATCCCGTGCATCCCGGTCAGGGCGCGCCCGCCCAGGGCCACCACCTGTTCGAGGGTCTCGACGCCGGCGTGGGCGAGGGCCCGGCGGGCGGGAGCCGCGATCCCCCGCGGCAGCGGGGTACGGCCGGGTTCAACGGATTTTGGTGCCATGATGCATGCCTTCCAGTCGAAGTCCCCCAAAACTGATGTGGATCGTGCAGGTGGAACTGCCCCGGAGCTACAGGGTGAAGCTGTTGGCCGGCTTCGGCGAGTGCTTGAGCTTGAAGGAGGCCTCGCCGAAGGCTGCGGCGCCGATGCTCAGCTTGGTGAAGTCCAGGTCCTCGCCGCGGATGCAGACCTTGATCGCGTTGACGGCCTTGTTGATGTCCGGGGTGAGGATGAAGATATTGAGCTTGGCGTCGGAGAATTCCGAGCGGTCCACAATACCGAGCCCGCGCCACGCCAGGTGGCTGATCAGGGCGTCCTTGGCCTTTTCCTCGAGGTAGCGGTCGCGGTCCGTGCCGTCCTTGGTCTTCAGGGCGTACTGGGCCACGACCCAGAACTGCTCCTCCTCGGGGATTTCGGCGAAGCCGTCCTCGGCGCACTGCACGGCGAAGGCGTCCATCAGGCCGTCCGCGGCGGCGGCGTCGGCGACATCGGTCTCATCGGTTTTGCTCTGGTGCCCGACGACGCCGTGGTTCATCACGAACTGGCTGTAATCCTCGTCGAACCAGCCCTCCCTGAATTCGAGGACCCCGTCGTCGTTGCGTTTGTAAACCCGGATAATTCCGCTCATGCCCGTCCTTTCCTGAACCATTCGCGGTCTGCGCCGTCGAACGGTGGCTGCTGTGCCTTGACGGCCTGGTAAAGCTGGTCCGACGCGGCGCTGATCCGGTCCACCACGTCTGCGGGGTAGTCCATCTCGATCCGGTGCTCGGCAAACTCGTCCTCATCGTCCACGTACACTCCGCGGTCCGCGGTCCGGACCACGTCCAGGTCCATGTCGATCAGGTGGAATTCCGTGACTCCGGGCCGGATCGTCGTCCAGCCCTGGCCGGTCGCCAGATCCACGTAGACCTGGACGCCGGCCGGATGCGCCCCGTCGTAGAACGTGGCCACGTACTCCCCGGTGCGCGGGACCAGCAGCACGGCGTCGGATGCGGCGTAGAACGCCGCGCCCGGGCGGGAGCAGAACTCATTGGTTCCCTGGAAGATCCACCAGCCGTGGTCGTCCTCGCCGAGATACGTTCCCGGCACCACCCAGTGGGCCTTGCCGTTCCATTTCCGGTTCCGGGACACCACCAGGTCGCCCGGCGCCAGTCCATCGGGAATCCTCACAGGAACCCTCACAGGATCGGCAGGCTGCCCGTGGTGGGGTGTTCCTGGCCCGGGAGGGGCCGCGCGAAGGGCACCTTGGTCCCCAGGACCTGCGCCACGACGTCATGGGTGATCTGCTGGGCGGTCAAACCGACCCGCTCGAGCACCTGGCTGCGGGTTCCGTGGTCCAGGAACTCCACCGGGAGGCCGACCTCGTTCAGCGCGGTGTCCACCCCGGCGGCCCGCATTTCCTGGCGGATCCGGGACCCGACGCCGCCGGCACGGACGCCGTCCTCGATGCAGATGACGAGGCGGTGGTGGGAGGCGAGGGCGATGATCGATTTCCGGACCGGGAGCAGCCAGCGGGGATCCACGACCGTGGAGCTGATGCCCTGCGCGCCGAGCCGGTTGGAGACGTCCAGGGCGAGTTCGGACATCGCACCGACGCTGACGATCAGCACGTCGTTCTCGCTGGCGCCGGCCGGGCGGCGGGCCAGCACGTCCACGCCGTCGCTGAGCCGCTCGATGGCCTCCACCTCGGCGCCGACGGTGCCCTTGGAGTAGCGGATCACGCTGGGGGCGTCCTCGATGGCGACGGCTTCGCGGAGTTCCTCGCGCAGCCGGCTGGCGTCGCGGGGCGCCGCGAGGTGCAGGCCGGGAACGATCTGGACCATCGCCATGTCCCACATGCCGTGGTGGCTGGCGCCGTCGGGCCCGGTGACGCCGGCGCGGTCCAGGACGATCGTGACGCCGGCCTTGTGCAGGGCGACGTCCATCAGGAGCTGGTCGAAGGCGCGGTTCAGGAATGTCGCGTAGACCGCGACGACGGGGTGCAGCCCGCCGAAGGCCATGCCGGCGGCGGAGGTGAGGGCATGCTGTTCGGCGATGCCGACGTCGAACACCCGATCCGGGTGCCGGGCGGCGAATTTGTGCAGCCCGACGGGGATCAGCATGGCGCCGGTGATGCCGACGATGTCCTTGCGCTCGTCCGCAATGTCGGCGATCTCGTCGGCGAAGACGGCGGTCCAGGACTTGGCGCCGCCGGCCTCGGTGGGTTCGCCGGTCTCCGGGTCGATGATCCCGACGGCGTGGAACTGGTCCGCTTCATGGGCGCGGGCTGGCGCGTAGCCGTGGCCCTTCTCGGTCATGGCATGCACGATCACGGGGCCGGCGTAATTCCGGGCGGTGGCCAGGGCGTTCTCCATGGCCTGGAGGTTGTGGCCGTCCACGGGTCCGATGTACTTCATCCCGAGGTCCTCGAACATGCCCTGCGGGGCCCACCAGTCCTTGACGCCCTTCTTCATGGCGTGCAGGCTGCGGTAGGTGATCTGGCCCGCGGGTCCACCGTTCTGCAGCTTCTTCCGCCACCAGTCCAGGGTGCCCTCGTAGGCCGGCGCGGCCCGGAAGGAATCGATGGTGGGGCGCAGCGAGGCAAGGTAGTCCGCGAAGCCGCCCACGGTCGGGGCGTAGGAGCGGCCGTTGTCGTTTACGACGACCACGACGCGGCGCTTCTTGTCCGCGGCGATGTTGTTGAGCGCCTCCCAGGCCATGCCGCCGGTCAGGGCCCCGTCGCCCACGACGGCGATAACGTAGCGGTCGCCGTCGCCGGTCAGCTGCCGGGCGCGGGAGATTCCATCCGCCCAGGAGAGCGAGGAGGAGGCGTGCGAGCTTTCGACGATGTCGTGCTCGGATTCGGCGCGGTCCGGGTAGCCGGACATGCCGCCCTGCTGGCGCAGGGTGCTGAAGTCCTGGCGCCCGGTGAGGAGCTTGTGCACGTACGACTGGTGGCCGGTGTCGTAGACGATGCTGTCGCGGGGGGAATCGAAGATCCGGTGGACCGCGATGGTGAGTTCGACGACGCCGAGGTTTGGGCCCAGGTGCCCGCCCGTCTGGGAGACGTTGCCGATCAGGAATTCCCTGACCTCGGCTGCCAGCTGATCCAGCTGCGCCTCGGACAACTTGCTCAGGTCCTGCGGATTCCGGATGGTTTCCAAGATTCCCAACGGCCCCTCCTTCGGGTGGTAGACATGCCTTTTAACTCTAACGCCTCCCGGGTAGCCCTTGTGCCGGACGCGCTGGGCACGAAAAAGCCCCGGCCGGTCTGGGACCGGCCGGGGCTTTGGCACCTGGCAGCTGTTCCTCCCCTGCGGGAGGAGCGTTTTGCTAGCTGGCGGAGATCTGCCGCAGGACGTACTGCAGGATGCCGCCGTTGCGGTAGTAGTCAGCCTCGCCCGGGGTATCGATGCGCAGGACCGCATCGAAGGACGTGACCGTGCCGTCTTCGGCCGTGGCGGTGACCTTGAGCGTCTTCGGCGTGGTGCCTTCATTGAGGGCGGTGACGCCCTCAACGGCGAAGGTTTCCGTGCCGGTCAACCCGAGGCTGGCAGCGTTCTGGCCGGCCGGGTACTGCAGGGGCAGGACGCCCATGCCGATCAGGTTGGAGCGGTGGATGCGCTCGTAGCTTTCGGCCACGACAGCCTTGACGCCCAGGAGCGCGGTGCCCTTGGCTGCCCAGTCACGGGATGAGCCGGAGCCGTATTCCTTGCCGGCCAGGACGACCAGCGCGGTGCCGGCGGACTGGTAGTTCTGCGCGGCGTCGTAGACGAAGGCCTGCGGGCCGTCGGCCTGGGTGAAGTCGCGGGTGAAGCCACCCTCGACGCCGTCCAGGAGCTGGTTCTTGATCCGGATGTTCGCGAACGTTCCGCGGATCATGACCTCGTGGTTGCCACGGCGCGAGCCGTAGGAGTTGAAGTCCTTGCGCTCCACACCGTTGGCCAGCAGGTACTGCCCGGCCGGGGTGTCCGACTTGAACGAACCTGCCGGTGAGATGTGGTCCGTGGTGACGGAATCGCCGAGCTTCAGCAGCACCCGGGCACCGGTGATGTCCGTGACGGGTTCCGGCGTTGCCTTCATGCCGTCGAAGTACGGGGGCTTCCGGACGTAAGTGGACTTCGGATCCCAGGCGAAGGTGTCGCCGGCCGGGGTAGAGAGTGCCTTCCAGCGGTCGTCGCCTTCGAAGACTCCCTCGTAGCCGCGGGCGAACATTTCCTTGTCGATCGAGGAGTCGATGACCTGCTGGACCTCGACCGGGTTCGGCCAGATGTCCTTCAGGAAGACATCGTTGCCGGACTCGTCCTGGCCCAGGGCGTCGTTCTCGAAATCGAAGTCCATGGTGCCGGCCAGGGCGTAAGCGATGACCAGCGGCGGGGAGGCCAGGTAGTTCATCTTCACGTCCGGGTTGATCCGGCCTTCGAAGTTGCGGTTACCGGACAGCACGGCGGTGACGGAAAGGTCGTTGGCCTGGATGGCCTCGGAGATTTCGGCGTCGAGCGGGCCGGAATTGCCGATGCAGGTCGCGCAGCCGTAACCGACGATGTAGAAGCCGAGCTTCTCCAGGTACGGGGTCAGGCCCGACTTGTTGTAGTAGTCGGTGACGACCTTGGACCCGGGAGCCACGGAGGTCTTGACCCACGGCTTGGAGCTCAGGCCCTTGTCGACGGCGTTGCGGGCCAGCAGTGCGGCGGCCAGCATCACGGACGGGTTGGACGTGTTGGTGCAGGACGTGATCGAGGCGATCGACACCGCGCCGTGGTCCAGCTCGAACTCGCGGCCGTCCGCGGTCTTGACGCTGACCGGGTTGGACTGGCGGCCGTCGGCCGCCGGGCCGTGCGCGTGCGGGGCCTCGTCCGTGAGGTGGCTGGCCGAACCCGTGAAGGACGGCGAGTCGGAAGCGGGGAAGCTTTCGTCGATTGCCTCGTCCACGCTGCCGCCGGCCAGTTCTTCCTTCACGTAGTTGCGCAGGTCCTGGCGGAACTGGTCCTTGGACTCCGTGAGGATGATGCGGTCCTGCGGGCGCTTCGGGCCGGAGATCGACGGGACAACCGTCGACAGGTCCAGCTCGAGGTACTCGGAGAATTTGATCTCCTTGGAAGGATCGTGCCAGAGGCCCTGTTCCTTCGCGTAGGACTCCACGAGGGCAACGTTCTCGTCCGAGCGGCCGGTGAGGCGCAGGTAGTCGAGGGTGACGTCGTCGATCGGGAACATGGCGGCCGTGGAGCCGAACTCCGGGCTCATGTTGCCGATGGTGGCGCGGTTGGCCAGTGGCACAGCCGCGACGCCTTCGCCGTAGAACTCCACGAACTTGCCGACCACACCGTGCTTGCGCAGCTGCTCGGTGATGGTCAGGACGACGTCGGTGGCGGTCGCGCCGGCCGGGATGGACCCGGTCAGCTTGAAGCCCACGACGCGCGGGATCAGCATGGAGACGGGCTGGCCAAGCATGGCCGCCTCGGCTTCGATGCCGCCGACGCCCCAGCCCAGCACACCCAGGCCGTTGACCATGGTGGTGTGGGAGTCGGTGCCGACGCAGGTGTCCGGGTAGGCCCGGACAACGCCGTCAATTTCGCGGGTCATGACGGTACGGGCCAGGTACTCGATGTTGACCTGGTGCACGATGCCGGTTCCCGGCGGGACGACCTTGAAGTCGTCGAACGCCGTCTGGCCCCACCGCAGGAACTGGTACCGCTCGCCGTTGCGCTGGTACTCGATCTCCATATTGCGCTCCAGTGCGCCGGAGTTGCCGAAGGCGTCGATCTGCACGGAGTGGTCAATCACCATTTCGGCAGGTGCCAGCGGGTTGACCCGCTTGGGGTCACCGCCGAGCTCCTTGACTGCTTCACGCATGGTGGCAAGGTCCACAACGCAGGGCACGCCAGTGAAGTCCTGCATGATCACGCGCGCCGGCGTGAACTGGATTTCAGTGTCGGGCTCGGCGCTGGGATCCCAGCCGGCCAGTGCTCGGACGTGATCGGCCGTAATGTTGGCGCCGTCCTCGGTCCTCAACAGGTTTTCAAGCAATACCTTGAGGCTGAACGGAAGGTTTTCTGCACCTTCAACGGAGTTCAACCGGAAAATTTCGTATTCGGTACCGGCTACATTAAGTTTGCCTTTTGAACCGAAGCTGTCCACAATGCTCATCGCAGGACTCCTCTCGCAACAGTTTCATCTTTGTCGCGCCGCAGACCCCTTGCTAGTTAGGCGGTCCTAACTAGTGCTGACCTTGTTCGTACAAGGACCAGTACAGGGTGCAGGAGGTCAGCCGTGATTACGGAGCGCGACGTCGGACTACTCCGCCCATCCTAGTGGTCTCAGCCCCGGGGAGTCAGCAGCGCCACAGTCTCCATATGGTGCGTATGCGGATACAGGTCAAAAGCCCGCAGCCCCGCCAGTTCCCAGCCGGACTGCTGGAAGTAGCCCACATCGCGGGCAAAGGACGCCGGATCACAGGACACATAGGCCACGGCCCGCGGACCGGCCCCGACCAGCTCGTTCACGACGGCTTTGCCGGCACCGGCCCGGGGCGGGTCCAGCAGGATAGCGTCGAAGCTGCGGGCTTTCTCCCGCAGGACCCGGTCCACGCGGCCCTGGACGATTTCCACCTGGGTCGCGTCATGGAGGTTTTTGCGGGCGTCCCGGCTGCTGCCGGGCGATCCTTCCACGGACAGCACGGACCCGGTGACACCCACGGCGTCCGCCAGCGGCGCGGTAAACAGCCCCGCCCCGGCGTACAGGTCCGCCACCACGGCGCCCGCTTCCAGGAAGCCGCCGTCGTGCAGGAATCCGGTCACGGCCCCCGCCAGGGTGTCCGGGCCGTCCCGGTGGATCTGCCAGAAACCGTCGCCGGTGACACGGAAGTCGTGGCCGGACGCGGTCTCCTGGACGTAGGTGCGTCCGCGCAGCCGGAGCACCTCGCCCTTGACCGGATCGAAGCTGGCCACCGAGACGTTCTCGGGCAGCTGGGCGAGGACCGCGCTGAGCCGCTTGGCCCGGGTTCCTGCGGCCGGGACCAGGAGCACGAGCGGGCGGGAGCCGTTAGCCGGAGCGGCGACTTCCACGCGCTCGATGCCCTGCAGGTCGATGTCCCAGAGCCGGAGGGCGTTGATGGCGTCCGAGGCCAGGGGCATTTCCCGGACCGGGAGGACCGTGTCGGAACGGTGCGCGTGCATGCCGAGCTTTCCGGCGGGGGTCACGGCGAAGCCGGCGCGGGTGCGCCAGGCGAGGCCCGCCGCCGCTTCGGTTCCGGACTCGCCCACGGCCTCCACCGTCAGTCCCTCCCCCACCTGCGTGAGATCGACGCCGGCGAGGCGGCGCAGCTGTTCGGCCAGCACCGCGGCCTTGAGGCTGCGCTGGCGCGCCAGGGAGATGTGGCCCAGTTCGGCGCCTCCCACCGGCGGGTGCCGGTGCGACCAGGAGCGCACGGAATCGGCCAGGTCCCAGAAATGCTCTACCCGGTCCGGGGAAGATTCCAGGACCTCCACGACGTCGCCGCGCCAGAACTTGGCGTCCGGACCGGACTCCGTGAGCCGGACCCGGACCTTCTCGCCGGGGATGCCGTGGCGGACGAACACCACGCGCCCCTCGTGCCGGGCCACGCAGTGCCCGCCGTGGGCTACCGGCCCGACGTCGACGGTCAGTTCGGTGGCGGGTTGCGTCTGGGTGTCGGAGCTCATTGGATGTCCTGCAGTCTCTTGGCTTCTTCGGATGATTTCAGCTGCCACGGCACACTGGCTACCATGACGCCCGGCTCGAAGTGCAGCCGGGTCTTGATGCGCAGTGCGGTCTGGTTGTGCACCAGTTGCTCCCACCACTTGCCCACGACGTACTCGGGGATGTAGACGACGATCAGGTCGCGGGGCGAATCGCGCCGCATGTTCTTGATGTACTCCATGATGGGCGTCACCGTTTCGCGGAACGGACTGGCCAGCACCGTCAACGGTACCGGGATTTCCAGATTCTCCCAGTCCGCGACCGTTTGTTCGGTCTCCTCGTTGCTGATGTCAACGGTGATGGCATCCAGCCGGGAGGGCCGCGACGCGCGGGCGTAGGCCAGTGCCCGCAGCACCGGCTTGCGGACGTGCGAGACGAGGATCACCGCGTGCACCCGGGTGGGCAGCGCCCGCGGCGAGGAGTCCTCATCGACGGCGAGTTCCTTGGCCACGTTGTCGTAATGCGCCCGGATGCTCCACATGATCAGGAACAGCACGAACATGGCCAGCAGCGCGATCCACGCACCCTGCTGAAACTTGGTGACCAGGACGATCAGCAGGACCGTGGCGGTCATGCCGAAACCGATGCCGTTGATGGTGCGCGACTTGACCATCCGCAGCTTCACCGCGGGATCCTTGGCGAGCTTGAGCTGCCGGCCCCAGTGCCGGACCATGCCGAGCTGGCTGATAGTGAAGGAGATGAAGACGCCCACGATGTAGAGCTGAATGAGCTTGGTGACATCCGCGTTGAAGGCGATGATCAGCACCAGTGCGCCGGCGGCCAGCGCCAGGACGCCGTTGCTGAAGGCCAGCCGGTCCCCGCGGGTGCGCAGCTGGCGGGGCAGGTAGCCGTCCTGGGCCAGGATCGAGCCGAGCACGGGGAAGCCGTTGAACGCTGTGTTGGAGGCGAACACCAGGATCACGCCGGTGGCGGCCACCACGATGTAGAACGGTATGGACCCGGCGCCGAAGATGGTTTGGGCGATCTGGCTGATCGCCGGGCTCTGGATGTAGCCCTCGGGCAGCAGCTCGCCGTCGAGCAGGAATTCCTTGGCGGGGTCCAGCACGATGTGCACCTTGGTGGCGTTGGCGAGATAGATGATCCCGGCAAGCATGGAGGCGGCGATCACGCCGAGCAGCAGCAGGGTGGTGGCCGCGTTTTTGCTTTTGGGTTTCTGGAAGTTCGGCACACCGTTGCTGATGGCCTCAATCCCGGTCAGCGCCGCGGCGCCGGAGGAGAAGGCCCGGAGCAGCAGGAACGCGCCGGCGAGTCCGACCAGTCCTTCGTCGAAGCCGGGCGCGGGGACAATCGTGAAGGCCGCCGAGGGCGCCTCGCCCAGCTGCCCGGTGGCGGCCTGGAAGACGCCGATGGCGGTCATGCCGAGGATGGCGGCCATGAAGATGTAGGTCGGCAGGGCGAACACCGTGCCGGCTTCCTTGATCCCGCGCAGGTTCACGACGGCCAGGATCACGACGCCGATCGTCGCGATGATGGCCTGCTGGCCGTGCAGCGACGGCACCGCGGTGGTCAGGTACGTCGCGGCGGAGGACATCGACACGGCGACGGTCAGCACGTAGTCGACCAGCAGAGCGGAGGCGACGGTGAGCCCGGCATATTTGCCCAGGTTCTCGTTGGCGATCTCGTAGTCGCCGCCGCCGGAGGGGTAGGCGTGGACGTTCTGCCGGTAGGAGGCGACGACCGTCAGCAGCACCACCATGACGGCCAGGCCCACCCAGGGCGAGAACGCCACGGCGCTGACGCCGGCCAGCGCCAGCGTCAGAAGGATTTCGTCCGGCGCGTACGCCACGGAGGACAGCGCGTCGGAGGCGAAAACGGGCAGGGCGATCCGCTTGGGAAGCAGGGTGTGAGCCAGGTTGTCGTTCCGGAACGGTCTGCCTACCAGCACCCGCTTCACGGCATTGAATATTGTCGGCACCACACAAAGCTAGTCCGATTCGGACGCGATGTCATGACGGCGACCATCCCCGCCGCCAGGGCGGCTCCCGGCCTGCCCCCTGACCTGCTGTCGGGCGGGCACCCGGGCCCGCTGACGGGCGGGTCGCCGCGGAGCCCGCGGGGCTGGCTGCCCGGGTCGCAGTGGCCGGTAGAGTTTGACCCAGCAGCAGTACAGGAACAACAGGAGGCACGGTTGGCGCACTTCGTGATTATGGGTTGTGGCCGCGTGGGGGCAACCCTCGCGCACACACTCGAGGACGCGGGCCATTCCGTGGCCATCATCGACCAGGACGACCGCGCCTTCCGGCGGCTCCGCGCGGGATTCACCGGCCGCAAGGTCACCGGCGTCGGCTTTGACCGGGAAACCCTCAAGCAGGCCGGCGTCGCGGAGGCCTATGCCTTCGCTGCCGTCTCCAGCGGCGACAACTCCAACATCCTGGCCACCCGAGTGGCCCGCGAAACGTTCCATGTCCCGCACGTCGTCGCCAGGATCTACGACCCCGGCCGCGCCGAGATCTACCAGCGACTGGGCATCCCCACCGTCGCCGCCGTGCGCTGGAGCGCGGACCAGGTGCTCCGCCGTATCCTGCCCGAACAGCACCTCGCCGGCGACTTCCGGGACCCTTCCGGCCGGCTCGTGCTGGCCGAGGTGGATCTGAACCCTGACTGGATCGGCCACCCCGTCACCGAGATCGAGCGGGCCGCCGGGGTCCGCGTCGCCTACCTGACCCGGTTCGGCGAGGGCATGCTGCCCGCGGCCGGCACCCTTTACCAGGACGGCGACACCGTGCACGCCATGCTGGGTGTGGACCGCAGCACCGAAGTCGCCCACATTCTTGCCAAGTCCCCCGCCAAGGAGTCCTAAGTGAAAGTCGTCATTGTCGGGGCGGGAAGCGTCGGTTCCTCGATCGCGCGCGAACTGCTGGCCCACAAACACGAGATCCTGCTGATCGACCTGAAGCCGGAGGTGATCGGGCGCAGCGGCCTGCGCGGCGCGCACTGGCTGGTCGGCGATGCCTGCGAACTGAGCACGCTGCAGGACGCGAAACTGGAGGACGCCGACGTCGTGGTCTCCGCGACCGGTGACGACAAGGTCAACCTGGTGGTCTCGCTGCTGGCGAAGACCGAATTCGGCGTCGGACGGACGGTGGGCCGGGTCAACAACCCCAAGAACGACTGGATGTTCGACGACTCCTGGGGCGTCGACGTCGCGGTCAACACCCCACAGCTGATGACCGCCCTGGTCGAGGAGGCGGTGGAGATCGGCGACCTCGTCCGCCTCCTGACGCTGCAGACCGGTGTGTCATCGCTGGTGGAGTTCACGGTCCCCCACGATTCGCATGTGATCGGCCTGACCGTGGGCGACATCGACTGGCCCGAGGATTCGACCCTGGTGGCGATCCTGCGCGACCAGGCGCCCATCACGCCGAGCCGTGATGATGTGATCGACGGCGGGGACGAGCTGTTCTTCGTGACCACGATCGCGGCCGAGGATGAGCTGCGGGCCCTGCTCGCGCCGGAGTCGCAGGACGAGGACGAGGACGAGCAGGTCTCCGAGCAGCACCCCGTCACCTCGGGCCGGCACGAGAACGCGCTGCCGGAGGGTGACGGCTTCGACGGCTAGCCCGGTTGCGCTATCACTCCGGGTCGTTCTGCGCGCTGGGAACGACGCGGACTGATAGCGCAACCGGAGGCTTAGGCCGTTGGGGTGGGTGGTGTCGCGGCCGGGGCGGGCCGGGTCAGCAGCCAGGCGACCCAGATGCCCAGGATGTACAGCGGCGCGCCCATCAGCAGCCGCGTCGTGGCAAGGGCCGCGAAGCCGGGCTCGCCCATGAAATACAGCGGAACCTGGACCAGCAGCCGCAGGGCCAGCACCGCGACGATCACCCAGGTTCCGATCTGGTAGGCCTTGACCCGGGCCGGGTCCTTGCGCCAGTCCAGGCCCTCGTTCCGGATGAACCCGAAGATCAGCCCGGCAAAGGGCCAGCGCACGGCAATCGAGATGGTCATCGCCACGATGTAGGCAAAGTTGGTGAAGAACCCCGGGACGTAGAAGTCCTCTGCCTTGCCGGTGCTGTTGGCCAGCCACGCGGAGATCCCGACGCCGACAATCCCCGCCAGTGCCTGCGTCAGCGGTTTGCGCTGGACCAGTCGGACGACGGTGAAGGCCGCGGCCACGGACAGCGCCGCCATCAGCGCCAGGGGCAGCTCACGTGTAACGGTGAAGGCGACCAGGAAGACGAGGCCCGGGAGGATGCTTTCGGCAATGCCCTGGACCCCGCCAGCGCTCTTGAGCACGTCGATGTTGCCGTTGCCGGAACGGTGCAGTCCGGCCTTGGCCGCGTAGCCCTCGGCGAGCTGCGCCACAGTCGGCTGGGCCGCCGAGGTTTTCTGGCCCGGTTCCGGCTGGGCCGCCCGCTGCTGGGCTACAGGCTCCCGGCCCGGCCCGGGCTGGGCCGGTTCAGGCTGGGCTGCGCCGGCCTGAACAGAGCCGGGCCGACCAGCGGGTTCGGGCTTCTCGGGCACGGTCATTGTTCCTCCTGGCGGGAGACTATTTCGTAGCGGGGATTGAACATGGTCGGCAGGCCGTCGCGCACGGTGACCATACCCTGCAGCCGGAGTTCGGTGCCGGCGTCGATCCCGGGGATCCGGCGCCGCCCGAGCCAGACAACCCGGAGCCGGTCCTTCGGGATGGGGGGCCGCTGGCGCCGCGGTCCGGCGGCGGGCTGGGCTGCGGTTTCGGCCGCGGGCTGGACGCCTGCCGTAACGGATCCTGCGGTGCCCGCCCTGGCGCCTCGGGTCTTCGGCGCATCATGGTCGACGACGACCGCGGTGAAGGCGGCCACGTGGCTGGCCGGTGCGTAGGTGACCGACTCGATGTAGCCGTGGCACAGCACGCGGCCGCGGTCCGGCAACCCCCTCACGGAGCTGGAGGAGGCCGGATCCGGGCGGGGGGCATCAGCCAATCTGGGTAGTCTCCGGTCCTCGTTCCGGCTGCCCGAGGTCCGGGGCGGACTGCGGTGCGGGCACGGCGTTTTCCTTCGGCAGGCGGAGCTGCAGCAGGTCGCGCGGCGGCATGGGATTCTCACCGCGCACCACCACGATCTGCCGGAACAGCCCCTCGAGGCCGGCGGCGGCGTCGCGGTCCACAGCGGCCTCGCCGCCGAAGACGCCGCGGAGGAACCAGCGCGGACCGTCGACGCCGATGAAGCGGGCCACGCGGTAGCCGTGGCTTTCGTCGGCGCCACTGGCGGGGAGCTTGGCGAGCAGCTCGGTGCCGAAACCGCCCTGGACCTCCTCGATCTGGCCGCCCTGGCTGCCCACGGACTGGCCGATCTGCTCACGGATTTCCTCCCACAGGCCCTCGGAGCGGGGAGCCGCGAAGGCCTGGAGCTGGAGGCTGGAGCCGTTCAGGTCCATGGTGACGGCGACGACCCGCTGCGTGGCTTCCTCGACCTCAAGCCGGAGCTGCAGGCCTTCGGCGGGAGCAATCAGGAGCGCCCCGAGGTCGACGTAGCCCTCCTGGTCCTCGATTTCCGACACGTCAAAGGGACCCGTGGCGCCGCGGACGGGGGCGGTCGCGGACGTCCCGGCGGAGTCGTCGGCGGAAGCGTCACTGACGGCCTCCTGGGTTTCCCCGGAGTCTGTCAGCTGTTCCTGCTTGGCTTTCCTGCCACGCCCAAAAACCATGGGGTTGTCTCCTTAGTTGTGATTCCGTGCCGCCGCGTCGCCCCGCGTCCGCGCGGCGCCTGCTGCTGTCTGACTCTGCACTCAGGCAGAAACAGCGGTCGGCTGATACGTCCTGCCAATGGGATCCTGCTCATAAGTCACTGCAATACTGCGGTCTGGCCGGCGTCGGGTCAGACCGGCGCGCCGAAGCCGCCGGTGGATCCGAAGCCTCCGCCGCCGCGAACCGAGCCGCTGAGGTCCTGCACCGGCAGGAACCTGGCGTACTCCACGCGCTGAATAACCATTTGTGCAATTCTATCGCCGCGCTTGAGTTCAATCGCGTGGTCGCGGTCAGTATTCAGCAGCGTCACCGCAATTTCTCCGCGGTAGCCGGCGTCGACGGTGCCCGGGGCGTTCACGACGGTCAGGCCGTGCTTGGTCGCGAGCCCGGACCGCGGGTGGATCAGGGCCACGAAACCGTCGGGGAGGGCAATGGCCACGCCGGTAGGCACCAGCCGGCGCTCCCCCGGTTCCAGTACTACGTCCTCGCGGGCCCGCAGGTCCGCTCCGGCGTCGCCCGGGTGCGCATACGACGGCGGCTCCAGGCCGTCGTCGAGCATCTTCAGCTGCACGGTCAGGGTGGGGGTCCCAAACCCTGCCGCTGGCTGTGCTTCCGGTCGTTCTTTCGGCCCTGCCGCTTCGGCGGCGTCCACTGCAGTCGTTTCTTCAGTCACAGTCCCTCACTCTAACGCCCGCCGGGAAGATAGGCCTAGCCGCGGCGGGCGGGCGGGGAGCCCCGCCCCGCTTCTGCCGCCAAGGTGAAATAGCCCGGGAAAAGTGGAAAGCTGGGCTTATGCCCGAATCCAGTGCAGCCGTGCCTGCCCCCAACAGCACCCCCAGCGACGCCTCCGTTATATACAGCGAGAAGCTCTGGCCGAACTTCTGGATCTGGCTGATGGCGGCGGGACTATCGGGCGCCGGGATCCTGGTGTTCGCCCCCATCAGCATCACCGCCGGGCTCACCGCCGCAGTCGTCCTGTTCACGATCCTCACCGCGCTGCTGGTCCTCTCGACCCCCGCCATCACGGTCACCGGCGCCACGCTGCGCGTAGGCCGCGCCACGATCGAACGCCGCTTCGTGGGCGCCGCGTCCGCGTTCCGGGGCCCGGAGGCGACGGCGGAACGCGGAACCCGGCTCAACGGACTCGCGTTCCTGTGCATCCGCGGCTGGATCGACCCGGTGGTCCGCATGGAAATCACCGACCCGTCGGACCGCACCCCCTACTGGCTCACGTCCACGCGGCACCCCGACAAGCTGCTCGGCGCGCTGAACTCCTAGCCCTCGCAGTCCTTGCAGTACTTGAGGCCGTCCCTTTCGCGGGCAATCTGCGAACGGTGGCGGACGAGGAAACAGGAGGCACAGGTGAATTCGTCGGCCTGGGCCGGCATGACCTGGACCAGCAGTTCCTCCCCGGACAGGTCAGCGCCGGGGAGTTCGTAGCCTTCCGCCAGGTCCGATTCGTCTTCATCGACCACTGCGGAAGGCTTTTCCGTACGCCGCGTTTTCAACGCCTCAAGGGAGTCCTCACTGAGGTCCTCCTCGGTCTTGCGCGGCGCATCGTAGTCTGTCGCCATTGTTTGTTGCTCACATTCCGCAGTCGTTCGGTTGGTTCGCCTGACCCGGAGGATCCTCGCGGGCGGTAGCCCTGGGCCCCCGGAGCGGTTCTCCGATGTCAACACCGGACACGCGGTTTTTGTGCCCGATGTCGCGTCATTTTTGCTTAAGCGCCCGGTGAAAGCCAGAGTCCTCTGGTCCGGGCCAGGGCCCCCTGGCTGCCGCATCCGGGACCCGGAGGGCGCCGGATCCGCCGAGGGGCCAAAAAAATGCGGAAATTCGCGGAAAATAACGGCGCGCCCTCCGTCCTCACCGGAATTCGCCCGCATCGGTGGCAGAGTTTCGATTGTTAGTAATGCCAGGGTGGAGGATTTGTATGCAGGATCTACGGCTTGTAGGCGTCCACGACGACGGGGAGCATCTCCTGTTGAGTGGCACCGGCGGCGAGATGTTCCAGCTGCCAATCGATGAAGCACTTCGGGTGGCAGCCAGCCGCACGTCGGCCAAGGCCGCGTCCGGCGCAGTCGCCGCGCCCATTGCCATGTCTCCGCGGGATATCCAGGCCCGGATCCGCAGCGGCTCGACAGCGGCCGAGGTGGCGGAGCTCTCCGGAATTCCGCTCGCGAAAGTCCAGCGCTACGAGGGTCCGGTGCTCGCCGAGCGTGAGCACGTCGCCCGGCAGGCCCGCAAGGTGGAGGTAGCCGCCCCCGCCCCCGGCCACGACGTGTACCGCACCGTGTTCGGTGACCAGCCGGCCTCGCTCGGCGAGATGGTGGACCACCGGCTCAGCGCGCACGGCATTGATGCCGCCACCGTGGAGTGGGACTCCTGGCGGCGCCCGGACGGGAGCTGGAACGTGGTGGCCCGCTTCGAGGCGAACCCCGGCGGCGCTGCCGGCATCGGCGAGGAACCGCCGGCCATGTGGACCTTCAGTCCTGCCCGTAAATCCCTGCAGAACGCCAACCGCTGGGCCCAGCAGCTCAGCGAGCTCGAGCCCCTCGACGGCCCCGTCCCGGCGCGCCGGCTCACCGCCGTCTCGGACCGGCCCTTCGATTTTGAAACCGACGCCGACGCTGCCGCCCGCACGGCGACCGCTCAGCTCCAGGTGGTCCAGCAGCTCCAGCTGCAGCAGGAACAGGAGTCCGACGGGCTGCTCGACATGCTGCGCTCCCGCCGCGGGCAGCGCCTCGGGGTTGACGAGGACGCCGACGACGCCCTCGCCACGCTGCTGACCAACGGTGTTCCCGCGGCCCACCCGAGGCCTTCCGAGCTCCTTGCGGAGCAGCCGGCCGAGCCCGACCCCGCGGGGTCCTCGACCGGGCAGTCAACGGGCGGCCCGGAGAAACCGGACGCAGCGGACAAGGAACCCCGGCCTGCCGCCGGCCCCTGGGAACGCCGCCGCGACGGCAGGCCCTCGATCATGTCAAGGCTCAGCCTGGCCCCCCGCCAGGAGGAGGCACCGGACGACGCCCTGAAACTGCATGACGGCGTCAGCACCGACACCCGGGAAATCACCATCTCGGCCTCACAACTGCGGCCCGCAGGCCAGCAGGGCCCCACATCCAGCCCGGGGCTGGACGAACTGCTGGGCGGCGGAACCTCGCGGCGCCAGCAGCAGCGGGAGACCCCCGCGGCCGCCCGGGAGGACCGCGATGCGGAGCAGCCCGAACGCCAGCCGGCGAAGCCGAAGCGCTCCAGCATTCCCAGCTGGGATGACATCGTCTTCGGAGCCCGCGGGGACTAGCATTCACCACGGATTCACGGCGCGGTGACGCGTCTCAGGGGCCTTCACGCGCAGTCAGGCGCGGGGGGCCCTTTTTCCGTCGGCCTGGAAACACAACAGCGGGACTTCGCGTTCGGCTTTCGTCAACGAACCGTGCTGGCCCACGACGTCAAGGGCTGTGGGCCGGACACGGCGGGTGTCATAGAAGGCCAGGGCGTCCCTGGCCGCAATCATCACGTCGCCGATCCGCGGGCCGACCTCGGCCCGGACCGCACCGAAAAGCCCCGCGGCGATGGCTTCCTCCCGGGTGAAGGCCCAGATCCGCTCGCCGAAACGCGCCCGCCAGGCCTCCAGCAGCCGTACCCGGCCGGACTCGTCTTCCGACTCCTCCAGATACAGGTGGACCATTCGCGGCTCGCCCGCGGTGTGGCGTACTCCGGCCACGAGGGCAGGATCGGCCGCGTAGTCGATCCGCTGGGATTCCGGCACGTCCAGCATACCGTGGTCCGCGGTGAGCAAAATGGTGGTGCCTGCCGGCAGGGTCGCGCTGAGCCGTTTCACCGTCGCGTCGAGTTCCTCGAGCTGGTGTTCCCACTGCGGCGACTGGCAGCCGTGGCGGTGCCCGGCCTTGTCCAGTTCGTTGACGTAGAAGTACATCAGCGACCGACCGGACCCGGCCATCGTCTCGGCGGCGGCCGCGGTCCTGGCATGCGAGGTAGTGGCCGTGACGTAGCGGCCGCCCCGGAGCGCAGCCCGGGTCATGGCCGAGTCGCTGAACTGCGGGAGGCTGACGGTGGTGACATCCACGTGCTCCGCGGCCCGCTGGAAGACGGTGCGAAACGGCTGCCACCGCTCCGGATCGACGCCGGCGTCCCAACCGCCCAGCATGTTGACCACCCGGTCCTGGTCCGGGTCCAGCACGTCGTAGCCCACCATGCCGTGCTGCCCGGCCGGGAGTCCGGTGCCGAAGCTGGCCAGGGACGCTGCCGTGGTGGACGGAAACGCCGAATCCAGGGAGACCGGCACCTGCCCCTGGCCGGACTGCATCACGGCGCGCAGGAACGGCGTGTGCGCCGACTTCTGCTTGAGCAGGTTACGGCCCAGCCCGTCTGCCAGCACGACGCAAATGCGCTTGGCCGCGGGCAGGTTCAGGCGGTTCTCGAAGCCGGGAACACCCACGCTGGCCGCGGCGCTCGTGAGCACCTCGGCGATGGAGCGTTCGCCAAAGGCCGGGGCTGCGGGCAGGCTCTGCGGGAGGGTCTGGGCGGTGGACAGCGGTTCGGGCATGCGGACCGGCGTCATCTCAGCGCTGGTGGCCGCGGCTGGCGCGGCTTCCGAAAACGCCCATCCGCGGGCGCGGCGGCAGTCCGGGGCCGGTGTGCGGCACCGGGGCGGTGGATCCGGTGTTGACGGCACGGAGGGCACGGGCGAACAACTTGGCGTCCTGGACCGCCTGCAGGCCGTCAGCTTCGGCGCTGATCCGGATCACGATGTCCTCCTGCGCGATGGTGCCGCTGTAGCCGTGGTCCGCCTCGCACTGCGGGTCGCCGCAGCTGGCCGGGCCCATGTCCAGGCGCTGGCCGCCGGACCAGGCAATGGACAGGGTCAGTTCGCGGACCGGATCCGAGGACTTGTACTCCTGGGGCTGCGCGTACACGTAGCTGAGCACCACGGAGCGGATCTGTGTCACGGGCACGGATTCCGTGGAGACCTGCGCGACGGTCTGCTCCCCCGCCTCATCAAGCTGCTGGTCGTCCACGTGCGTGATGACCAGCATGTCCTCGGTCAGGACCAGCACGGTGATGTGGCGGCGGACCTCGGCGCGGTCGAAGTGTGTCTCCAGGTGCACCAGGTGGGCCACGCAGTCGCGCCCGTCGAGGGCGTCGGCGACGACGTCGGCCACGAGCCGGGGGTAGAAACCGGCCTGCTGGAGGGCACCTTCCAGGCTTTGACCCTGCGCGCTGTGGTCATGCAGGCCGTGGTGGTTCGCGCCGCCCGGGCGTCCGGAGACGGTCGCCTGGGGCTTGGGTGTCGGAGACTGTAAGCTCATGGTCTCCATTTTCACAGATCGGCTGGGGACATGCTAACCGCTGGCGCCGCGAGGCGCCTCCGCAGCAGGGCCGCAGCCGGGCTGCAGCCGAGGCGCACGCGCCCCGCCGCTCTCCCTGTGCGTCAGCTGCGCATGGCCCGGCGGGCGCTGTCGGTGCGCTGGGCGGCGTTGGCGATGCGGACGTCGGCGGCGAGGATCGACGCCCCCTCCGGCCCGGCGAGCACGGGGTTGAAGTCGACGAGGGCAACTTCCGGATGGTTGTCCTTGAGCCGGGTCAGCCGGGCGGCCAGGTCCTCCAGGGCCCGGGCGTCCACGGCCGGCAATCCCTGGTAGCCGAAGAGCTTCCGCGAGGCGCGGGGTGCCCGGATGAAGTCGTGCAGGTCCGAGCCGGACAGCGGCGGCACCCGGTGGGCCCAGTCGTCCAGCAGGTTGACGGCGTCACCGGCCAGGCCGAAGGACACCACCGGGCCCAGCAACGGGTCCTCGATGGCGCGGAAGGTGCAGGCCTGCCCCACCGGGGCCATGGTCTGCACTTCCAGCGACGGCGAGCCGTAGCGTTCCAGCGACTTGCGCATTTCCAGCACGTTCCGCCGCAGCGACTCCGCATCCTGGATGTCCAGGCGCACCCCGCCGAGGTCCAGCCGGTGCCGCAGGGCGGGGTCGGTGGTCTTCAGCGCCACCGGCCAGCCGAGCCGGTCCGCGGCGGCGACGGCCTCATCGGCGGTGTCAAAGCCGACCGACGGGACCACCCGGATGCCGTAGCGGGCCAGCAGGCCCGCGGCCGAGTCGGGGTCGAGCCGGACCAGCTGCTCTCCGCCCACCTTGTCCAGCAGGCGCTCCAGCTCGTCGTGGGTGCCGTCCGGGTCGCAGCCTTCGGGTTCCACAAACAGGCCCTGGTCCCGGTCCAGCCACTGGGCGTAGCGGACCACGGATCCCAGCGCGGACACGGCCGCGCCGGGGTTGGAATAGCAGGGAACAACCGGCGACCCCGCCTCGTCGCCCACCATTCCTTCGACGTAGATGGACGGGTCCAGCAGGCCGCTGAACGCCGCCACCACGGGTTTGCCGGCCGCGACCGAACATTCGGCGAGCACTCCGGCGATCTTTTCGACGGTGAGGCCGTGGGCCGGCAGCAGCGCGACCACCGCGGCGTGGACGGTCTCGGCGGTGAGGACTTCCTGCAGGCTGTGCCGCAGCGCGGGCAGCGCCACGGACATCCCGGCGTCCAGGTCGACGTCGGTGACAATCCGCACCACACCGAGTCCCTGCACGGCCGCGCTGTCCGCGACGACCTTGCCGAGCGCCCGGGAGTTGCTGAACACGGCGATCCCCGGGCCCTTCGGCAGGGGCTGGCTGGAGACGATCTGGGCGACGTCCATGAGCTGTTCGATGGTCTCGACGCGGATTACCCCGGCCTGGCGCATCATCGCGTCGAGGGCCTCCGGCGGGGCCTGGGTGGTGCGGACGGCGTGGCCGGGCGGCAGCCCCATGGCGTCGGATTTCGCCACGATGACCGGTTTGGTCCGGGCCAGGCGGCGGGCCAGGCGGGAGAACTTGCGCGGGTTGCCGATCGATTCGAGGTAGAGGCCGACGGCGGTGGTGTCCGCGTCGTCCTCCCAGTACTGCATCATGTCGTTGCCGGAGACGTCGGCGCGGTTCCCGGCCGAGAGGAAGGTGGAGATCCCGACGCGGCGCCGGCTGGAGGCCGCGTAAAGGGAGACGCCGATCGCTGCCGACTGGCTGAACAGGCCCAGGCCGCCGCGGCGGCCCAGCAAGGGCGCCATCGAGGCGTTGAGGGAGACGGCAGGGTTGGTGTTCATGATGCCCAGCGAGGCCGGGCCGATCACGCGCATGCCGTTGGCACGGGCCTGCCGGACGAGTTCGCGCTGCCGGGCGAGGCCGCGTTCGCCGTCGTCCGCGTACCCGGCGGTGGCCACCACGATCCCCTTGACCCCGGCGGCGCCGCACTCCTCCACAACCTTGGGGACCTCGGCGTACGGGACGGCGATAATCGCGAGTTTCACCGGCCCGGGCACCTCCGAGAGCCGGGCGAAGGAGATCATGCCGGCGAGCTCGAAGGCTTCCGGGTTGATCGCGTAGACAGGGCCGGTGAAGCCGCCTTCGATGATGTGCTCCAGCAGCTGGTAGCCCACGGTGCCCCATTTGCGGCTGGCCCCGATGACGGCGACGGAGGACGGGGCGAGCAGTTCCTGGATGCTGCGGGCCTCGGCGCGGTGTTCCCGGGATTCCATCACGGCGCGGGACTTGTCCGTCGGGTCGATGTTGAATTCGAGGCTGACCACACCGTCGTCGAAATGGCGTTTGACGTCGTAGCCGGCGTCGGAGAACACCATGAGCATCTTGCGGTTTTCCGGGAGCACCTCGGCGCTGAATTTCCGGATCCCGTTTTCGCGGGCGGCGGCGGCGAGGTGTTCGAGCAGGATGGACCCGATGCCGCGGCCCTGGTGCGCGTCGGAGATGTTGAACGCGACTTCGGCTTCCTCGGGGTCATCGAGCCGGTCGTAGCGGCCGATGCCCATGATTTCCCCGCCGATGGTGATCACGAGCGCGACGCGGTCCTTGTAGTCCACCTCGGTGAACCGTTTGAGCTCCTTGGCGGAGAGTTTGGCCTTGAACGCGAAGAACCGCATGTAGATGGACTTCTGCGACTGCCCCACATGGAAGGTCTGCACCGCGTCGGCGTCGGACGGATGGATCGGGCGCAGGTGGGCCGTCCCGCCGTCGCGCAGCACAACATCGGCTTCCCAATATTCCGGATATACGCCGTCCACGGGCTGATCCACCATAGGCTTAGCCTAGTCATAAACTTACGCAGCTTTCGTTCTGCACCGCTCAGAAGGACCCACCAGCCTCATGGCCCGCCGCCAAACCCCGTCCCCGGCAGGGGAAGCCAGCCAGGATTTCGTAGAAAACATCGTCGATATCGACGTCACCTCCGAGATGGAAGGTTCGTTCCTCGAGTACGCCTATTCGGTGATCTACTCGCGGGCGCTTCCGGATGCCCGGGACGGCCTGAAGCCAGTGCAGCGGCGCATCCTCTACATGATGAGCGAGATGGGCCTCCGCCCGGACCGCGGCCACGTCAAGAGCGCCCGCGTGGTGGGCGAGGTCATGGGCAAGCTGCATCCGCACGGTGACACCGCGATCTACGACGCCATGGTCCGCATGGCGCAGGACTTCTCGCTGCGGCTGCCGCTCATCGACGGGCACGGCAACTTCGGCTCGCTCGACGACGGCCCGGCGGCCCCGCGGTACACCGAGGCCCGGCTCGCGGCGGCGGCCCTGACCCTGACGGACCACCTCGACGAGGACGTCGTCGACTTCGTCCCCAACTACGACAACCAGCTGACCCAGCCGGACGTGCTGCCGGCGGCGTTCCCGAACCTGCTGGTCAACGGCGCCACCGGCATCGCCGTCGGCATGGCCACGAACATGGCCCCGCACAACCTGGTCGAAGTGATCGCCGCGGCCCGGCACCTGATCGAGCACCCGGACGCCACGCTCGAGGACATCATGCGGTTCGTCCCCGGCCCGGACCTGCCCACCGGCGGCCGGATCGTGGGCCTGGACGGCATCCGCGACGCCTACGCCACCGGCCGCGGCTCCTTCAAGACCCGCGCCAAGGTCGAGGTCGAACAGCTCTCGGCCCGCCGCACCGGGCTGGTGGTCACGGAACTGCCGTACATGGTGGGGCCGGAAAAGGTGATCGAGAAGATCAAGGACGCCGTCAACGGCAAGAAGCTCGCCGGCATCAGCGACATCGTGGACCTCACGGACCGCAAGCACGGCCTGCGCCTGGTGATCGAGCTGAAGAACGGCTTCAACCCGAACGCCGTGCTGCAGCAGCTGTACCGCTACTCGCCGATGGAGGATTCCTTCGGCATCAACAACGTCACCCTCGTCGACGGGCAGCCGCAGACCCTCGGGCTGCTGCAGCTGCTGACCGTCTATGTGGAGCACCGCATCACCGTGGTGCGCCGGCGCACCGCCTTCCGCCTCGGCAAGAAGAAGGACCGCCTGCACCTGGTCGAGGGCCTCCTCATCGCGATCGTGGACATCGACGAGGTCATCCAGATCATCCGTTCCTCGGACGAGCCGGCCGCCGCCAGGACCCGGCTGATGTCCATCTACGACCTCTCCGAAATCCAGGCCAACTACATCCTGGAGCTCCGGCTCCGGCAGCTCACCAAGTACTCGCGGATCGAACTCGAGAAGGAGCAGGAGGAACTGCGCCGGGAGATCGCCGAGCTCGAAGCCATCCTCGGCTCCAGCGAGCGGCTCCGCGCCCTGGTGTCTTCCGAGCTGGCCGAGATCGCCGAGAAGTACGGAACGCCGCGCAGGACCGTGCTGCTCGAATCCGAGGCCGTCTCCCCCACTGTCGCCGCCCTGCCCGCCGCGCCCGGAGCCAAGGGCAAGGCCAATCCGCTGGCCCTGGAGATCGCGGACGATCCCTGCTGGGCGATCCTGACCGCCTCCGGCCAGATCGCGCGGACCGCCAACCAGGACAGCCTCGCCGAGTCCGGCCCGCGGACCCGGCACGACGTGTTCACCTCCGTGGTGAAAACGTCAGCCCGGGGCGAGATTGCCGCCGTCACCTCCCAGGGCCGCATGCTCCGGCTCCAGGTGATGGACATGCCCGTGCTGCCGCCGACGCAGGGCACGCCGAACATGGCCGGCGGTGTGCCGGCCAAGGACTTCATCACCCTGCTCAAGGGCGAATCGCTGGTGGCGTTCACGCCGCTGGATGAGGTGCTGGCGGTCGGGACGGCCCAGGGTGTGGTCAAGCGCGTCCAGCCCGACTACCCGCTGAACCGCGAGGACTGGGAAGTCATCGCACTCAAGGACAAGGACACCGTGGTCGGTGTCGCCCCCGCGGGTTCCGACGACGTCGACCTCGTCTTCGTGACGCGGCAGTCGCAGCTGCTGCGCTTCCCTTCCTCCGCGGTCCGTCCGCAGGGCCGGACCGCGGGCGGCATGGCCGGCATCAAACTTGCTGCCGGGGACCAGGTGATGTTCTTCGGCGCCGCCAGCCCGACCGACCCCGACGCCGTCGTGGTGACGATCGCCGGCACGGACGGGGCGCTCCCAGGCACCGCTCCCGGGGCCGCCAAGGTCACCGCCCTGAGCGAATATCCGGCCAAGGGACGCGCGACCGCCGGGGTGCGGGCGCACCGTTTCCTCAAGGGCGAGGACACCTTGCTGCTCGCGTGGGCCGGCCACGGCCCCGCAAAGGCGTCCTCCCAGGCCGGGGTGGCCCGTTCCCTGCCCGGGGAACACGGCCGCCGCGACGGGTCCGGGATCCCGCTCTCCCAGGCCATCGACGCGATCGGTCCGAGTATGTCCTGGCAGCCGGAACCCGGGGCGGAAGCCTAGGCCGCTGGGGTTTTCGTCACCCGGCCGCCGGGTCTGCGGCGTTGCCCGGGGACTCGTCACGCCCGACGCTCCCCCATTTGCCACGAGTGGCCGCTATCGATCACCCATTCACCACAATGGCCGCTATTCTGCCCGCCTTGACGGCCATTCGTGGTGAATGGCCGGGGTGGACTCACCTGCGGGCCCGGCTCGAGAGTGCACACGGTTGACTGCGCAGTGCTGTCGTTCGACGCTTCACTGCATGGTCACCGGTGATGAGGGGCCAACCTGGCCAATGCGAATGCGCGAGGCTTCGTAGCAGCAAGGTCGCCTGCCTAACCTGGTCGTGGAGTGCATCCGGCCCTCGACCGCAGCCGGGAAAATGCGCTTAGACTGCTCGCATGCCTATCATCCCGGATATCAAGGATTGGACCTGGGTCCTGCAGCGGCCCTGCCCGGAGTGCGGTTTCGATGCGTCGGCGGCGACGCCCGCGACGGTGGCGGGGATGGTGGACAGTATGCTCCCGCGCTGGCGGGTGGCCCTGCGGCGTCCGGACGCCACGGAACGCCCGGATGGGAACACCTGGTCGGTGCTCGAGTATGCCTGCCACGTCCGGGACGTCTTCACCCTGTTTGATCACCGGTTGGGCCTCATGCTCAGTGAGGACGACGCCCGGTTCGCGGACTGGGACCAGGACCTTACCGCGGTCGAGAAGGACTATGCCAACGCCGACCCGGCCAAGGTCAGCGCGGAACTCACAGCTGAGGGCGAGCAGATCGCGGCCTCCTTCGCGCGGGTCACGGAGGAGCAGTGGAACCGCAAGGGCACCCGCAGCAACGGCTCGGAGTTCACCGTGCTGACTTTCTCGCAGTACTTCCTGCACGACGTCGTTCATCACCTCCACGATGTGGATGGCTAAATTGCGGACGGTCAACGTGCGGAGGGCTGGCGGTCGGCTGCCCCGCTACAGTTCCTTGTCCCAGGCCATGCTGGTGTTGACGGCGACATAGCCCATCTTGGCGTAGAGGGCCAGGGCCCCGGTGGGGTTCTCCGAATCGACGTCGAGCGAGGCCTTGTCCATCCCGGCTGCGGCGAAGCGGCGCATCGCATCGGCCAGGAGCGCCTGGGCCACCCCGCGGCCGCGGAACTCGCGCCGCACACCCAGCAGGTCCGTGTAGCCCTCCTTGTAGCCGCGCGACCCGGCGCTGACGGCGTCATGGCTGGCGAGCTGGTAGCCGGCCACCTGGCCGGTGGACTGCTCCAGGACGACAGCGCTCAGGTCCGGCCGGGCCAGCGGATCGTTCACCACGAAGCCCCAGGCCTCCTCGTCCCGCGGCTCGCTGCCCCAGTGGTCCCGGAACGCGTCGTTGTGCGCGAGCCGCACCGGCTCGTGCAACTCCGGCCCGAAGCCCACGATTTCCAGCCCCTCGCCCAGCACCGCCTCGGGAAAACCGTCCGCCAGGGGCCGGTGCATCTCGTTGTAGTAGCGGACGATCCGGTAGCCGGCGTCCCCGAACAGGGCGGCCTGGTGCATGTGCTGCTGCTCCATATGGAGCCGCAGCCTGGGCGTGGAACCCTGCCCCGCATCCTCGGCAAAACGCTGCCGGGTCCTCGCCTCCATCCAGCCCAGCAACCCGGTGCCGATCCCGTGTCCCTGCCACGCGGGGTCGACGCAGCCGTACCCGATCGCCTTCTCGCCGTCCGGGTTTTTCGTGATCCGGCCGTAGGCCCGGGCCGCGCCCCGCACGTCGAAGCCGAGAACCGTGTTCGCGGCGGCCGGGTTCGTCCGTGATTCGAGGACCTGTTCCAGGTCAGCGCGGCGCTCATACCAGACGGGCCGTTCGACGGCGGCGGTCCGGGCTATCAGCGCCGCCCAGTCGTTCAGGTCCGCGGTGCCGGCAGTCCGCCACTCGAGGCGGGGGTCCAGGCTGGCCAGGGGGTCGCGTCCGTTCATGGCAACAGGCTAACGTCCGGCCTACCCGCGCGCCAGCAACGGCGTTGCCTCCGGGGTCGGCGCAGCAGGGGCGGCGGCCGCACGGTCAAGGTCCAGCCGGCTGTCCTCCGCGGCGATGTCGTCCGGATTGTGGGTCACCAGGACAACGGTGCGGTCCCGCAGGCCGTGCCGGAGCTCGGCCAGCATCGCCCGGCCGGACTCCGCATCCAGGTGGGCCGTGGGTTCGTCAAGCAG
Organism: Pseudarthrobacter ribosi; assembly: GCF_055412865.1. NCBI lineage: Bacteria > Bacillati > Actinomycetota > Actinomycetes > Micrococcales > Micrococcaceae > Pseudarthrobacter > Pseudarthrobacter ribosi. The sequence continues at coordinate 52,798 of NZ_JBVAYZ010000001.1, read as the reverse complement.
GATCACGTCCGCGCCGGTCAGGAGCGTCCGGGCGACGGCGAGGCGCTGGCGTTCGCCTCCGCTGAGGAAGGCTCCGCCGGGTCCGATCCGGGTGTCCAGGCCGTGCTCCAGCCGCCCGATCAGCGGTCCGAGGCCCACCGCGGTCAGGGCGTCCTGCAGCCGCGGTTCCGGCTCTCCGCCGCGCTGGCTCTCCGGCAGCCCCAGCAGCAGGTTGCCGCGGATGGTCGAGTCGAAGAGGTGCGCCTCCTGCGGGCACCAGGCGGCACGCCCGCCCAGCAGGATCTGCCCGCTCGCTGCCGGGAGGAACCCCAGGACGACGGCGAGCAGGGTGGACTTACCGGAGCCCGAGGTTCCGGTGACGGCGAGCCAGCGCCCGGGTTCCGCCGTGGCGGTGAGGCTGGTGAAGACCGGCGGCCCGCCCGGCCAGGCGGCCGCGAGGTCCCGGAGTTCGATGCCGGGCTTGCCGCCGGGCCTCCCGGCGACAGGGACCAGGCCGGCAGACGCGTCGGCGTCGCCGTCGTCTAGGACGCCCGCTGCGCCGATGCGCTCCAGCACGGCCCGCAGCGCGGGATATTGCCGGACGGCCGTCGCGATGGCCGCGTAGGGCTCCACGAGCGCGAGCTGGAGCAGCACCACGACGGCGACGGTGGAGGCCTCAACGGCTCCGCCGAGGGCCAACGGGGCGGCCAGCACGGCGCTGGCCAGGGCGGCGGTGCCGCAGGCCAGCACCGTCAGGCCCTGGCCGAGCCCCTCGGCCCACGCCGAGCGCTGGGACGCGGCGGTCGCGGAGCGGTCTGCGCGGGTGATGGCCGCGAGCACCGGCACGGAGACGCCGTTGGCGTGGAGTTCGGCGCGGGCGTCGAGGGCGGCCGCGACCTGCCGGAGGACGCCGGAGCGCAGCCGCTGCTCGGTGCCGGCGGACATCCGGTCCGCTGCCAGCGCCAGGGCGGGGGCTGCCACGAGGCTCAGCACCGCGGCGGCAATCACGGCAGGGAGCGCGGCCGGGAGCAGCAGCGCGATGCCGGTGACGGCGGCCGCCGCGACGGCCACGGCGGTGAGCGGCGGCAGGACGACCCGGGGCAGCAGCTCCCGTACCGTGTCGACGTCGTCCACCACGGTGCCCAGGACGTTGCCGCCCTGCAGCAGCCGGCGCAGCGAGAGGGCGCGCCGGCTGAGTGACTCCCAGAGCCGGCCTCGGAGCCGGGTGAGGGCCGCAAAGACGGCGTCGTGCAGCAGGAGGCGTTCCAGATAGCGCAGCGCGGCCCGGCCGATGCCGAAGAAGCGCACGCCCACGATCGCGGTGAGCAGGTACAGGATGGGCGGCTGCTCGCTGGCACGGATGATCAGCCAGCCGGACAGCCCGGCGAGGGCGACGGCGAAGAGCGCAGCCAGGGTGCCAACGGCGCCGGCCGCGGCGAATTTAACGCCTACGGGTGCGAGCAGCCGGCGGAGCCGGGTTGCCGTTGACCCGGGCGAGGTGCGTCCGGCCGTCCCCGCCTGCCGCACGCGGGGATCCTCGTTGCCGGCCGGCCCGGGTCCAGTCTGCCCGGCGGCGGCCGGCCGGGAGTCAGGCAGATTGCCGGCAGGGACCCGGGCGGTGGCCGAATCCGTAGCCGGCGCTTCGAGGGCCAGCGCTGTGACGGCGGATGCTGCGACGGCGGATGCTGTGACGGCGGATGCCTCGGGCGCGGCCCCGGGGGCCACGGCCACAAGCTCATCGGCGAGTTCCCGGGTCAGCCGGTCGTGGGCCACCAGCAGGACGGTGACCCTGCCGCGGAGCGCAGCGATGGCACGGCTCAGGGCCGTGGCGGATTCCCGGTCCAGGTGGGCAGTGGGTTCATCCAGCAGCAGCACCCGGGCTCCGGCTTCGATCCTCGCCAGACCGCGGGCCAGCGCGACGCGGCGCAGCTCCCCCGGGCTGAGTTCGGCGGGGTGCTTCGCGGCGAGGTGCTCCGCGGCGCAGGCCGCCAGGCAGCGCAGGGCCGCGGCGTGCTCCGGATCGCCGTCGGCACCGTCCGCCGCAGGTCCCGCGGCGGATCCCAGATACAGACGGATCTCGTCCAGCACGGTGGGGGCCACCATCACGGGATGCTGCGGCACCCAGGCGAGGTCCGCCGTCGTGAATCCGTCGAGCCGTCCGGTGACGGTGGTTTCCTGGCCCGAGCCGCCGCCGTTCCCGATGATGCCGGCCAGCACCCCGAGGACGGTGCTCTTGCCGGCGCCGCTGGGACCGTCGAGGGCGGTGATGCGTCCCGGGGCTGCCGTGAAGGACAGGGGCCCGACGGCGGCATCCGTCCGGCCGCCGTAGCGGACGGTCAGCCCGGCCACGCTCAGGGCAGGCGGACCGCCGGTTCCGGCGTCAGCCCCCGCAGAGGCGGCGGCGTCCGTAGCGGGCCCGGCGGGCCGGAGCGGCGCGGGCTCGGGCGCCCCGAGGACGGCGGTGGTTTCGGCGAGCGCGGCACGGCCGTCGTCGCTGGCGTGGTGGGCGGTGCCCAGTTCCCGGAGCGGGAGGTAGCAGTCGGGGGCGAGGATCAGGGCCAGCAGCCCCGCTTCCAGCGCCATGTCGCCATGGACCAGCCGCACGCCGATGAAGACCGCGACGACGGCCACGGAGAGGGTGGCGATGAGTTCCAGCGCGAGGGCGGAGAGGAAGGCGGTCCGCAGGGTTCCCATGGTCCGGTGGCGGTATTCCTCGGAGAGATCCTCGAGGGCCTTGCGCTGGGCGGTGGCCCGGCCCAGTCCCACGAGGACGGGCAGGCCCTTGGCGAGCTCCAGCATGTGGCCGGAGAGCCGTGACAGGGCCGACTGGGCTTCCCGGACGCGGTCATCGGTGTAGCGGCCGATCAGGACCATAAAGAGCGGGACCAGCGGCACGGTCAGCACGATCACGACGGCGCTGACCCAGTCGGCGTACAGGATGCGCGCCCCCAGCAGCAACGGGATCGCGGCGCAGTTCACCAGGGCGGGCAGGAATTGGGTGTAGTAGCTGTCCAGGGCGTCCAGTCCCCGGGTCGCCAGGATCGCGAGGCCGCCGTCGGAGGGGCCGGCGGACCGGGTGCCGTTGCGCAAAGCACGCTCGAGCAGCTGCGAGCGCAGCTCCTCCTTCGCGCCCAGCGCCGCACGGCGCGACGCGACAGCCTGCGCCCAGACCGTCAGGGAGCGCAGCACCACTCCCGCAACCCCCCAGTACAGCTGACCGCCCCAGCCCGGGTCGCCGGCCATCAGCCCCGCCAGCATGGACGCGACCGCCTGCGCGATCAGCACGAGGGACAGGGCTTTCAGGGCCGCAAGGAGGCCCAGCAGGTAGAGGGCGGCGCGGTTGGCGGGGCCCGGCGGGAACTGCGGTCTCATCAGTTGCTAGTCCTTGGGTGCCAGGGCTTTGGCGGCGATGGCGGGGAGGAAGCTGTGGGCCTCGGGGATGTGTGCGTCACTGACCCGGCGCCGGAACACCCAGTAGGTCCACGCCTGGTAGGCGAGCACCAGCGGCAGCCCGATGCAGGCGACGATGCTCATCAGCCCCAGCGTGTAGTCCGAGGAGGAGGCGTTGGAGACCGTCAGGTTGAAGGCCGGGTTCAGCGTGGACGGCAGCACCACCGGGAACGCGGCGCCGAAGATCGAGGCGCTGCCCAGGAGCAGGAAGGCGCCCAGGGACAGGAACGCCCGGCCTTCGGCACCGGCGCGGGCGAAGTTCCACGCCAGGACCGCGGCGACGACGGCGGCGACGACCGCCAGCACGGTCCACACCTCGCCGCTGAGCAGCTGCAGGCTGATCGCCCAGCCCGCGATCGGCAGCAGCAGTACGGGCAGGAGCCGGACGAACCACCGGCGGGCGCGGTGCCGGATGTCGCCGTCGGTCTTCAGGGCCAGGAAGGCCAGGCCGTGCAGCAGCGAGAAACCAACGACGGCGAGGCCGCCCAACACCGCATAGGCGCTGAACCACGCGAACGGACCGCCTTCGCGGTCGCCGTTGGCGTTGAGCGGGAGTCCGGTGGTGGTCAGCCCCAGCGCTGCGCCGATGCCAAAGGCCGCCACGAGGGAGCCGAGGGAGATGGCCCAGTCCCAGCGGGCACGCCACCGGGGGTTGTCGACCTTGCCGCGGTATTCGAACGCCACGGCGCGGAAGATGAGGGCGACGAGGACCAGCAGCAGGGGCAGGTAGAGCGCGGAGAACAGCGAGGCGTACCAGAGCGGGAAGGCCGCGAAGGTGGCGCCTCCCGCGGTCAGGAGCCAGACCTCGTTGCCGTCCCAGACCGGGCCGATGGTGTTGAGCAGCACGCGGCGTTCGGTGTTGTTCCGGGCGAAGGCCTTCATCAGCATCCCGACGCCGAGGTCAAAGCCCTCAAGGAAGAGATAGCCCGTCCATAGCACCGCGATGGCGATGAACCAGATGGTGGGAAGGAGATCCATGCTGCGTATCCTCTGCGTTTCTTTGGGGAGCGAAGGCTTAGTAGGCGAAGGCCAGGACGTCGTCGGCGTCCCCGGGCTTGCCGGGGCCACCGCCCCTGGGAGTGGCGTCCTCGTTCTCATCCGCGGGCACGTGCGCCAGTTCCGGCATGGCCGCGACCACGCCGCCGCGGACGTATTTGACCAGCAGCTTGACCTCCACCACCAGCAGCACCGCATACACGGACGTGAGCGCCACCAGGGAGGTCAGGAGCTCGCCGGCGGAGACGCCGGGTGAAACGGCGGCGGCGGTGAACATAAACACCTGGTCGATCCCGCTGGGGTCCGGGTTGGGGGCGACGACGAACGGCTGGCGGCCCATCTCGGTGAAGATCCAGCCGGCGGCGTTGGCTCCGAACGGCGCCAGGATCCCGAACACGGCCAGCCGCATGAGGCCGCGGGAGGCGGGCACTGTCCCGTTGCGCGTGGCCCAGAGGGCAACCAGCGCGGCCAATGCCGCCAGCCCGCCGAAGCCGATCATCATGCGGAATCCCCAGTAGGTGACCTCCATGACCGGGACGTACTGGATCTCCTGCCCGGCCCGTTCCCCGTAGATGGGGTTGTCCGGCAGGTGGGTGCCGTAGTCGGCCTTGTACTGGTCGATCAGGCTGTTGACGCCCTGGACCTCGGTGGTGAAATCGCCCTTGGCGAGGAAGGACAGGATCCCGGGGACCTCGATGAGCGCGACGATGTCGTCGCAGTTCTTGGAGCCGACGTTGCCGATGCTCAGGATGGAGAAACCCGTGCCGTCGTGGCAGGCCGCTTCGGCGGCGGCCATCTTCATGGGCTGCTGTTCGAACATGAGTTTGCCCTGCAGGTCCCCGGTGATGGCCGTGCCGGCGAAGGAAATCATGGCGACGACGGCGCCGATCCGCAGGGAGCGGATCCAGACGGCGTGGTCGGTGCGGTCCCGGCCGGGGATGGCGGCCTCGCCGGGTACAACCTTGCCGTCCGCGCCGATGGTGTCGATCCCGTCGTGCCGGCGGCGCCACAGGTGGTACCAGGCGATGCCGAGGAGGAAGGCGCCGGCGACGGCGAGCGCGCCGAAGATGGTGTGCGGGACAGCGACGAGGGCGGTGTTGTTGGTGAAGACTGCCCAGGCGTCGGTCATCACGGGACGGCCGTTGATCATCTCAACGCCCACGGGGTGCTGCATCCAGCTGTTGGCGACGATGATGAAGTACGCGGAGAAGACCGAACCGATCACCGCGATCCAGAGGCAGGCCAGGTGGACGCCGGGTTTGAGCTGCTTCCAGCCGAAGATCCAGAGGCCCAGGAACGTCGATTCCACGAAGAACGCCAGCAGGGCCTCCATGGCCAGTGGCGCCCCGAACACGTCACCCACGAAGCGGCTGTACTCGCTCCATGCCATGCCGAACTGGAATTCCTGCACAATGCCGGTGGCGACGCCCATGATGAAGTTGATCAGGAAGAGCTTGCCCCAGAATTTGGTCATCCGGAGATACTCCGGCTTGCCGGTACGGTGCCACATCGTCTGGATCACGGCCACGACGAGTCCCAGGCCAATCGTGAGCGGCACCATCATGAAGTGGTAGACGGTGGTGATTCCGAATTGCCACCGTGCGATTTCCAAGGCGTCCAAGGCAGTCCTTCACTTGCTAGGAGCAACTTCTACATCACGTAGAAAGATTCTTCTACAGAGTGTAGAACACTTTGAGGGTTCAATGCACCCAGAGTCCCACGGCAGGTAACGGCCCGCAATGCAGGCGGCACCGTAGACTCTTTGGACCCGGGGCGTCGCTGAGTCAAAACCCGGAAGTCATCATTTCCGCACCGTTGGTAGTCTTTAGCCGACCGACGCCTTCCCACGAGTCATCATTTGAGGTGCGAACAATGCCCGCGACGACACCCCCTTCGGGCACCGTCCTTCTCGCCGGCGCCACCGGCGATCTCGGCGGACGGATCCTGCGGAATCTGGTGACCCTGGGGGCCACCGTTCGGGTCCTCACGCGACCAGAGACCGATACAGCGCGGATTGCCCGGCTACGCGCCCAGGGAGCCGAGGTGGTCCAGGCGGATTACGCCGATCCGGACGGCCTCAGAAGGGCCTGCACGGGAGTTGATTGCGTGGTCTCCGCGATAAACGGTCTCGACAGCGCAATCTTCGGCGCTCAAACGCGCCTGCTGGAGGCGGCTGCCGCGGCGGGCGTGCCGCGTTTCATCCCGTCCGATTTCTCCATCGACTACCGTGGTATCCGGCCCCGGAGCAACCGGAACCTGCAGCTCCGCAGGGACTTCGCACAGACACTGGACGCAACCGAAATCCGGGCAACGTCGATCCTCAACGGCGCCTTCACCGACATGCTCTCCGGGCAGGCGCCAATGATCCTGTTCTCCCGTCACCGGGTGCTCTTCTGGTCCGACCCCGACCAGGTGCTCGACTTCACCACCAAGGACGACACGGCCACCTACACCGCCGCCGCTGCCCTCGACGAGCGGGCGCCCCGCGTCCTCCAGATCGCCGGGGACCAGGTCACGGCAAGGACCCTGGCCGGCACAATGACCGACCTGACCGGGACGCAATTCCGGCTCCTCTACGCGGGCAGCGTCGGTTCCCTGACGACAATGAGCCGTGCAGTGAGAGCCCTCACGCCGGCCTCTGACGCACCGTTCCCGCCGTGGCAGGGCATGCAGTACTTCGCCAGCATGTTCAGCGGCGACGCGAACCTGCACCACATCAACAACGACCGGTACGGCAGCCGGAAGTGGACGACCGCCCGGGACATCCTGGAACAGCACCGGCAGCAAAACTGACCGCGGAGCAAGCGAAGCGGGGCATCTGTCCCTGGAACCAACGGGACGTGGCCTGGAACCAACGGGACGTGGTGGCCCGGCCATTTCCCGGCTGCGGGATCGGCGCTCCCACTTGCCGCTAGGGTTTCTGGTCCTTCGCAGCCTCGGTGAAGAGGGCTCCCTGCGCGGCGCCGGAGCCCGACTTGCCGCCGCCCCCGCCGCGCAAAAGGAAAGCGATGCCGACGGCGACCACCGCGCCGGCCAATGGCCCAGCGACATACACCCAGTAGTCATTAAAGTTTCCCCCGGCGAGATCGGGCCCGAACGTGCGTGCCGGATTCATCGATGTGCCGGAGATAGGGCTGCCCCATAGACCGGCCACGGCAATGTACGCGCCCACCGCAAACGCCCCGAGCAATCCGACATTCTGCGCCCCGGAGGCGGTTCCCAGGATGACGCTCACCAGCACCAGCGTCAGCAGTGCCTCCATTCCGAACGCGGCGCCCGCCGAATAGTCCGCCGCCGGGTAGTTGGATCCGTAGGTGGCGGAGACTCCGATCAGGGCCTGGAGCAGCACACAGGCAAGCGTCGCCCCGATGAGTTGTACAACGATGTAGCCGGGCACCCGTCGCCACGGGAAGTCACCGCGGAGCGCGAACGCAATGCTGACCGCGGGGTTCAGATGAGCGCCGGAAATTTTGCCCATGAAAAGGATGATCCCCATCACCATGAGGCCCGGGGCCACCACGGCCGCCGACCGACTGATGACACCGGGAAACGCCTGATTCATCATGCCGCCTCCGGCCGCGACAATGACGAGCAGAAAGGTGCCGTACAGCTCCGAGAAGAGGCGCCTCCATTCCTGGCGCGGATCATTAAAATCCTGGATCCGCAGCAGGATGTTCTGCTCGACAACGCCCAGTTCGCTGGCGAGATTGTGGTCATGCGCCCGGTCCTCATCCGCGCGCACGCGTCCTCTTCTGACTTTTCGCTGATTTTCCTCCATGGCCGATCGCCTCCGCCGACACTGGCATCGTGCCGGCCCGGAAGAGAGCCGGCACCTGAAAAGGCCAATGTACCGCTGCTGGAGTCCCTTGTCAGCGCCGCGGGGGTCGCTCGGTACTAGTTGGCGAACGGCACAATACCGTCCACCAACCAGGGCAGTTCCGGGCCGGTCAACATTTGCGGCGCCAGGGACACCATGAGCCACGCGGGCAGAACCGCCAGACACAGGACATCCTGCCCTGACGTCGCCAATGACGCTTCAACCTCCCGACCTCGTGACGGGATCCTTCGGCATCGCGTTGACCACGGGCCGATTCAGGGCCACAATCGCAAATACCTGCGCAGCCTCATTGAGCGCAGGGCCGAGGCGCGTTTGCGCAACTCAGCAGGGACTGGCCCAGGCAACGGGTGCTCGGGGCGGTTCCTGACCTTAAAGGGAGGTCGTCGATCATGGCCGAGACCAAAGTCAAGCACTGGAGCGTCGAGGAACGGGCCGCGAAAGGCAAGGGCTACCGTAAGAAGACTCCAGTCTCCAGTCCCGCGGGTTGGGTTCCCGCGCCGGACCGGCCGGATCCGGTTGCGCTCCTCGAGGAACAGAATCTTACGCGCGAGCAGGACCTCGTCCCGGTGCGCCACGGACGGATGCTGGTCTCACCGTTCACTTTCTACCGGGGCGCGGCCAAAATAATGGCCGCCGACCTGAAGGACACTCCACGGGCCGGTCTGGTCGCCCAGCTGTGCGGGGACGCCCATCTGTCCAACTTCGGCGTCTTCGCCTCCCCGGAACGTAATCTGCTGTTCGACCTGAACGACTTCGACGAGACACTACCGGGCCCGTTCGAGTATGACGTCAAACGCATGTCCGCGAGCTTCACCATCGCAGCGCGGAACAACGCCTTCACCAAGGCAGAAACCCGCGATATAACCCTTACCGCGGTTCGGGCGTACCGCGAAGCGATGGCCCAGTTCGCGCAAATGCGCACGCTGGATATCTGGTATGCCCGCCTGTCCGAAGAGCAACTGGTAGAAGCGATCGACCTTGCAGCGGGAACGCAGAAGGGAAAAGCGCTCAAGAAGGCAGCCCAGGGCATGGCAAAGTCCGCGCGGCAAACCGTCGCGAAGGCCCACACCCGGGACAGTCTGCAGGCACTGTCCAAGCTCGCCGAAAGCGTCGACGGGCAGTACCGAATCGTCAGCCAGCCACCCATCGTTATCCCCCTCCGGGATCTGGGCGAATCGTACAGCATGTCTGCTGATGAGGTGGAGCACGCGGTTCGTGAGCAGTTCCGGTCCTACCGGGCCACGCTGCCGGATGACCGGCGCCACCTGCTCGAGCGCTTCGAAGTCATCGACGTCGCCCGCAAAGTCGTGGGCGTCGGCAGTGTCGGCACCCGGGCGTTCATCGCCTTGCTCCAGGGCCGCGACCAACAGGATCCGCTGTTCCTCCAGGTCAAGGAGGCGACGAAATCCGTGCTCGAGGACCACTTGCCGAAGAGCAAGTTCAAGCAGCCGGGCGAGCGCGTGGTGCAGGGGCAGCGGATGATGCAGGCCGCGAGCGACATCTTCCTGGGCTGGACCAAGGGCGTCCAGGACAACCGGTACCTCTACTGGCGCCAACTGCGTGACATGAAGGGCTCGGCCGTCGTGGAAGCGATGCAGCCGCTCGGCATGACCTTCTACGCCAATGCCTGCGGCTGGACACTGGCGCGGGCGCACGCCCGGTCCGGCGACCCGGTCGCGATCGCCGCCTACCTGGGCAAGAGCGACAAGTTCGATCTGGCGATCACCGACTTCTCCGCCCGCTACGCCGACCAGAATGAACGGGACTACCAGGCCTTCGCTGACGCGGTCCGCTCCGGCCGCCTGGAAGCAGTCGAGGGACTCTAGGTCACCATCGTCCACGACACGCCCGGGCCGGGCACTTCTACCTCATGTAGAAACTATCCGCAAAACACGCTAAATTTAGGAGTGAAGTATTCACTGACCGCCCGGCCGAGTCGATTCGCCGGGCGGCCCTCACGAAGGACGTACGAATGGCAAGTCTCGGTGAACTGGAACGGGCAGTGATGGATCTGCTCTGGGCAGGCCATGAGGCTGCGACGGCGAACACCCTGCGGGATCTGCTCGCACAGAGCACGCGCCCCGAAAACGGTACCGCCGGCCACGAGGGCAAGGACCTGGCCGTCACCACGGTACTGACCGTGCTCTCCCGTCTGGAGCGCAAGGGCCTGGTCGAGCGTGAGCGCGGCACCCGTCCGCACCGCTACCAGGCAGTGTCCAGCCGTGAGGACCACACCGCTGAACTGATGCACGAGGTGCTGGGCTCGGCACCCGACCGCGAGGCCGTGCTGGCCCGCTTTATCGGCTCCGTCACCGACACTGAAGCAGAAACGCTGCGCAAGCTGCTGGGACTCAGCTAGCGCCCAATGTTCTGGACCTCATGGTTTCTGGCGGTCCTGGCGATAGCGCTGGCCTGGCCGGTGCCTATCCTGCTGTCCCGTGCCCAGTGGCCGGCACGCTCGCCGTTCACGGCGATGCTGCTCTGGCAGGCCATCGCTCTCGCCGGCGGGCTGTCCATGATCGGCGCCATGCTGGTCTACGGACTGGAACCGATCGGGGACAACCTGCTGGCCGGCCTCAAGGCTCTTGCCGGGATGGTCCTCCACAACGCGCCCACCACGGAACTGGGTTTCTGGCACATCTTTGCGCTCTCGGCCGCGGCACTGCTGACAGCCCATCTGGTTTTCACGCTGCTGCTGACGTACTACAAGATCCAGCGCCAGCGGCGCCGGCACCGCGAGCTGCTGGCCCTGCTCGCGTCCCCGTCCGCCGACGGCCCGCGGACCATGGTGATCAACGTCGACTCCCCCGTTGCCTACTGTCTGCCGGGAGGGGCCCGTTCGGTCACCGTGCTCTCTGACGGGCTCATGGCGGCACTGGAACCCGCCGAGCTCCGTGCGGTCCTGAACCATGAGAACGCCCATTTGGACCAGCGTCACCATTTGCTGCTCTGGGCTTTTGCCGCCTGGCGGCAGGCGCTGCCGTGGCTGCCCACCACGCGGCTGGCGCAGGAAGCCGTCAGCTCGCTGATCGAGATGCTCGCCGACGACGTCGCGCTAAGGACCGAGAGCAGGGGCACCCTGATCAAGGCGATCGCGATTGTGGCGAGCGGCTCCCCCGGATTGCCCGCTGCCCGGATGGCTTTCGGCGAACCGGAACTGTCCGACGGAGAGGCAGGCCAGCCGGGTGCCACCGGCGGGGCGGGTTCGGCCCGGACGACGGCGTCCCGCGTCAGCCGCCTGCTCTCGCCGCGGCCTCCGCTCCCGGAACCCCTGCGCGCGGCGGTCCTGGCGGCCTGCCTGCTGCTGCTGGCGGTTCCGACCGCCCTGCTGATTGTCCCCGGTCTGCTGGGCTGAGCCCCTCCGCGTCGACCGCCGCTGGGGCAGGTCCGGGGTCCCACCGGAGAGGCCAACGCGGTCAACGGCGAAGTAAACGCCGGCCGCTTTCCTCTTCATTAAGGGCCGGGTCAGGCGTCGATGCGCTCCCGGTCCAGTCCCGCCGCCCCGGCGATGATGAAGTCCTTGCGCGGCGCGACGTCGGATCCCATCAGCAGGTCGAAGGTCTCTTCGGCGTGCTTGGCGTTTTCGATGCCGACCTTGCGCAGGGTGCGGTGCCGCGGGTCCATCGTGGTCTCGGCCAACTGCTCCGCGTCCATCTCGCCCAGGCCTTTGTACCGCTGGATCGGCTCCTTGTACCGCTTGCCTTCCTTGGCGAGCCTCGCCAGCAGGACATGCAGTTCCGCCTCCGAGTAGGTGTAGATCATCTCGTTGGCCTTCTGCCCGGCGTTGATGACCTCCACCCGGTGCAGCGGCGGGACGGCCGCGAAGACCCGGCCCTCCTCGATCATCGGCCGCATGTAGCGGAAAAACAGCGTGAGCAGGAGCGTGCGGATGTGGGCGCCGTCGACGTCGGCGTCGGTCATCAGGATGACCTTGCCGTACCGGGCGGCAGTGATGTCAAAGCTCCGCCCGGAGCCGGCGCCCACCACCTGGATGAGCGCGGCGCATTCGGCGTTGGAGAGCATGTCGCCCACCGAAGCCTTCTGGACGTTCAGGATCTTGCCGCGGATGGGCAGCAGCGCCTGGAAGTCGGAGGAGCGCGCCAGCTTGGCGGTGCCGAGCGCCGAATCGCCCTCGACGATGAACAGCTCGGAACGCGCGACGTCGTCCGTGCGGCAGTCCGCGAGCTTGGTGGGCATGGAGGACGTCTCGAGGGCGTTCTTGCGGCGCTGGGTTTCCTTGTGGACGCGGGCGGAGATGCGCGACTTCATCTCGCTGACGACCTTTTCCAGCAGCAGCGCCGACTGGGCCTTGTCGTTGCGTTGGGACGAGGTCAGCTTCGCGTTGATTTCCTGTTCCACGACCTTCGCCACGATGGCCCGCACGGCCGAGGTGCCCAGGATTTCCTTGGTCTGGCCCTCGAACTGCGGTTCTGCGAGCCGGACGGTGAGGACGGCGGTGAGTCCTGCGAAGATGTCGTCCTTCTCGATTTTGTCGTTGCCGGCCTTCAGCTTCCGTGCGTTGGTCTCGACCGCCTTGCGGAAGGTCTTGAGGAGCGCCTGTTCGAACCCGGTCTGGTGGGTTCCGCCCTTGGGCGTGGAGATGATGTTGACGAACGTGCGGACCGTGCTGTCGTAGCCGATGCCCCAGCGGAGGGCGACGTCGACCTCGCAGTCCCGCTCGACCTCGGTCAGGTGGCTGTGGCCCTTGTCGTCCAGGACCGGAACGGTCTCCTTGAACTTGCCGGCCCCGTGCAGGCGCCAGACATCCGTGACGGCGGGGTCGGCGGCAAGGTACTCGACGAATTCGGAGATGCCGCCGTCGTGGTGGAAGACCTCCTCGTGTCCGCCGAACTCGCCCGGGGTGCCGGGGAGCTTGCGCTCGTCCCGCACGGTGAGTTTCAGGCCCGGGACCAGGAAGGAGGTCTGGCGGGCGCGGGCGGCGAGTTCGTCGTAGGAGAACTTGGCGTCCGGGGTGAAGATCTGCCGGTCCGCCCAGTAGCGGATCCGCGTGCCCGTGACGCCGCGCTTGGCCTTGCCCACGATGTCCAGGACGGAACCGTCGACGAAGGGCGCGAAGACCGAGGCCGGGTCCGGCCGGGAGCCGGTGTCCTTGAAGCGGCCGGGCTCGCCGCGGCGGAAGGACATCTTGTAGGTCTTGCCGCCGCGGTCCACTTCCACGTCCAGCCGGGCGGACAGGGCGTTCACGACGGAGGCGCCGACGCCGTGCAGCCCGCCGGAGGCCGTATAGGAACCGCCGCCGAACTTGCCGCCCGCGTGCAGCTTGGTGAAGACAACTTCGACGCCGCTGAGCCCGGTTTTCGGTTCGATGTCCACCGGGACGCCGCGGCCGTCGTCGTGGATCTCCACCGAGTTGTCCGCATGCAGGATGATTTTGATGTCATGGCCGAACCCGGCGAGGGCCTCGTCGACGGAGTTGTCGATAATCTCCCAGAGGCAGTGCATGAGTCCGCGGGAGTCGGTGGAACCGATGTACATGCCCGGACGCTTGCGGACGGCCTCGAGGCCTTCCAGTACGGAGAGGTGCCGGGCGGTGTAGTCAGAACTTGGTGCCACGGGGCGGAAACTCCTTCAGGAACGGGACCGTCGCCATTGGACGGACAAAGCTTTTGGCGCTCTTCCTAGGGTAGTCGGAGTGCCGGCGTCCGGCGTGCTGCCACTCCTCCGGGGCCGCACGCGCCGGAACCCGTTACCGAGACGTGATACGCGTACAGCGAAAGTGGGCCATCCGTGCCATGTTTTGGCTGCGAATGCTGGTTATATAGGTATACCGATCTACCAAGGAGGCCGAACATGACAACAGCAGTTGCGGACCGCACACTCAACACCGTCGACCGGTGCGATCGTTGCGGAGCACAGGCGTATGTCCGGGTTGTTCTCGGCGCCTCCGGAGGTGAGCTTCTATTTTGCGGCCACCACGCCCGCGCCGTAGAACCGACGCTCAGGCCGCTTAGCTCTGACTGGCACGACGAGACGGGCCGACTTCACGAGAAGCCGGCGGTCGCGGTCGACTAAAGTCCGGTCCCTAGACCACCACATGAGAAAGAGCCCCTCCGATTCCGGAGGGGCTCTTTCGCGTTCACGACCAACCATTACGAACAGCGCACGTCGTTTAACGAACAATGCGGGGTCCCTCCCGGCCCGATCCTCCGCGGAGGATGAGCCGGGAGGTGACCCCGCATTGTTGATGCGTGCCTAGTCCAGGTAGTCCCGGAGGACCTGGGAACGCGACGGGTGCCGCAGCTTGGACATGGTCTTGGATTCGATCTGGCGGATCCGCTCACGCGTGACTCCGTAGACCTTGCCGATTTCGTCTAAAGTCTTCGGCTGTCCGTCGGTCAGGCCGAAGCGCATCGCGACCACGCCGGCTTCGCGTTCGGAGAGGGTGTCCAGCACCGAGTGCAGCTGTTCCTGCAGCAGGGTGAAGCTCACCGCGTCAGCGGGGACCACTGCCTCGGAGTCCTCAATGAGGTCACCGAATTCAGAGTCGCCGTCCTCGCCCAGCGGAGTGTGCAGCGAGATCGGCTCGCGGCCGTACTTCTGGACTTCAACGACCTTTTCCGGTGTCATGTCCAGTTCGAGGGCCAGCTCTTCGGGTGTGGGTTCGCGGCCGAGGTCCTGCAGCATCTGGCGCTGCACGCGGGCGAGCTTGTTGATGACCTCCACCATGTGCACCGGGATGCGGATGGTGCGGGCCTGGTCGGCCATGGCACGCGTGATGGCCTGGCGGATCCACCAGGTGGCGTAGGTGGAGAACTTGAAGCCCTTGGTGTAATCGAACTTCTCGACCGCACGGATCAGGCCCAGGTTGCCTTCCTGGA
Organism: Pseudarthrobacter ribosi; assembly: GCF_055412865.1. NCBI lineage: Bacteria > Bacillati > Actinomycetota > Actinomycetes > Micrococcales > Micrococcaceae > Pseudarthrobacter > Pseudarthrobacter ribosi. The sequence goes on along the minus strand of NZ_JBVAYZ010000001.1, from coordinate 37,696 downwards.
TCAGGTCCAGGAACAGCATGCCGCGGCCGGTGTAGCGCTTGGCCAGCGAGACCACGAGGCGGAGGTTGGCCTCCAGCAGGTGGTTCTTGGCACGCTTGCCGTCGTGGATGACGAATTCGAGCTCACGCTTGAGCTTCGGATCCATGGTCCCGTCGTCGGCGTTGATCTTTTCCTCGGCAAAGAGGCCGGCCTCAATGCGCAGGGCGAGATCGACTTCCTGCTCGGCGTTCAGCAGGGCGACCTTGCCGATCTGCTTCAGGTAGTCCTTGACCGGGTCGGCGGTGGCGCCGGCGGACATGACCTGCTGCACGGGGGCGTCGTCATCATCGGCGTCCGAGTAGACAAAGCCGGAGCCGGTGGCGGCCGCGGCGGCCTTGGCGGGGATTTCCTCCCCGTCCTCTCCGATCTCGACAGCCTCCACGACGACGTCGTCGAGGTCTACCTCGGCTTCCTCATCGGTGTCATCGTCACCGTTGGCTTTGCCGGCGGCTTGCGCCGCGGCCTTAGCGCCGGGCTTGGGCCCGCGCTTCTTGGGTTCAGGCTTGGCGACTGCCGATGCGGTGGTGTCACCGTCGGCCGAGGCTGCGTCTTTGACAGCCTTGTTGGCTGCGCGCGTGGCGGCGCGCTTGGCGCTCGTCGCCGCCTTCTTCTCCTCGGGGGACAATACGGCCTGGTCGGCGGGTTCCTTCTTCGCGGAAGACGGGGTCACAGAAAACCTTTCTAGCGGCGGTCTGTGGAATCACCATACGGGCAACACCACTATGACCCTGTCAAGTCCGTGTTTGACATCAGGTGCAATCACGACCAGCAGAGCCACTAAGTAGAACTCCTGGGGTGACCGTAATGTTCCCTGTTTCCACGGTTCACTACAAGCACTTGATACACGGACCCAACCGGGTCTCGGCAACCATTGTCTCACGGTTTTCTCAATCGGGACCGACGCGGGGCGCGGGCCCGCGATATCCGGCGGCGGCGCTGCGCCCGGCGTGGGCCCGGCGGTGGACGGCGGTGGCTGGTGCTGGTCCGGGCGTGGCCCGGCGGTGAACGGGGTGGCCTGGTGCTGGCTTGGTGTCAGGCAACGTCAGGCTCGAACCGCTGCCAGGCCGTCTCTCGACTGGCCGCCCAGCCGCAGAGCGTCCCGCGGCGGACCAGCTCCGCCAGCAGCTCGGCCAGCCGGTAGCCCGGGAGCTCCTGCTCCGCGCGGCGGAAGAGTGCATCGGCGAAGGATCCTTTGCCGCGGCACCACTCAATCCAGCCCCGCCCGGTCAGCGCGGCGGCTCCCGCCTCACCGCCGGCGGTGCACAGCTGCTCCAGCACCCGGTCCAGGCGTGCCATCAGGGCCCAGTCCGGCAGCGGTGGTGCCAGGCCCAGCAGGACCTCTCCGTACCCGGGAACCTCCGGCCGCTCATGGCCTGCACCACTGCCGCCGCCCTCTCGCCCGCCGCCCCTTCCCCGGGGGTGCCCACTCCCGGGGCGCCCTCTCCCGGGGCCCCCACACCCGGGGGCCGGGCCGCGCGGCGGGAAGCCTTCCAGCGGAGGCAGCGGAGCCAGAGGTGGTAGAGACTGTTGGGAAGCAGGAAGGGAACCGCCCCCTCCGGGATCCGGCGGTCCGCCGTGGAACACACCGAAGTCCTCGGCTCCGCGCTCAGCGGCCTCCGTCCCGGCCGCCGCCATCACCAGCACCGCGTCGCGCCAGGACGGGACGCACAGGGATGCGCGCAGGTAGCCGGTGAGCGCCGTGGACAGTGTCGGCGCGTGGGTCTGCAGCACGCGCGCCCACACGTCCAGGACCTGGCCGAACTGGTCCCTGTCCCGCACGTGGGCGGAGAACAGCTGCGCCCAGTCCCGCTGGGCCTCCAGCACGGCGGGATCCGGCGGACCCGCCGGCGGCGTGAGCAGGGCGGCGCCGGGAGCCGCGCCCACGGTGCTGCCGCGGTAGACCATCTCGGCGTTGAGCCTGCTGTTCCTGATCTCCTCCACCGGACGCCCGGGCGGTGCGCAGCACGACGGGTCCAGGCAGTAGGCGTTGCGCCAGTGGTCGGCGCCGACGAGCCAGGCGTCCCGCACGGGCATGCCGGCGTCGGCCAGTGCGTTTTCCAGCGCCGCCAGGAGTTCCGCCCACGGCGCGCCGTCCCCGTCGGTTTCGGTGAAGAGGGCCAGCAGCGAGCCGTCCGCCTCGGCGTCGGCCGCCAGGTAGGACACCACGGAACGGGCAAAGCCTGCCGGCCCGGGAGTGCCGGACCAGTCCGGGCTTCCGCCGCCGCCCGGGAGGTCCACCCGCAGCGTGGCACCGAGCCGTTTGCCCTGCATGGTCATGGCCACGAGGCTGCGGGCCGGCCAGTAGCCCAGGGAGTGCGGGATGAACCCGAGGATGTCCTCCGGGCCGGTGATTCTCAGGTGATCGGGAGGTGTCATGAAGCCAGCTTCGCGGCCCGGACAGGCCCGCGTTAGGGCCGGCGTGTCCTATGTGGACAACCCGGGTTGTCAAGCCCGGGCGGACTGCATGGCGTGGACCGCGGCGGGAGACCGGGCCAGGTCCCTGCGGTCAGGGCGTGCGCCGCCGCTCTGCACTGCGCCGGCGCTGTTCGGCGAGGGCCGCCAGCAGCGGCGGCACCCGGACCCCCTGTGCCGCCATCTGCTTCCGCACCTTCCGGCGGCTGACAACGATGGCGGCAGACCCGCCGGCCAGCAGCAGGAACTGCACGCTCAGGGCAATCCGGAACGGATCGAGCCCGTACAGCTCGCCCTGCGAGAAACCGGTGGCGTGCAGAACGTCAAGGACCAGGCCGATCAGGTAGATGGCGATGAGGGAGGCAATAAAGCCGCCCACGTTCACAATCCCGGTCGCGGTGCCGATCCGGTGGGCCGGGTTAAAGGTGCGGGCGAAGTCGAAGCCGATCATGGAACCGGGGCCGCCGATGGCGAGCACCACCACGAGCCCGGCCAGCAGCCACAGCGGGGAACGTCCCGGAATGAGCAGCACCGCCGCCCACGCCGCGGCGGTGGCGGCGGAAATCAGCAACACCATGGTGGACCGCCGCAGCGGGTGCCGCGCGACGAAGCTGCCCATCAGCGGCCCGGCGGCGATGGCCGCGGCCACGTACAGCGTCATCAGCGCGGAAACGGCCGGCGTTTCCAGGCCCTGCGCCGAGATCAGGAAGGGATAGCCCCAGGTCATCGCGAAGACCGTGCCGCTGAACTGGACCGTGAAGTGGCTCCAGAGCCCCAGCCGGGTACCGGGCTGCCGCCAGGCGTGGGAGATGGAGATCCCGGTGGCGCGCAGCCCCTGGGACGGTTCCGGTGCCGGATGCCCGGGCGGCCGGTCCTGGAGCAGGACCAGCACAAGCACCACGGCAAGGACGGACATGGCCGTGAGGGTCAGGAACGCGGGGGTCCAGCCGGCGAGGTGCAGGATCATGGCGAACGGCACCACACTGAAGAGCTGGCCGAGCTGGCCGGACATTCCGGTCAGCTGGGTGAGCAGCGGGACGCGCGCGGTAGCGAACCAGATCGGGATCAGCCGGATCACGGCGATGAACGTCATCGCATCGCCGGCGCCCACCAGGACCCGGCCCAGCACGCCACCGGGGATGTTCTCGGCAAAGGCCAGCTGGAGCTGCCCCAGACCCATCAGGACGGCGCCGCCGGCGATCATGGCCCGGGAACCGAAGCGGTCCACGAGGATGCCGACCGGAATCTGCAGGGCCGCGTAGACGAGGAGCTGCAGCACGGTGAAGAAGGAGATTTCGGCCGCGCTGGCGTGGAAGCGTTCCGTGGCCTCCAGCCCCACCACGCCGAACGAGGTGCGCTGGCTGACCGCCACGAGGTACGCGAAGACCCCGACGATCCAGATCAGCCATGCGCGGGGTGCAGTCACTCCCCCATTATGCCCAGCAGAAAGAGAAATAGTATTTATTCGCCGGGTTCTTTACGGGCCAGGTAGGCCTCGACGGCGGCCCCGAGGTCATCGGCGTTGGGCAGCTGGTCGTTCTCATCGGCGAGCAGGGACCGGCGGACGGTTCCTTCGGCGTTCTCGTCGTACCGGGTTTCGAGCCGTGAGACCACCTGCTGCACATCCTCCGAAGCCTCAATCTGCTCGGCGATCTGGCGCCCGACATCCCGGCCCGCTTCCCGGAGCCGGTCGGCGGGCAGCATCAGCGAGGTGGCCGCCCCGAGGTATTCGAGTCCGGCGACGGCCGCCGTCGGGTACTCGGCCTCGGCAAGGTAGTGCGGCACGTGCATCACGTAGCCGGCGACGTTGCGGCCGGCCTCCGTGAGCCGCAGTTCAAGGATGTGGCCAACGGCGGCAGGAACCTCGACGGTGGGCTTCCACACCGAGATGCCCTCGATAAGGTCCGGGCGGTTGCCGTGCACCGTCACTCCGACGGGCCGGGTGTGCGGGACCGGCATGGGAATGGAATGGATCCAGGTGACGAGGTTGACGTCCAGTTCCTTGACGATGCCCACGACTGCGCGCGCGAAGCGCTCCCACTGCAGGTCCGGTTCGAATCCGGCCAGGAGCAGGAACGGGCTGCCGAGCCCGTCGACCAGGCGGTAGAGCGCCAGGCGCGGCGCCTGATAGTCCTGCAGGTGATCCTCGACGAAGCTGATCTGCGGGCGGCGGGACCGGTAGTCGATCAGCTGGTCGGCGTCGAATTCTGCCACCATCTCGGAGTCCAGGGTATCCAGCAGTTCGGCGGTGATCTGCCGGACGACATGTCCTGCGTCGGCGAACCCGGTGAAGCCCATGACGAGGTTCAGCCCGTGCAATTCGGGGCTGTGGAACAGCGCGTCATCACGCAGGTAAAGCGATTCGGGGTCCAGCAGGGAGCCGGAAATCCGTTCAAGCACGGCATGTTCCTTTCGTTGTAGTCAGTGGGCAGCCGGACGGCCCTGCGGGGCGGCGGCGCTGATATGGGGTACAACACGGCGGAGTACCGGCGCATTCCTGATCGGGGTGTGCTCCAGCTCTCATTCAATTGAACACCCGCGCCGGGGAGAGACTACGATCGGAGCTGGCCGTATGACGGCTTGAAGACACTTGGGTTACGTCTCAAACCGGCAGCGGCCCAGGTTCCAAGGCAGGGCGCCGAACATGCAGTTCCTGCCGTAAAAACTCAGAGAATTGAGGACTGTCCTCGTGGTCAAGAATACTGAAGTCAAACTGAGTGCAGTCGCGGGGGACCTTAAGAAGTCCCCCAGCGACGCCCTTGTCATCGGCGTCGGGCAGGGCACGGACGGCCCTGTCCTGCTCAGCAATCCCCTGACGGCCAAAGCGGCCGAAGCCCTGGCGGAATCACTGAGTGTTCTTGGCATCACCGGGGCAGCCGACCAGGCCCACCGCCTCCCGGGCCTGAGCGAAACCGGCGCGACAGTCCTCGTACTCACCGGCGTCGGAAAGATTTCCGCCGCGCAGCCGCTCACCGAAGAGGCGCTCCGGCGTGCCGCCGGCTCTGCCGTCCGCCAGCTGGCCGGCGTCGGCACGGTCTCCCTGGCCCTCCCGACGGCGTCGCTCGCCGACGTTGCCGCCGTCGCCGAGGGCGCCGCGATGGGCGCCTACTCCTTCACCGAATACCGCTCCTCCAGGGGAGACCTGAAGGATCCGGTCAGGAACGTCGTGATTGTCACGGACTTTGCCGCCAACAAGGCCCTGTTGCCGGTCCTGGACCGAGCCGCCCTGATCGGCAAGGCCGTCAACGCGACCCGCTCCCTGGTCAACCAGCCGCCGAGCCACCTCTACCCCGAATCCTTCGCGGACGCCGCCAAGGAACTGTCCAAGGGCCTGCCCGTCAAGGTCACAGTATGGGACGAGAAGCGCCTGGAAAAGGAGGGCTTCGGCGGAATCCTCGGCGTCGGCAAGGGTTCGACCCGGCAGCCGCGCCTGGTCAAGGTCGAATACTCCCCCGCCCGGGCCACCGCCAAAATCGCCCTCGTGGGCAAGGGCATCACTTTCGACACCGGCGGCATCTCGATCAAGCCGGCCCTCGGCATGGGCGACATGAAGTCCGACATGGCGGGCGCCGCCGTCGTCCTTAACAGCGTGCTGGCCATCGCCGGCCTCGGCCTGCCCGTCAAGGCGACCGCCTGGCTCTGCATCGCCGAGAACATGCCCTCCGGCGCCGCGCAGCGCCCGGCCGATGTGCTCACCATGTTCGGCGGCAAGACCGTCGAGGTCCTCAACACCGACGCCGAGGGCCGGCTGGTCATGGCCGACGGCATCGTCGCCGCCAGCCAGGAGTTCCCGGACGCCATCATCGACGTCGCCACCCTCACCGGCGCACAGCTGGTCGCCCTCGGCGACCGCACGGCCGGCGTGATGGGCGCCGACTCCGTCACCGGCCCGCTCAAGGCCGCCGCGGACCGCGCCGGCGAGCTGGTCTGGCCGATGCCGCTGCCCGAAGAGCTGCGCCCCAGCCTCGACTCGCAGGTCGCGGACATCGCCAACATCGGCGAACGTCACGGCGGCATGATGACGGCGGCCGTTTTCCTGCGCGAGTTCGTGGGCAAGGGCAAGGACGGCGAGCCGATTCCCTGGGCCCACATCGACATCGCCGGCCCGTCGTTCAACAACGGCAGCCCCTACGGCTACAACCACAAGCAGGGCACGGGCTGCACCGTGCGCACGCTGGTGGCCTATGTCGAGGACATTTTGGCCAAAGCGGCCTAGGCGCAATCCGCCCAGCCGTCCGCGCGGCCTGCTGGGCGGGGCAGCCTGCCCCGCCCAGCAGGCCGCGTGACACTGGACACAAGCGCTCCACAAACGCCACGGCAGGGTGGAGCATGTATTAGTGGTTCGCTAAGGTGAACAACGGTAGTCACAAATGAAAGGGAACTGTCCTGCTGGCATAATCACGGCAGGGAAGTTCCAAGACCAGATGATGCGTACTCTCGTGTCATCGTTCACGCGAGGGAGCGTTTTAGTGGCCGATCAGGCAACTGCGCAAGAATTCGACATCCTGGTACTCGGCGGCGGCAGCGGCGGCTACGCAACTGCCCTGCGTGCCGTTCAGCTCGGCCTCACCGTCGGCCTGATCGAAAAGGGCAAGCTCGGCGGTACCTGCCTGCACAACGGCTGTATCCCCACCAAGGCCCTGCTGCACTCGGCGGAACTGGCCGACCACGCCCGGGACTCGGCAAAGTACGGCGTCAACGTCACCCTCGACAGCATCGACATCACCGCTGTCAACGCCTACAAAGACGGCATCATTGCCGGCAAGTTCAAGGGCCTGCAGGGTCTCATCAAGGGCAAAAAGGGCATCACCGTCATTGAGGGCGAAGGCAAGCTCCAGGGCACCGACACCGTCGTCGTGAACGGCACCGCGTACAAGGGCAAGAACATTGTCCTCGCGACCGGCTCCTACTCCCGCTCGCTGCCGGGGCTGGAAATCGGCGGCAAGGTCATCACCTCCGACGAAGCCCTCACCATGGATTTCATCCCCAAGAGCGCGATCATCCTGGGCGGCGGCGTGATCGGCGTCGAGTTCGCTTCAGTCTGGAAGTCCTTCGGCGTCGACGTCACCATCATCGAGGGCCTGCCCTCGCTGGTCCCGAACGAGGACGCGACGATCGTCAAGGCCTTCGAGCGTGCCTTCAAGAAGCGCGGCATCAAGTTCTCCACCGGCACCTTCTTCCAGGGCGTCGAGCAGTACGCCGACGGCGTCAAGGTCACCCTCGTGGACGGCAAGACCTTCGAAGCCGACCTCCTGCTCGTCGCCGTCGGCCGGGGCCCGGTTACGGCCAACCTCGGCTACGAGGAAGCAGGCGTCACCATCGACCGCGGCTTCGTCATCACCAACGAGCGACTGCACACCGGTGTCGGCAACGTCTACGCCGTGGGCGACATCGTCCCCGGCGTCCAGCTGGCACACCGCGGCTACCAGCAGGGCATCTTCGTCGCCGAAGAAATCGCCGGACTGAAGCCCGTCGTCGTCGAGGACGTCAACATCCCCAAGGTCACCTATTCCGAGCCGGAAATCGCCACGGTGGGCTACACGGAAAAGGCCGCCAAGGCCAAGTTCGGTGACGACCAGATCCAGACCCAGGAATACAACCTCGCCGGCAACGGCAAGAGCTCCATCCTGGGCACCACCGGCCTGGTCAAGCTGGTCCGCCAGAAGGACGGCCCCGTCGTCGGCGTCCACATGATCGGCGCCCGCATGGGCGAGCAGATCGGCGAGGCCCAGCTGATCGTGAACTGGGAAGCATACCCGGAGGACGTGGCCCAGCTGGTCCACGCACACCCGACCCAGAACGAGTCCCTCGGCGAGGCCCACCTGGCTCTGGCCGGCAAGCCCCTGCACGGCTAACAGTTCCGTCCGCACCACCGCAAGAACTCCGTGTTTAGTGCACCCGGCCCAAAACGCCGGGTGCACTAAGCTCGACCAAGGCAGCAATCATCCGCACTAAAGATCAATAAGGAGAACGGGGACGACATGTCTGAATCCGTTAACTTGCCCGCCCTCGGTGAGAGTGTCACCGAAGGAACCGTCACCCGCTGGCTCAAGCAGGTAGGTGACCGGGTAGAGGTGGACGAGCCGCTGCTCGAGGTTTCCACCGACAAAGTAGACACCGAGATCCCCTCTCCGATCGCCGGCGTGATCGAGGAAATCCTCGTCGCCGAAGACGAGACCGCTGAAGTTGGCGCGCCGCTGGTGCGCATCGGCGACGGCTCCGGTTCCGCCGGCTCGGGCGAGGCGCCCGCCGCCGAGGCTCCGGCCGAGGAAGCGCCGGCAGCTGCGGCTGAAGCACCCGCCGCCGAGACCCCGTCCGCCGCCGAAGCTCCGGCCCCCGAAGCTGAAGCACCCGCCGCCGAGGCTGCTGCTCCCGCCGCCGAGCCTGCTGCTCCCGCCGGCGAAGGCCACGAAGTCACGCTCCCCGCCCTGGGCGAGAGCGTCACCGAAGGCACCGTCACCCGCTGGCTCAAGAGCATTGGCGACACCGTCGAGGTTGACGAGCCGCTGCTTGAGGTGTCCACCGACAAGGTCGACACCGAGATCCCGTCACCGGTCGCCGGCACCCTGCAGGAGATCCGTGTCGCCGAGGATGAAACGGCCGAGGTCGGTTCTGTCCTCGCCGTGATCGGTTCCGGTGCGGCCCCCGCCGCTGCTCCCGCCAAGGAAGCCCCGAAGGAAGCGGCAGCAGCTCCCAAGCAGGAAGCTGCCCCGGCAGCGGCTCCCAAGCAGGAAGCCGCCCCGGCTGAGGCACCGAAGCAGGAAGCCCCCAAGCAGGAGGCCCCCGCACCGGCAACGGAAGCCGCCCCGGCTGCGCCCGCTGCCGCTGCTCCGGCCGCCGCGTCCGCGGAGTCCGGCTACGTCACCCCGCTCGTCCGCAAGCTGGCCAACCAGCAGGGCGTGGACATCTCCTCGCTCTCAGGCACCGGCGTCGGCGGGCGCATCCGCAAGCAGGATGTGCTGGCGGCGGCAGAAGCCAAGGCCGCACCCGCGCCCGCCGCGGCTGCCCCGGCTCCCTCCGCTGCTCCGGCGGCGCGTCCCTCCGCTGATCAGTCCTCGCTGCGCGGCACCGTGCAGAAGGCCCCGCGGATCCGCCAGGTCATTGCCCGCCGCATGCGCGAGTCGCTGGACATCTCCACCCAGCTCACCCAGGTGCACGAGGTCGACATGACCAAGGTCGCCAAGCTGCGCGCCAAGGCCAAGAACTCCTTCCAGGCCCAGAACGGCTCCAAGCTGACCTTCCTGCCCTTCATCGCCAAGGCCGTGGCCGAGGCACTGAAGCAGCACCCGAAGGTCAACGCCTCCTACGACGAGGACAAGCAGGAGATCACGTACCACAACGCCGAGCACCTGGCGATTGCGGTGGACACTGACAAGGGCCTGCTGGTTCCCGTCATCACCGACGCCGGCAACCTGAACCTTGCCGGCCTGGCCGGGAAGATCGCCGACGTCGCGGACCGCACCCGCAATGGCAAGATCGGCCCGGACGAGCTCTCCGGCGGAACCTTCAGCATCACCAACATCGGTTCCGTAGGCGCGCTGTTCGACACGCCGATCATCAACCAGCCGCAGGTTGCCATCCTCGGCACCGGGTCGATCGTCAAGCGGGCCGTCGTCGTCGCCGATGAGAACGGCGATGACTCGCTGGCCATCCGCTCGATGATGTACCTCTCCCTGACGTACGACCACCGGCTGGTCGACGGCGCCGACGCAGGACGCTTCCTGCAGACGCTGAAGGCACGCCTTGAGGAAGGCGCCTTCGAAGCCGACCTGGGGCTCTAGCCTCGAAGGGCATTTAGCACACCGACGGCGACGGCGGTGCGGGCGCCGGTGGGAAACCACCGGAACCCGCGCCGCCGTCGCCGTTTTCGTGGCCGGCCGGGCGCGTCCCCGGGCCGGGCGGGTCTTTACTACGGAGCGTAGAACGTTCTGGCTAGACTGATGCCATGAATATCGTCTATAACGTCATGGTCTTCCTGCACATCGTCGGCGCCGCCATGATCGTGGGCATCTGGATCGGCCAGATGAAACAGCCCACCGTGCACCCGCGCCAGTTCGACGGCGCCGTGCTGCAGCTGCTCACCGGCATCGCCATGATGGGGCTCATTCCGGTCTTGGACATGGAGGCCAACTACGCCAAGCTCGGCATCAAACTGGTCGTGGCAGTGGTCGTGGCTGTCCTGGCCTTCATCGGCCGCCGCAGGTACAAGAAGGGCGAGGAGGTCGGCAAGGGCCTCGCCCATGCCGTCGGCGGGCTGGCCCTGCTCAACGTGGCCATCGCCACCCTCTGGCAGTAGCTCTCCCTCCTGGCATTAGCTCCCATCAGCAGCGACGGCGACGCACCCTCCCGGGGTGCGTCGCCGTCGTCGTCCGGGTGCGGGTCATAATCCTCCGAGAGCGGACACCGGTGCGCCGGAGGCGCCGAATCCCTAGGATGGGACACGACATGATCCGGCTTCGCCGGGTCTGTGGAATTTCAACGAACTTGAGGAGTGGACATGGCTGCTACACGCACCGCACACACTGTATGGAATGGCGACCTGATGACGGGCGCCGGCAACACCACGCTGGACAGCTCCGGGCTGGGTAACTTCGATGTCACCTGGAAGGCGCGCGCCGAGGCTTCCGAGGGAAAGACCAGCCCCGAAGAGCTTATCGCCGCCGCGCATTCGGCCTGCTTTTCCATGGCCTTCAGCCTCGCCGTCGCCCAGGCCGGCCACACGCCCGAGGAGGTCAACACCAAGGCCGATGTCACCTTCGTGCCCGGCACCGGCATCACGGACAGCCACCTGACCGTCAGCGCGCGGATTCCGAATATCACGGAAGAGGAATTCCAGCGTATCGCTGAGGAAGCCAAGGTGGGCTGCCCGGTCTCGGCCGCCCTGACCGGCATCAAGATCACCCTGGACGCCACCCTGGCCTCCTAGCCTCTGAGGCGTTACGGCGAAGGCCCCCGTTCCCTGACCAAGGGAACGGGGGCCTTCGCCGTTTCCCGGCGTCGTCGGCGGGCGGCGCCGGACGCTGGCCTAGTTGCCGGGCTGGCGGTCCGGCAGCGGGGCGGGCCGGACCCGGCGGTAGCCCTCGCGCAGGGGCGGCCGGTCGGTGGGCAGTTCCTGGATCATTTCCTTGAGGGCGCCGATGCCGTATTCCAGCTGCGGGTCGGTGCCGGCGGCGTACGCGTGCGGCGGGAAGGTCACTTCGATGTCCGGGGCGACGCCGAAGTTCTCAACCCCCCAGCCCACGCCGCCGGAGAACCAGGTGGCGTAGCGCGGCTGGGTCACGCCGGTCCCGTCGGCCAGGGCGAAGCGGTTGTCGATCCCGACGACGCCGCCCCAGGTCCGGGTGCCGATGACCGGGCCGATCCCCCGCAGCTTGGAGACCTGGGTGATGATGTCGCCGTCGGACCCGGCGAATTCGTCGGTCAGGATGATGACGGGTCCGCGCGGCGCGTGGTGCGGGTACGTCCGCGGCCGCTCCCCGCGCGGCATGCTCCAGCCGGTGACCTTGCGGCCGATGAGCTCCGCGACAAGCTGGGAGGTGTGCCCTCCGCGGTTGCGGCGGACGTCGACGATCAGCCCGTCCAGGGCCGTCTCGGTGTCGAGGTCGCGGTGCAGCTGGGCCCAGCCGTTGGCCATCATGTCAGGGATATGCAGGTAGCCGAAGGTTCCCTGGGAGGCCTGCCGGACGGTCCTTCGGTTCGCGGCCACCCATTCCTGGTACCGCAGCCGCTCCTCGTCCTTGACCGGGACCACGGCCACACGGCGCTGCTTCCCTGCCTGGCTGCCGTGCCCGGCGCCGTTGCGCAGCGTCAGCTCGACGGCGCGTCCCGCGGCGCCGACCAGCTGCATGGCGGGCGTGCGCTCCGCGGTCAGCTCGACGCCGTCGATCGCCAGCAGCACGTCGCCGGCCTTCGCGTCCGCGCCGGGGCGGGTCAGCGGCGAGGTGGCGAGCGGATCGGAGGACTCCCCCGCGAGGATCCGGGTGATCTCCCAGCCCTCTCCGGTGAAGGCGAGATCCGCGCCGAGCCGGCCCTGGCCGTTGCTGCCGTTCTCGGTGACAGCAAAGGGACGGACGTAGGCGTGGGAGGTGCCCAGTTCACCGTGGAGCTCCCACAGCAGGTCCACCAGGTCATCGTGCGAGCCGAGCCGGTCCACGATCGGACGGTAGCGGGCGTGCACCGAGTCCCAGTCCTGCCCGGCCATGTCTTCCGTCCAGAAGAAGTCGCGCTGGAGCCGCCAGGCCTCGTCGAAGGCCTGTCCCCAGACGCTGAGCGGGTCGAGCTGCACGCGGATGCGGCTGAGGTCGACCTTGACCAGCTGCCCGGATTCCTCGTCCGCCTTGGCGTTGGCCGGCGAAACGCGGATCTGCTTGTCCTGCAGGACCACGACCTTCTCGCCGTCGCCGGAGAGCCGGTAGCTGTCCAGGGCGTCCACGATGATCGTGGTTTTGCGCCGGGCCAGGTCGAAGCGGACGAGGCAGGGCGCCGCGTTCTTGTCCTCAAGGCTGGCGCGGCCATCGCCGGTGACACCAAAAAGCTCGTGGTCGAGCCAGAGCAGGGCCCCGTCGGTCGCGGTGAGGGCGGAGTAGTTGCCCTGCGGGACCGGCACGCTGATGACGCGGTGGGCCAGGCCCTCGGCGTCGACCCGGACCGCGGGCACCTGGTCCTGGTCCGAACCCTCGGCTTTGGCACCGGCTTCGGGGCCGGTGCCGGCGTTGTCCGCCAGGTCAACGCTGGGGCCGAAGGGCGAGGGAGTGTCCGCGGCGAGGGCCACGAGGTAGGGCTTGATCGGGCTCGGGAAGGACAGGTCGAAGGAGTGACCGTCGTAGACCGGGTCGAAGCTGCGGTTGGAGAGGAACGCCAGATACTTGCCGTCAGGCGTGAACGACGGCGATTCGTCGCGGAAGCGCCCGTCGGTGACCTCGATGATGGTGCGCTTCCCGTCCGCTGCGGCGCCGGCGTCCACGCCGGTAAGGCGCAGCCGGCTGCGGGAGCCGAAGGACGTCACCGGCTCGGACCAGCCCAGCCAGGCCGAGTCCGGGGACCAGCTGAAGCCTTCGATGCTGCCCTCGCCGATGCTGCTCACGAGGGTCAGGGTGCCGGTCCGGGTGTCGGCCAGGTAGATGTCGCCGAAAGCAGTGCCGACGGCGAGCCAGTTGCCGTCCGGGCTGGCCTCGATGGCGCTGGCCCGGGTCGGCTTGGGGAAATTGATCCTGGTCGGGCGGCCCGACAGTTCCTGCGGCGCCGGGACGTTGACTTCCGCAAGCCCGGCGGTATCGGCAGCGTCGTCGGCGTCGTCCGGGATGGCCGGGTGTGCTGCCGGGACCGCGGCTGCGGTGCCCGGCCGGGTGAGGGCTGCGGCGGGGACCGGGCTGGGCAGGGGTGAGCCGGCGTCGGAATCCCCGGCCGGCTGGGCCCCGGGCTCGTGTCCGGCAGGGTTTCCTGCGAGGTTTCCGGCGGCGGCGTTTCCGGCCGCGGGGTTTCCGGCGGCCAGGGGCGCGGCGATCGCCTTCAGATACAGGGCCTCGACGCCGTCGTGGTCGGCAACGTAGGCGATCCGGCCCGCGCCGAACGGGCGCGGCAGGCGGGCACGGACGCCGGGGGTGGCTTCCAGGACGCGCGAGGGGCCGTCCTGATGCCGCAGCCAGTGCAGGGTGCCGTGGGACTCGACGGCGCTGGAGCCGCCGGTACGGTCCGGAATCACATCGCCGAGGTGCTTTGACGGCTTGAGCGGCGCTCCGCGGCGGGCCTGGGACGCGGAGCCCAGGGAGATCTCAAGTTTGACGGCCTCCGAGCCGAGGTCCGGCAGCAACCACAGCTCACCGGCGGATTCGAAGATGACACGCCGGCCGTCGGTGGCGGCGTGCCGGACGTAGAAGTCCTCGTGGTCCGTGTGGCGGCGCGGTTCGGAGCCGTTGGGCAGCACGGAGTAAAGGTTGCCGTAGCCCTCGTGGTCGGAGAGGAAGGCGATCCGGCCGTCGACCCACATCGGGTCGGTCAGGTTGCCGTCCAGTTCGGCGGCGAGGCGTTCGAATTCGCCGTTTCCGTCGGTGTCGATCCAGAGCTTGCCGGCGGCGCCGCCCCGGTAGCGTTTCCACCACGCGGGTTCACGGGAGAGCACGCTGGCGAGGACGACGGGGCGTTCGTCGCCGACCACCGGTCCGAAGGCCACGGACTCCACCGGGCCCAGCGGGAGTTCCGCGGCCCAGCCGCCGATGACGGGCAGGCTGTAGGCGTGTGTGTGGCGGCTGTCGGCCTGGCGGAAGGCGCTCGTGACCAGGACGTCGCCGTCGGGGGTGAAGCCCTTGACTTTGGTGGTGGCGTGGCCGAAGTAGCTCAACTGCCGGTAGCCGCCGCCGTCGACGTCTGCCGTGACAACTTCCGGGGCCGTACCCTGAATGACCGTCCACACCAGGCGCGTGCCGTCCGGCGTGAAGCGGGGGTTGCGGGCCGGCAGCTGCAGCGAGGAGACGCGCCAGGCGCGGCCCCCGCCGAGAGGCGCAATCCAGACGTCGTCCTCGGCCACGAAAGTGACCAGATCGCCGTGCAGATGCGGGAAACGGAAGTAACTCGAAGAGGTCATCGTTAGATCATAGTCAAGACGGGCCCTCCCGCCCGGGAGGTATCCCTGCCGTGCCGGGCATGGTGAGATGGATCATGCGAATCATTATTGCCGGAGCCTCAGGGCTGATCGGAACCGCCCTTTCCAGCACCCTGCGCAGCGCCGGGCACGACGTCGGCACGCTGGTCAGGCGGGCGCCCGCGGCGCCGTCCGAGTTCCAGTGGAACCCCGCGGAGGGCAGCATCGACGAGACCGCGCTGAAGGGGGCCGACGCCGTCATCAACCTCTCCGGTGCGGGTATCGGCGACCGGCCCTGGACCCGTTCCCGCATCAACGAACTCCGCAGCTCCCGTCTCGGTCCGACGCGGACGCTGGCGGCGGCCATGGGCCGCCTGGACACCCCGCCGGCAGTCTTCCTGAGCCAGTCGGGAGCGAACTACTACGGCAACGCCGGACTGACGCTGCTCCAGGAGAACGCTCCCGCCGGGAGCGGTGTGCTGTCCCGGATCTGCGCCGACTGGGAAGCCGCCGCGCACGAGGCTCCGGACGGCGTCCGGGTGGTCACTCCGCGCACCGGCGTCGTGCTGAGCCGTTCGGGCGGCGCACTGGGACGGCTCATGCCGCTGCTGCGCCTGGGCGTGGGCGGACCGCTGGGCAACGGCCGGCAGTACTGGCCGTGGGTCACGCTCCCGGATGTAGCCGGCGCCTTTGGTTTTCTGCTCGGCAGCCGGCTGTCCGGGCCCGTGAACCTCTGCGCCCCGGAAATCGCGGACGTGAACTCGCTCGTCGCGGCGCTGGCCACGGCACTGCACCGCCCGGCGGTGCTCCGCGTCCCCGCCCCGGTGCTGCGGCTGGTGATGGGCAAGCTTGCCGATGAGCTGCTGCTCTCCAGCCAGCGGATGGAACCGGCCGTCCTGAGCGAGGCGGGCTTCGAGTGGCAGCACCCCTCGCTGGCCGAGGCCGCCGCGTGGGTGACGGAACGCGGCCCGAAGTCCTGAGACCCGGCGGCTGCAAACCCCCTGCCGGTTCCGGCGGGGTATCACCGCCGGCGGCACCGGAGTCCGGGGGCTACGGCGGCGGGGGCGCCGGCGCCGCGGGGGCCTCCCTGCCCGTGCCGGCGGGTGCACCGGCGGCCGGAAGGATGTCCTGGATCCGCCAGCGACCCTCGACCGTCGCCAGGACGAGCCGCAGCTGCTGATCCGGTGCGGCCGCGGCGTCCGCCAGCACCGCCCCGGTCGCGTCGCGCTCCTGGTAGGCGGGTGTGCTCGCGGTGACGGCCACGACGGCCAGGGTTCGGCCGCTGTCCCCCGCTGGGGCCGCTTCATGTGCCACAGCGCTCAGGAGGGTCGTGAATCCCGACAGCATCCGACCGGACTCCTTGAGCCCGGCGCTAATCCGCCCATCGGCCACGGCCGCCGCCGACGCTGGCACGTTGACCTGCTCCAGCAGGCCGAAGTCCCCCGAACTGAACGCCAGGGAGCGGATCCGGGCCAGTCCGCGGACGGCTTCCTCGGGGTCGGGCGATGCGAGCTGTGCCTGCACATCGGGCGGAAGGGCCGTCGCAGCGGCACCGGCACCAAGGCCCGGCTCCGCACCAGGGTCCGGCGCCGGATCAGGTCCCGGCTCCGCGGCCGCCGGGGCGGACTCCGTTACGGACCCGGCGTCGTTGCCGGCAAAGCCCGGGAACGGCGCCGGCAATCCGGCCCGGACAAACCCCCACGCGGCAGCCAGGACACCCACGAGGGCCAGGCCAGCGGCCACCGCCCGGAGACCACGGCGGCCCTGCCGTGCCGGGCGTGCCGGGCGTGCGGGACGTGCCGGGCGTGCGGCAGAAGGCCGGACGGAGCCGGGCCGGAGGGAGGGCCGTCCGGCGGTGTCACGGCGGGCCGAGCGGCGCGCCCCACGGCCGCCTGCCCCGCGCCCGGCGCCGCCCGCACGGACGGAAGCGGGAACCCCAGGCCCAGTCGACTCGGAGGCCGGCAGCGGGGCGTCCGCGCGCGCCCTGCGGAGCCGGCCCGGCAGGGACAGGAGTTGTTCAACCCGACGCTCCCGTGCAGTGCCGGGCAGGGCGCGCCGGGTCAGCAGCTGCGGAATGACCGTGGGATGGACCGAAACCGAGAGGTCCACCGGAGCGGCCCGGACGCTGCGGTGAACGGCGGAGGCCAGCTCGGCTGCGGTGGGCCGGAGCCTGCGGTCCTCCTGAAGTCCGGATTCCAGCGCCGCGGCCAGTTCAGGCGAAACCCCGGGTACCAGCAGCGGCAGCGGCGGCCGCTGCGGGCCCGGCTCAGGGGCGCGCCCGGTCAGGCAGTACCAGCCCAGGGCCGCCAGGGAATACACATCGCGTTCCGGTTGCAGCCCGGCCCGGACGGCGTCCACGGGCGCCGGGTCGCGGAAGCCCTCGGTGCCGGCGTCGGGCACCACCGTGGCGTCAGCCACCATGCGGGCCACGCCCAGATCGGCCAGCAACGGTTTGCCGTGGGCGGTGAACAGCACATTGCCGGGAGCGACATCGCCGTGCGTGAAGCCGTGACCGTGCAGGTAGGCGAGGGCCTGGGCGATCGGAGTCAGGACGGTCACGGTCTCCCCCGGCCCCAGGCTTCCCCGGCCGGCCACGAGCTGCCCCAGCGAGCCACCCGCGGCGTAATCCATGATCAGCCCGAGGCCCCCGGCACACGGCCCCTCCAGCCGGACGACGTCGTACGCCATGACCAGATGCTCATGGTCGAGCGCGGACAGTATCCGCACCTCGCGCCGGATCGCGTCCTCCCCTTCGCCGCGGTCGGCGGAGTCGCTGGCAAAGAAGCACTTCAGCGCGTACTCGCGGCCGGTCGATTGTTCGGTCGCCAGCCAGACCGTGGCGCCGCCGCCGCCGCGTCCGAGGCTACGGCCGACGTCGTATCCGGGAACCTCAGGGTTGGTGGCGCCGGAGGGTGCGTGATCGTCCATACCCAAGGAATAGCGGATCCGGCGGAATCCCGCAGGAGTTATCCACAGGGGGTGAGAGCTTCGCCACAGAATCGGCCGCTGCGACAGCCGGGGTCTAAGCTGGATGCCATGACTCTTGAGTTCTCCCAGCTGGGTCTCGACCCGGAATTCGTCGATTACGCGCGCGGCTGGGACATCCAGCGCGAACTCCACGGGAGGGTCCTCGCCGGCGCCGCCCCCAGCACGGTCCTGCTGCTGGAGCATGCCGCCGTCTACACGGCAGGTAAACGCACCGAAGACCATGAACGCCCGTTTGACGGCACTCCCGTGGTCCCGGTGGACCGCGGCGGCAAGCTCACCTGGCACGGCCCGGGTCAGCTGGTCGGCTACCCCGTCATCAAGCTCAGGAACCCGGCAGGAATCCGGGACTACGTGGAGCGGCTGGAGGCCGTCATCATCGCCGTCCTGGCCGACTACGGCGTCGAGGCGGTCCGGATCAAGGGCCGCGCCGGCGTCTGGATTGAGCAGGACGAGAAGGGCCCCGCGCGCAAGATTGCCGCGATCGGTATCCGCGTCCACGAGGGCGTCACCATGCACGGCTTCGCGATCAACTGCAACAACGACTTGGCGCCTTACGCCCAAATTATCGCCTGTGGCATCACCGACGCCGGCGTCACCACCATCTCGCAGGAGACGGGCCGGGACGTCACCCCCGCCGACCTCGTGTCGCGGATCATCGAAGAACTGCGCAACAATGAAGAAGCGCTAGTTGCAACCCATGAAGGAGCTCTACTGTGACCCTGGCACCAGAAGGCCGGAAAATGCTGCGTATCGAGCAGCGCAATGCGGCCACCCCGGTGGAACGCAAGCCGGAATGGATCAAGGCCAAGGTCCAGATGGGTCCCGAATACGTGCAGCTCAAGAACCTCGTCAAGAAGGAGGGCCTCCACACGGTGTGTGAAGAGGCCGGCTGCCCCAACATCTTCGAATGCTGGGAAGACAAGGAAGCCACCTTCCTGATCGGCGGCTCCGAATGCACCCGGCGTTGCGACTTCTGCCAGATCGACACCGGCAAGCCCTCCCCCGTGGACGTCTTCGAACCCACGAAGGTGGCCCGTTCGGTCCTGGCGATGCAGCTCCGCTACGCCACCGTCACCGGCGTGGCCCGCGACGACCTCGCCGACGAGGGCGTCTGGCTCTACGCCGAAACGGTCCGCAAGATCCATGAACTCAACCCGGGCACCGGCGTCGAGCTCCTGATTCCCGATTTCTCCGGCAAGCCGGAGCACATCGAAGCGATCTGCGACTCCAAGCCCGAGGTGTTTGCCCACAACGTCGAGACCGTCCCGCGGATTTTCAAGCGCATCCGTCCGGCCTTCCGCTACGAGCGGTCGCTGGACGTCATCACGCAGGGCCGCAACCTCGGCATGGTGACCAAGTCCAACCTGATCCTGGGCATGGGCGAGACCCGCGAGGAAATCTCCGAGGCGCTCCGGGACCTGCACGACGCCGGCTGCGACCTGATCACCATCACCCAGTACCTGCGCCCGAGCGAGCGGCACCTGCCGGTTGACCGCTGGGTCAAGCCGCAGGAGTTCGTGGACCTGCAGCAGGAAGCCGACGAGATCGGTTTCCTGGGCGTCATGAGCGGTCCGCTGGTGCGTTCCTCCTACCGCGCGGGCCGGCTCTGGGCCACCGCGATGCGCAAGAAGGGCCTGGAAATCCCGGCCCAGCTGGCCCACATCGAAAGTTCGGGCAGCACCCGCCAGGAAGCCAGCTCGCTGCTCGCGGCGCGCGCCTGAATCCAGTCGTAATGATTGCGGCGCAGGGCCGGCACCGGAGGTATCCGGCGTCCGGCCTTTCGCCGTCCATCACGTAGAATTAAGGCACTATGGCGAATTCCCCTGATTCCAGCAACTCCACTCCTGCTTCTGATGCCCCGAAGCGCGGCCTGTTTTCCCGAAAGCCCAAGGTCGCCAAGGTCAAGAAGCCGAGCCGTCTGAAGCAGATCCGCGAAGTCTTCCAGATGACGCGCCAGCACGATCCGATGGTCCCGTGGCTTATGCTGCTGGCGTTCCTCGGTGTCGTGGCTGTCAGCTTCGTCGTGGGCTTCCTGCTGGATAACTGGATCACGGGCCTGCTCATCGGCCTCCCGCTGGGTCTTCTCGCGGCCACGCTGATCCTGTCCCGCCGCGCCGAGCGCGCCGCCTTCGCACGGATTGAAAACCAGCCCGGAGCATCGGGCGCTGCGCTGGGCACGCTCAAGCGCGGCTGGATCGTCGAAGAGCAGCCCGTCGCGGTGAACCCCCGCACCCAGGACGCCGTTTTCCGTGCCATCGGCCGTCCCGGCGTTGTTCTGGTCAGCGAGGGCCCCAGCCACCGGGTCAAGCCGCTGCTCGACGCCGAACGCAAGCGGCTCGCGCGCATCCTGCCCAACGTCACCATCCACGTGATTGAAAGCGGCCGTGGCGAGGGCCAGGTTCCGATCAGCCAGGTCTCCAAGAAGATGACCAAGATGAAGAATGAGCTGACCAAGCTCGAGGTCAACACGGTGTCCAAGCGCATCTCGTCGCTCGGAAGCCGCCTGCCCATCCCCAAGGGCATTGATCCCTACAAGGCCCGCCCGGACCGCAAGGCGGCCCGCGGACGCTAGGCCGCACACGCCAGCCCGCAGGAACGCCCCGGTAACCGCCTTTCAGGCCGGCAGCCGGGGCTTTTCTTTGCCCAGCACATAAGGTCCCCTCGGGACAGAAACCGGAGACTCCGCCATGAAACTTCCGTCTACTTCCTCCGTGATCCGCATCTTCCGGGTGCTGGCCATCGCCGAGGCCTTCAGTTGGGCCGCACTGCTGGCGGGGATGTTCCTCAAATGGGTCACCCGGACCACGGAACTGGGGGTGGAAATCGCCGGCCCGATCCATGGAGCGCTTTTCATCGGCTACGGGATCGCGGCACTGAGCCTGTGGGGCATGCAGCGCTGGCCGTTCCGGGTGGCCCTGTTCGCGGGGCTGTCAGCGGTGTTCCCGTTCGCCACGGTCTGGTTTGAGCGCTGGGCGGGCCGCCACGGGTACCTGACGGTCAGGGCCGGACAGGATGCTGCGCAGCCGGCGCAGGAGCCGGCCGGCGAGACCGCCGGGGTTTAGCCGCTTCAGGACCCTCGGGTGTTCCCCCGCGATGCGGCCGAAGACCGCCCCGGTGCCCGCACCCATATGACGCAAGTGGCCGCTAAACCGGGAGGTTTAGCGGCCATTCGTGGTTAATCGACGAGGTGTAGCGGCCATTCGTGGCGAATCGTCGAGGTGTAGCGCGGCGCGCGTCCCGGCGAAAGCTACATCCGGACCAGGACCGTGTTCATGGCCTTGTCGTGGAGCCCGCGGTGGTCGGGGTCGAAGATGACGGCGGGGATCACGAGGCATATGAGGAGGCTGCGGACCAGGGCCGGCACGGGGCCGGCGGGGCCGCCGCCGAGCCGGACGACGTGGATCCCCACCATGCGGTGGCCGATGCTGTAGCCGAGGGTGCCGACGAGCAGTGCCTGCTCGACGGCGAACACGGCCAGGGTCGCCCAGGGATCTCCGGCGAAGGCGTAGTTGCTGATCAGCAGCGCGATGGCCCAGTCAACGCAGATGGCGACGATGCGCCGGCCGGCACGGGCAATGGAACCCGGCCCGGACTCGGGCAGGCCCAGCCGCTCCCCCGGGTACTTCGAAATGCCGGACGTATCCGGCCCGGTGAGCCATGAACCTATGTCTTTACGATCAACCACCCTCCAAGACTATCGGCAATGGATGCCTCCCCGCGCTGTTCATAGTGTGGACGTTCAGGGGCCACACTCTGGTCACGGATAGGCCACGTTGTGGACAGCGGCTACCGTTTACCTGTCAGGGCATTCTGTAACCTGCCGGAAACAAAGCGGACACCGCGGGGAAATCCCGTGTCCTTAGGGTGGTAACAGTTGCTAGCGGCATAGGAGCGGGGGCACTTTTGTGTTTTCCCCGCTGTCGGATTGCGCTGGACCACACGGCCTGACGGCCAGATCTTTCACATGCATAAGGAGCATAGATGTTCAAGACTGCGGACGAAGTCCTCAAGTTCATCAAAGACGAAGACGTTAAGTTCGTCGATATTCGCTTCACCGATCTCCCTGGCGTGCAGCAGCACTTCAATGTGCCCGCCAAGAGCGTTGACGCGGACTTCTTCGTCGACGGCCAGCTCTTCGACGGATCTTCGATCCGCGGCTTCCAGGGCATCGCCGAGTCGGACATGCAGCTCATCCCGGACGTCACGACGGCGTTCCTCGACACGTTCCGCATGGAGAAGACCCTCGCGCTGAACTTCTCGATCGTGAACCCCCGCACCGGTGACCCGTACCACCGCGACCCGCGCGGCGTAGCCGAGAAGGCCGAGGCCTACTTGGCTTCCACCGGCATCGCCGACACCGCATTCTTTGCACCCGAGGCCGAGTTCTTCGTCTTCGACAACGTGCAGTACCAGTCCTCCCCGCAGGGCAGCTTCTACAAGATCGATTCCGAGGAAGCTCACTGGAACACCGGCCGCGAAGAAGAGGGCGGAAACCTCGGCTACAAGACCCCGATCAAGGGCGGCTACTTCCCGGTCTCCCCCACCGACAAGCAGGCCGACCTCCGCGACGCCATGTGCATCGCCCTGGACGAAGCCGGCCTTGAGGTCGAGCGTAGCCACCACGAGGTCGGTTCCGCCGGCCAGGCTGAGATCAACTACAAGTTCACCACGCTGACCCACGCGGCTGATGACCTGCAGAAGTTCAAGTACGTCGTCAAGAACACGGCCGACGCCTGGGGTAAGTCCGTCACCTTCATGCCGAAGCCGGTCTTCGGTGACAACGGTTCGGGCATGCACTGCCACCAGTCGCTGTGGACCAATGGCGAGCCGCTGTTCTACGACGAAAAGGGCTACGCCGGACTGTCTGACATGGCCCGCTGGTACATCGGCGGCCTGCTGAAGCACTCCTCCGCCGTACTGGCATTCACCAACCCGACGGTGAACTCCTACCGCCGCCTGGTCAAGGGCTTCGAAGCTCCGGTCAACATGGTCTACTCGCAGGGCAACCGCTCCGCCGGTATCCGCATCCCGATCACGGGCTCCAACCCGAAGGCCAAGCGCATCGAGTTCCGCGCGCCGGACCCCTCCTCCAACCCGTACCTGGCGTTCGCTGCCCAGCTGATGGCCGGCATTGACGGCATCCGCAACCGCATCGAACCGCCGGCCCCGATCGACAAGGACCTCTACGAGCTCCCCGCCGAGGAAGCCAAGGACATCCCCAAGGCTCCCGGCACGCTCGAAGAGGCCCTGGATGCCCTGGCCGAGGACAACGAGTTCCTCCAGGCCGGCGGCGTCTTCACCCAGGACCTGATCGACACCTGGATCGAGTACAAGTACGAGAACGAGATCCGTCCGCTCTCGCTCCGCCCGAACCCGTTCGAGTTCGAGCTGTACTACGGCGTCTAAGTAGAGGCTGTCCCCAAGGGATTGCACGACGGCGGCCCCCACCTCACGGTGGGGGCCGTTTGTCGTTAAGCCACGGCCGCCCGGAGTCCGGTTCAGCGCTTCCCGTACTTCCTGTGCACGGCCTGCTTGCTGACGCCGAGACAGGTTGCGATGGCTTCCCACGACAGACCTGCCCGGCGCGCCCGCAGCACCATTTCCGTCTCGGTGCGGGCCACTTCCTTGCGCAGCTCGGCCACCTCGTACAGCGCCTCCGCGGGGCCCTTGCCGTCCATTGAACCGATCAGTGTTTTCATCGGCACCTCCTGGCGTCAACCTTAGTTGACACTCGCGCCGAGAGTCAACGTAAGTTGACGAAGTTGTGGCGGTCGGCCGGATCGCCGGAACGGAGCAGACTGATTTCTCTTGTAGCATGTGTCCCTAAGTCCCACCCCGGTCACGGCAAGGGCATTCTTTGGGGGAAAATTGAAGAGATCTCTGTCGCGCGCGGCTTCTGCCGTCGGTGCCGCCATCATCCTGTCCACCGCCGGCTTCGCCGGCCCCGCCCAAGCGACATCCGCCTGCTGGGATACTGGTTATGGGACGGCGTGCCGCGACTACCGCGAAAGCGCCGCAGGCCTTGCCATAGTCCGGGCGGCGGAACAGCCGACCTTCACCGGCATCCTCAAAGCGGGACAAACCCTCACTTCCTCCGCAGGCGTGTGGCTCTACGGCCAGGGGACCGAAACAAATACGCTGAAATACCAGTGGCTGCGCGACGGTGTCGGCATCCCCGGAGCCGTAGGGGAAACCTACAAGATCACGAAGTCCGACACGGACCATTCCCTGGCGCTGCGTGTTAGCGCGTCCGCCCCAGGGGTGAACGACGGGGTGGAGACAACCCTGCCGTCCCCGAAAGTCAGCGAGGCCAACACCGCCGAGTACACCGGCCGGCCCGGCATCACCGGCGAGGCCCCGACCGTGTGGGGCCGGACCAGGGTCGGATCCACGCTGGAGGTCAGCAACCTTGGGACCTGGTCGCCCAGCTGGATGACCCTGAAACTTCAGTGGCAGGCTGACGGCGTGGACATCGAGGGGGCCACCGCCAACGCCTACACGATCAAGGCCGCCGACCTGGGCAAAATGGTCACCCTGAAAGCGACCGGCATTTCGGCCGGCGTGCCAAGCGTGTCCATGTCAAACACTTCGACGGCGGTCACCCCCGGCTTCATCGCGCCCCCCGATGAAATGTGGCTGTCCGGCGGGGACAAGGTCGGCAACACGCTCAGTGTGGAACCCATCCAGTGGTGGTACGCCGGCGGCGAACCGGTGACCCTGCTCTTCCAGTGGGAGCGGGACGGCCAGTCGATCGCCGGGGCCACCGCAAGCACCTACACTGTCGTGGCTGCCGACGGCGGGCACTGGATCCGGGCGAAAGTCACCGCAACGGCGCCGGGCTACAATCCGGACACCCAGACTTCGCTGTACATCGACATCGTCGACAGCGCTACGGGCGGGAACGGCGGGGTGGACCCCGGAGCCCAGCCGACCCCCGTGCCGGTCCCGGAACCAGCCCCGGAACCCGCCGCCGTCCCGGCACCCACCGACGCGGCACCCACCGACGCGGCACCTGCGGAACCGGCGTCCGCCGACGAGGCACCCGCCCCTCAGGCTCCCGCAGTCCAGGCCGCCGCAGCCCGGCCACTGGCCCGGACTTCCCCCGCGCAGAACTATCTTCCGGCGCAGGGCGGAAGCGGTGACGTCCGGCCCCAGGCGGCAGGGCCGGTCCAGGCTGCCGTTACCGGCGCCGTCGTACCGGCCGACATTGCTGCTGCCCCGACGGAATCCGCACCCGCGGCCCCGGCACCGGCTGCCACGGCGAGCCCGTCGCCGTCGCCGTCATCCGGACCGGCGGCCGCCACAACACCAGCGGCCGCCAGACCCTTCAACCCGCTGCCGGCATTCTTCACGATCGCCGGGGTCCTGATCGCCGCCGGCCTGGTCTGGGTCATTCGTCCGCTGCGCGCCTCGGTACTAAGAATTGCGGGCCGGAAAGCCCCCTAGGAATGGCGGGTGCCCGCCGAGGACCGGTGACGGGTCTCTGCGGATCAGAACGGCCGGTACAGGGTCCGCTGCGGGCTGGCGTCGCCGCCCAGGTACTGGCCGCGGTCCTCGAACCCGGCCGTCCGGTAGGCGGCCTGCCCGGCAGGGTTGTGTTCGTTGACGGAGAGCACGACGCCGGCCTGCCCGCCGCCGAGGGCTGCCGTCAGTTTCCCGGCGGCCCGGACGGCGGCCTGCGCTGCCAGCGCGCCCAGGCCCTTGCCCTGCTGCCGGTAGTCGATCAGGAAGCCCCGCAGCAGCCAGACCGATTCGTCGTCCGCCCAGCCGGCCAGGGTCGCGGCTCCGGCCTGCAGCGTCAGGACCCCGACGGCGGATCCGTTGGCGTCGATCGCAAAGGGGTGCCGGGACTCCTCTTCCAGCCCGATCAGCACCATCCGCAGCGGCTCGCCCACGAACCTGCGCTGGCTTGCCAGGACCTCGAGTTCGGCAATCTCCCCGAGCTTGACGGCACGCGCGTCGTCGCCAAGGTCCTTCAGCGGCAGCAGCCACACGTGTTCAGCCATAAAGGAAGCCTACCCACGCCGGAGGGTGCCCCGCTCCGGGGTGCCCCGATCGGCTCAGAGCGCCGCGTCCTTGGGCGGCCCGGCCGGGTCCATCCAGAAGACCTCCCACAAATGGCCGTCCGGGTCCTGGAAGCTGTGGTTGTACATGAAGCCGTAGTCCTGGGCCTCCTCGGACGGGGTTCCGCCGGCGGTGAGGGCCGTCCTGACCAGCTCGTCCACGGCCTCGCGGCTGTCCACGGAGAAGGACAGGATGGCCTCGGTGGTGCTACGGGCGTCAGCGATTGGTTTGGACGTGAAGGTCTTGAAGTAGTTCTCCACCAGCAGCATCACAAACGCGTCGTCGTTGATGATCATGCACGTGGCGTTCTCATCGGTGAAGTCGGGGTTGAAGGAAAACCCCAGCGCGGTGAAGAACGCGACCGATTTGTCGAGGTCCTTCACGGGGAGATTCAGGAACATTTGCTTGGCCATGGCCCCAAAGTAGCACCGGGCCCCGGCGCATGTCAGCCCTTGACGGCGACCGGCTGAGCCCCTGCCGGCCCCGGCGGGCACCAGCAGGAGTCCGCCGGGAGTCCGCGGGATCCCGGCGGACAACGCTACTGGCCGTAGAAAACCCGCTCGAACACGCTCCGGGCGCGGCGGCTGAGCCGCAGGTAGTCCTCCTCGAGCGCGGCGGCGTTGCCCTGCCCGTAGCCGCACCAGCGGGCCACCGCTTCCAGGTCCCGGCGGGAGGACGGCAGCATATCCGAGGCCCGTCCGGTCCAGATCACGTTGGCGGACCGGATTCGGCCCGCCAGGTGCCAGGCACGGAGCAGGATCACCACGTCACCCGCATCGAGGAGCCCGACGGCGGCCGCTCCCTCGAGCGCCTCGACGGTGGAGGTGGTCCGCAGCTCGGGGTGCTGTCCGGCGTGCTGCAGCTGGAGCAGCTGGGCCAGCCATTCGACGTCGCTCAGGCCACCGCGGCCCAGCTTCAGGTGCCGGGCGGGATCCGCGCCGCGGGGCAGCCGCTCCGCTTCCACCCGGGCCTTGACCCGCCGGACCTCGCGCGCGTCCTGCTCGGAGAGCGACTCGGGGTAGCGGATCGGGTTGATCAGGGCCACGAACCCGGAGGCCAGCTGGTCGTCGCCGGCCATCGGGCGGGCACGCAGCAGCGCCTGCGCCTCCCAGATGAGCGACCACCGCCGGTAATACTCTGCGTAGGACTCCAGCGACCGCACCATCGGCCCGCTCTTGCCCTCCGGCCGCAGGTCGGCGTCCACCATCAGGACACGCTCCGCGAGGATGGCGGGCTTGAGCGGCTGGGTCAGCAGGTTGGAGAGCCTGCTGACGATCTGCAGGGCCTGCTGCTGGGCCTCGTCCTCCGGGACGCCGGGAAGCCCGCGGTGCACGTACATGACGTCAGCGTCCGAGCCGTAGCCGATCTCCCGGCCGCCCTGCCGTCCCATGGCGACCACCAGCACATGCGTCTTGAGCGGCTCGTCGCCGGTGACCATGGTTTCCGCGACGCGCAGTGCGCCCAGGACCGCGGCCCGGTCCGTGTCGGCCAGCGCCGCGCCGACCTGGTCCTGGTCCAGCAGCCCTTCGCTGTCCGCGATCGCAATCCGCAGGATCTCGCGGCGGCGGATCAGCCGGATCAGGCGCATCGCGCTTTCCGGCTCCGCGTGCCGGGACATCTTCGAGACGATCTCGAGCCACTGCGCCTCGAAGGTCAAGGGCACCAGTTCCTTGTCCGAGCCGAGCCAGGCCACGGATTCGGGTGAGACTTCCAGCA
Organism: Pseudarthrobacter ribosi; assembly: GCF_055412865.1. NCBI lineage: Bacteria > Bacillati > Actinomycetota > Actinomycetes > Micrococcales > Micrococcaceae > Pseudarthrobacter > Pseudarthrobacter ribosi. Next base: position 9,900 of record NZ_JBVAYZ010000001.1, on the reverse strand, counting down.
GGTCCGCGATCAGGCGGGAGTTGGACAGCACGTGGCAGAGCCGCTCGGCCGCCGCCGTCGAGTCCCGGAGCATCCCGAGGTACCAGTGCGTGGTGCCGAGCGCTTCGCTGACCCGCCGGAAGGCCAGCAGGCCGGCGTCGGGGTCCACACCCTCCGCGAGCCAGCCGAGCAGGATCGGCAGGAGCTGGCGCTGGAGCGCGGCGCGGCGGCTGACTCCGGCGGTGAGGGCCTCGATGTGGCGCATGGCGCCGCTCGGATCGAGGTAGCCCAGGGCGGCGAGGCGCCCCTGCGCGGCTTCCGGGCTGAGTCTGGCTTCCTCGCTGCTGAGCGCCGCCGCGGTGTTGAGCAGCGGCCGGTAGAAGATGCGTTCGTGCAGCTCACGGACGGAGCGTTTGGTCTTGCGCCAGGCCGCGACCAGGGCGTCGGGTTTGGGCCGTTCACTGGAGAAGGGCCCGAGCACGGCTTTGGCGAGGGCCCGCAGCGAAGCTTCCTTGACGGGCATGAGGTGGGTGCGGCGCATTTGGAAGAGCTGGATCCGGTGTTCGAGGAGCCGGAGGTAGCGGTAGTCGCGGTCGAACTCGGCGGCGTCCGAGCGGCCGATGTAACCCCCCGCGGACAACGCGGCGATGGCCGAGGTGGTGTCGCGGCAGCGCAGGCTCTCGTCGGATTTGCCGTGCACCAACTGCAGCAGCTGGACGGTGAATTCGACGTCGCGCAGTCCACCCCGGCCCAGCTTGATCTGCCGTTGCTCCTCCTCGGCGGGGATGTGTTCGGTGACCCGGCGGCGCATCGAGCGGACGGACTCCACGAAGCCTTCCCGGCCGGCGGAGGACCAGATCAGCGGCGCGACGGCGGCCTCGTAGCGGGCGCCGAGCTCGGTGTCCCCGGCGATGGTTCGGGCCTTGAGCAGGGCCTGGAATTCCCAGCTCTCGGCCCAGCGGGCGTAGTAGCTCTCATGCGAGGCAAGGGTCCTGACCAGCGGCCCGGACTTGCCCTCCGGCCGAAGGTTGGCGTCGACCTCCCACAGCCCGGGTTCACGGCCGATGGACATGATCGCCCGGGAGATGCCGGACGCCAGGGCCGTGCCGATCGTGTTGGCGCGTGAATCGTCGAGCTCGCCGGACTCGATCACGTAGATGACGTCGACGTCGGAAATGTAGTTGAGTTCGCGGGCACCGCATTTGCCCATGCCGATGACGGCCAGCCCGACGTCGGCCACCTCGGTGGCGCTGAAGTGCTCGGCGGCCTCGGCCCGCGAGACAGCCAGGGCCGCCTCGATCGCGGCGCCGGCGAGATCCGCCAGTTCCGCGCCCGCGGCGGGCAGAAAGTCCAGCGGATCGGCGGCGCAGAGGTCCTTGACGGCGAGCTCGACGAGGCCGCGCCGGTACTCCGTGCGGAGCGCCACGTAGCCCTCCTGCCCGGTCAGCGCCGCGACCGGGCGGCCGGATTTCGGATCGGCCTGCACGGAGCGCAGCAGCCGGGCGCGCAGTTCTGCGGCGTCCGCTGCCCGCGGTTCCGGGCTCGCGGTCACCTCGAAGACATCGAGATGCTCGGGGTGACGGATCAGGAACTCACCCAGCGCCTCCGAGGCGCCCAGCACCCGGTACATGGGTTCGCTGCGTTCCGCGTCCGCGACCGCCAGCTTCCGCAGGTCCGGGTGCTTTTCGATCAGCCGGACCAGCGACTGCAGCGCCGTGTCCGGATTCGCGGCCAGCTGCAGCCCGGAGAAGAGGAGGTCCTGGTCCAGGCCTTCCAGTTCCGGGGCCGCCAGCCACCGTTCGCCGTTTTCCAGATCGCTGAAGCCGGCGGCGATGAGGCGTCGTGCCAGGCTCATCGGGGCCGCCTAAAGGATGCCGAGGTTGCGTTGCAGCTCGTAGGGCGTGACCTGGAGACGATAGTCCTGCCACTCGGCACGCTTGTTGCGCAGGAAGTGTTCGAACACCTGCTCACCCAGGATCTGCGGCATGAGTTCGGAGTCCTCCATCGAGCGGATGGCGTCGTGCAGGCTGGCCGGGAGCGGGTCGTGGCCCATCGCACGGCGCTCGGCCGAGCTCAGCGACCAGATGTCGTCCTCGGCGGCGGCGGGAAGCTGGTAGCCCTCCTCGATGCCCTTGAGCCCGGCGCCCAGCAGCACGGCGTAGGCGAGGTAGGGGTTGGCTGCCGAGTCGATGCCGCGGTATTCGATCCGCGCGGACTGGCCCTTGCCGGGCTTGTACAGCGGGACGCGGACCAGGGCCGAGCGGTTGTTGTGGCCCCAGCTGAGGTAGCTGGGTGCTTCTCCGCCGCCCCAGAGCCGCTTGTAGGAGTTCACGAACTGGTTGGTGACGGCGGTGAATTCCGGGGCGTGCTTAAGGATGCCGGCGATGAACTGCCGGGCCGTCTCGGAAAGCTGGAACTCCGCACCCGCCTCGTAGAAGGCATTCGTGTCGCCCTCGAAGAGCGAGAAGTGGGTGTGCATGCCGGAACCCGGGTGGGCCGTGAACGGCTTCGGCATGAAGGTGGCGTACGTGCCCTGCTGGAGCGCGACCTCCTTGATCACGGTGCGGAACGTCATGATGTTGTCCGCGGTCTGCAGGGCATCCGCGTAGCGCAGGTCGATCTCGTTCTGGCCGGGGCCGGCCTCGTGGTGGCTGAACTCGACGGAGATGCCGACCGATTCCAGCATGGTCACGGCCGTGCGGCGGAAGTCCTGCGCCACACCGCCGGGAACGTGGTCGAAGTAGCCGCCCTCGTCCACGGGGACGGGGGCGCCGTCGGGACCCGGCTGCTGGGACTTGAGCAGGTAGAACTCGATCTCGGGGTGGGTGTAGCAGGTGAAGCCCATGTCCGCGGCCTTGGCCAGGTTGCGCTTGAGGACGTTGCGCGGATCAGCGGCGGAGGGTTCGCCGTCGGGCGTCAGGATGTCGCAGAACATCCGGGACGTCGCTTCGGTCTCGCCGCGCCACGGCAGGATCTGGAAGGTGGCGGGGTCCGGCTGGGCCAGCATGTCGGACTCGAAAACGCGGGCGAGGCCCTCAATCGAGGAGCCGTCAAAGCCCAGGCCCTCCTCGAACGCGCCTTCCACTTCGGCTGGGGCCAACGCCACGGACTTCAGCGATCCCACGACGTCGGTGAACCACAGCCGCACAAACCGCACGTCGCGCTCTTCGATCGTCCGCAGGACAAACTCTTGCTGGCGGTCCATACTGGCCTCTTTCCGGTTCTTTCGTCCGTGCCCCAGGCCCGTCGTACATGGGTCCCGCGGCTGCTCACCGTTCACTTTACTAATCATTGCCACCGATTGCTGGCGCAGCTGCCCCGCGTAACACAGCGTTAACACCGGGAACCCTGAATTCGACGCCCCAGACCGGTCCCAGGCTCATTCCGACGGCGACCGTGTGACGTGACTCACGCGCCCACGGGCTGGAGCCCAGTAGCTAGCACCCGCCGGATCGCACTACGCTCGTGCCATGGCCACAAGCACAAGCCCCGATTCCAGCCTGCCCGCAGAACTAGCCGCCCCCTATGGCAACGGCCCGGCCGCCGCGGGCGCGTCCGCGGCAGCGGAAACGTCCCCGGCCGCGTCCGCGGGCTCGACGGCGGGCCAGGAGCCCGGCGCCCGGAAGCCGGTGGCGAAGATCCGCACGCACCACCTGCGCCAGGCCAAGCTCAACGGTGAGCGCTTTGCCATGCTGACCGCGTACGACCAGTACACGGCGGAAATCTTCGACCAGGCCGGCATCGAGGTCCTCCTCGTGGGCGACTCAGCCTCCAACAATGTCTTCGGCAACGAAACCAGCCTGCCCGTCACCGTGGATGAGCTGCTCCCCCTGTGCCGCGCGGTCACCCGCTCGGCCAAGCGCGCCCTCGTGGTGGCGGACCTTCCCTTTGGCAGCTACGAGGTCTCCGCCCAGCAGGCGGTGGCCACCGGCGTCCGGTTCCTCAAGGAAGGACTCGCCCACGCGGTCAAGATCGAGGGCGGGGCGTTCTATGCCGAGACCGTCCGGGCGATGGTCCAGGCCGGTATTCCGGTGATGGCGCACATCGGCTTCACCCCGCAAAGCGAGCATGCCCTCGGCGGCTACCGGGTGCAGGGCCGCGGCGATGATGCCCGGCGGCTGATCGACGACGCCGTCGCCCTCACCGACGCCGGCGCGTTCTGCGTCCTGATGGAAATGGTGCCGGCGGCGACGGCGGCTGCCGTGGACGCCGCCGTCGACGTCCCCACCATCGGCATCGGCGCCGGCAACGCGACCACCGGCCAGGTGCTGGTGTGGCAGGACATGGCGGGCCTGCGTGGCGGCAGGATGGCCAAGTTCGTCAAGCAGTACGCGGACCTGCGCACCTCACTCAGCGACGCCGCGAAGGCCTACGGCGAGGACGTGCGCTCCGGCCAGTTCCCCGGCCCCGAGCACTCCTTCTAGGCGGCCGCCGCGGGCCGACTCTCCAGGCCGCCGCGGGATGACCCTCCACGCCGCCGCTGCGGGTTTGCGGAGCCACCTCATCCTTGACGAACGATGCGGTGCTCCGCCCGTCCGGGCAGGCTGGCAATTGAGGGCCTGCATCGGGCCCCGGCAGATGTTCCGCCATTGCGGCCTGCTTCGTGCGCGAAGCGACGGCCAGGCACCGGCGGGCACTAGTGGAGGAGTAGCCATGGGCTCAATTTCGACTGACTTCTGGGACATCCTGCTATGGAGTTTCTGGTTCTTCATCTGGATCGCGGCCCTGATGGTGTGGTTCCGCTGCCTGTTTGACTTGTTCGGCGACCGATCGCTCAGCGGCTGGGGTAAGGCCGGCTGGGTAATACTGCTTGTCTTCGTGCCCTGGCTTGGCGCCCTCATCTACCTGATCGCCCGTGGCCGCAGCATGACCGAGCGGCAGATGGCCGCCATTGCCGATCAACAGGCCGCCCAGCAGGAGTACATCCAGCAGGTCGCAGGAAAGTCGGCGAGCCCGGCCAGCCAGATCGCCGATGCCAAGGCCCTGCTCGATTCCGGAGCAATCAGCCAGACCGAGTTTGACTCCCTCAAGGCAAAGGCCATGGCCTGACCGGAGTCGACGGACTGCGCCCCGGGGTCCGGGCCGCATTCATTGCTCTGCACGATCGACAGCCCCACCCCGGGGCTGTGATGGCAACCCACGTTAAGGAGATCGACCATGTCCGCTCAGAGTGAGAACCCGGTTCTGGAGACCATCGGCGCCATTACTGACGCCTCCCTGGGACGCTCCGACCTGCCGGCCGACGCGCTGCTCATGATTCGCATCGCTGCCCTCGCCGCCGTCGACGCCCGGCCCATCTCCTACCTTGCCCATGTGGGCCCCGCGATCGAGTCAGGGGTTACGGCCAAGGACGTTCAGAACGTGCTCGTCGCCGTGGCCCCCATCATCGGAACGGCCCGGACGATGTCGGCTGCGATCAACGTCACCGAAGCGCTGGGTTTCGCGATCGCCGTTATGGAGGAAGAGACGGAGTAGCGCAGGTCCCGGCATGAGACTCACCTGGCTGGGCCACTCCTCGGTGGTCCTGGATCTCGACGGGGTTCGGGTCCTGACCGATCCGCTGCTTCGTCCTCATGCCGGGCTGCTGCGGCGCCTGGCGCCCCGGCCGGACCCTGCGTCGTGGAGCCGGTCCGACGTCGTGCTCCTCTCCCACCTGCACCACGACCACGCCGAGCTGCGCTCCCTCCGCATGCTGCCCGGAGCGGCCCTGATGAGTGCGCCCGCGAACATCGCCTGGTTGCGCCGCCGCAAGTTCATGAACACGGTGTCCTTGGGCGACGGCTGGACCCCGGCCGGCCGCGGTGTCGAAATACGGCAGGTGCCGGCGGAGCATCGTCACCGCCCGATGCCGCACCGACCCAACGACGCCCATGGCCAGCTGGTTCGCGGTCCTTCGGGCACCGTCTGGATCGCGGGTGACACGGGGCTGTTTCCGGAGATGGCCGGGATCCCAGCCATGGCGGGCGGTCCCATCGATGTCGTCGTGGTGCCAGTCTGGGGATGGGGACCGAGGCTCTCGGCGGGGCACCTGAACCCCGAGACCGCCGCCCGCGCCGTCGCACTGAGCGGCGCGCGGTACGCCCTGCCGGTGCACTGGGGAACCCTGCACCCGCCCTTCGTCACACACTTTGCCCGGAGCTGGCTCGAGCTGCCCGGGCGCCGGTTTGCCGATGCGGTGGCGGAGCAGGCTCCCGGCTGCACAGCTGTCGTTCTCTCCCCCGGCCAGTCATGGGTCGCACCCGGATGAGTAGAGGCCCGTGAACTGTCCCGCGGACCGGGCTCACCCGGTCACTCAACGCGGGAACGCCGTCGTGGTGCGCTGGCCACAGGCCTCGAGCATCGCCACCAGCAACCGGTGGAGCTCGTCGGCACCCTCAATTCGCTCGGGCAGCCCCGCCATGAGATCGGCGGGACCGAGCAGCACGGCGCGGTCCTGCCAGCCGCCGAGGCCCCCATGGGATCCGACCAGGCCCTCGAAGGCCGTGACGTCGTTGGTCATCGGATCGACCATGCTGTTGACGTAGAGATCCGGCGCCTTGGGGTCCATCAGCGCACGTCGGAGCACCCGCGCGGCGTGGGATCCGAAGCCGGCCAACGGGTCAGTGCCCTCCACGGCCCCGCTCGTCAGATTGAGTCGACCGCCACTCCCGATCGCCCATTCCCGGCCGTCTTCATCGATCCCGGCGATGAACCCGACCCCAGGATGTTCGGCCAGGCCGGGGACCAGGGCGGGCCACTCCCTCTCGAGGTCCTCGAGCGTCCAGCGCCGGTCGCCCCGCACGAAGACCAGGCCTAGGTTGCCGGAGCCCAGCACCACCACCGGCTCCTCTTCGGCGTTGCCGGGATCCGGTGTCTGCTGTGCCTTGGTCAGCCCTTCGTTGGCGCGGGCCGCAAGCTTCCCGGTCATCCCCCCGGCAGCGATGTCGCCGGCAATGGAGTCGGCGCGACCCAGCCCTTCGACGGACGCGTCGACAGTCTGTACGTGTTCCTGCATTAGCTCGGCACACAGATCACCGAGGCTCTGGCCGTACCGGTCAGCGAAAGGAGTGCCCTGGGACTGGCCGTGGTCCGAGAGTACGACCAGCCGGTAGCGGCGGGGAGCGGAACCGGCGAGCCGGGCCAGGAACCCCAGTGTGCGGTCCAGGCCGTCCAGGGCGGCGAGCGACTCAGGCCGGAAAACGCCTGCGTGGTGGGCGATCTCGTCGTAGTCCACGTAGTCGACATAGATGCACTTCGTGCCTCGACGCAGCTCCTCGGCGACCAGGGCAGTGTTCAGGTCACGCAGGAGACCATTCGTCACTGCGCGAAGCAGGGCGAAAGTCCAGTCCCGGTGCACGCGGGGGTCGAAGTCGCGTCGGACCTGTCGTCGGGCCTGCCACCGCTCCTTGAGGACCTCCCCGACGGTCCGCGTGAAGCTGCGCATGAACCCGTTCGGTGAGGTGAAGAACCAGGCGAACGCACGGCGCGTCTGCGTGGACCCGCGCCGGACCTCCACGTGGCTCATCGTCAGGAGCGATCGTGGCGCGTCGCCGGTGAAAAGGTTCGAAATGGAGACCCCGTCGTCGTACAGCAGGCCCTGGCCGGTGCTGTGCCTTTCCTCGATCACCCGGGCGTCCGCCGGGCGGTTGGCGACCAGGACCCGTTTGAGCTCCCGGTCGTACCACCGGAAGGCGGGGATTCCGTCAACGGTGCCGTGCAGAATGCCCATCTGGCTGGCTGGCGTGGTGCACGGGAGCTGGGGAGTCCATTCGCGGCAGGTGTAGTCCCCCGAGGACAGCCAGCGCCGGATATGCGGTACTGCCCCGGACTGGACTGCCCACTGCAGCACCGGGAACGGGACACCGTCGAGCTGCACGAACAGGACGCCGTCAACCTCCGGGTCGGTCACCGTGGTCTTCCGGCGTGCCCTGCCGGCCAGGGAGGTGACCAGTCCATCATCGGTACCGGCTGTGGTGGCCCACGAGATAAGGGTGGCCACGACCGCACTGATCCAGGTTGCGGCAAGGGCGGTCCACGCCGTCGACTCGATGCCCGGCACCAGGCGGATGGCGACATACATGATCAGGGCCTGCCCGACAACAGCGGTAAGAAGCACCGCCAGCCAGCCCACCCGGGCCGAGATCTCCACCAGCGCGGGGCGGAGGACCAGACCGACGATGCCGGCCACTGCTGCCACGGCGGCGTAGTCCCACCAACTGGATGCAGAGAATCCAGGGAGCAGCGCGCCGGTAATGATGAGGGCCACCGTCGAGGCGGCCCAGGCAAGGGCCAGCCTGGCCAGGTCGGTGACTCGGACGCCGCGGGTGCGGGTATCGCGGGTGCGGGTATCGCTCGTCGGCATTTTCCCAGTATGGCCCGCGGCAACCGGCAGGCACTCATCCGCACAGGGTGAGAAAAACAGCCCACAAGGGCGTTGGCTCCGCGGCTTCACCGGGAGCGTTGGCTCCCCGGCTTCCCGGGACGCTCTCACCCCCATGGCCCGTCGGCCGGTACGTCAGCCGTCCGCCCGGCATCACGCTGAGCCCATCTGGCTTCATCATTTAATGTCGGTGGCTCGTGATGTCATGGGGGTATGGAAAGCACGGTCTGGAGTGCGGAGAGCAGGGAGGCCCTGGCGGCTGTCGCCGCGTCCGTTGCTGCTTTGGCTGTCTTCACCGGTTCCGGGGAGGACCACGCTGATTCGGCCCGCATCATTCCGTCCGGCGCCGGTCCGTCCCGGGGTACCGGGTCTGGTCCGCCGTGGGCGGATCCGTTGCGGCTTCTGGCGGACGCCAGCCTGGACGGGCTCTCAGGGTTGGCCGTTGTGGAAGCCCGGTTCGCGGCGCTGAAGGTGCTGCTGACCGCGGACTACGCGGCGGCGACCCGGGCCCTGGCGTCCCCGACGGCATCCCTGCGGGACCGCACCGTCCAGGAAATGGCGATGGTCGCCGAGCTCGCCTGTGTCCTGACGGTCAGCGAACACGCCGCCGGAGCCCTGCTCGGCGAGAGCCAGGCCCTGACAACAGCACTGCCGCTGACCCTGGACGCGTTGCGGGACGGGACGATCTCCTGGGCCCACGCCCGGATCATGGTCGACGAAACCGGTGACCTGGACCCGGCCGGGGCGGCGGCGCTGGAGGCGCACTTCCTGGACCCCGACGCGCCCAACCCGGCCCGCGGATGCCCGGCCGGGGAACTCGTCCCGTACCGGTTTCGCGCCAAGGCCCGCAGCTCCGCGCCGACGTCGCCGCCACCTCGCTCCTGAGCGCCGGTACCGACGCCGACGGCAACGGCCTGACCGGGGAGGTGCCGGTCCCGCGGGCGCAGGTCCTGATCACCGTCCCGGTCCTGTCCCTGCTCGGCGCCGGGGAGGAACCGGCGGTCCTGGACGGGTACGGGCCGATCCCGCCGTCCATGGCCCGGGCCCTGATCGCCGACGGCGCGGAGTCCTTCCACCGGGTCCTGACCGACCCGCGTGACGGGGCCCCGCTGGAAATCGGCCGGACCAACTACCGCCTCACAAAGGCTATGCGCCAATGGCTGCGGCTCCGCGACGGCCGGTGCCCCTTCCCGGGCTGCAACAACCCCTCCCTGGACAACGAGGCCGACCACCTCCTGGCCTGGGCCGACGGAGGCACCACCGGGCTCAACAACCTCGGACAGCCCTGCCCGAAACACCACCGCCTCAAACACGGCTCCGCCTGGACACCCGCCGGGGCCAGCAAAGACAAACCGCCCGGCTGGACCTCACCCTCAGGACGGTACTATCCCAGCGAACAACAGGACTGGGAACCACCCCACTGGCCACCAAACATTCTGGCCACCGACGAAGGCCTAGATGTACTGCGCCATTAGGTTGGTGACACTCGGGTGATGGGTGTGGTTCCGATGCCGGTGTGGATTCGTTCAGTGTTGTAGTGCTGGAGCCAGGGCGCAAGTGCT